>NZ_JAFNON010000007.1:0-166016 GCF_026536245.1 Gilliamella sp. B2824 | reverse complement strand
TCGGTTGTTGGTGGCGGCCCGCCTGATTATCCGCCACTATTTGACTGCCATAAACCGGCGAAGTCAGCGTGACAAAACCCAGCGATATAGATACGAATAAGCTTATCGGTTTGAGCGTTGCAAAAATAGATTCAATCGCTGTTTGTTGCGTATCTGTGGTGGTTTTTGCCTGACCATTTGCTGTTTTCGAAATGTCAGCAACCACCATTTGCATATTACGTTTTTTGTTAAAAATTATTCGGTATAAGCGCTTATTCATAATCTATTCCTTATTCCTTATCTTCATCTTTATCTTTATCTTTATCTTTATTTTTATTTTTATTTTTATTTTTATTTTTATTTTTTGTGTTTTTTATTTATTCACCATTAGTTATACACATAACACAACGTACATCTTGTTATTCAACCTAATAATTCCACATCACACTAAAGCCTAATGCCAGCGGATTGGTTTGAAAGCCTTTCGGTTTGCGAATTGGCATGCCGGCAAACAGGTCATAGTAAAAACCATAATTGTTTCCCCGTAATCCCAGTACACCACCGGTTAAATGCCGCCCTAGCAAATACTCACTTTTACCACCCGATACTTCACCGGTATCAAGACCTAAATAGGTTTCATGATTAAAGGGAACTTGCCAGGCTAATTCATTACGAAGATACCAACCGCGGTCCGCTCTTAATGTTAACTCCCCATCAAAGCCCCGAACACTCCAGCGCCCACCAATCGAAAACTGGTCTGGTGAAGTTAAGTGTGAGCCACGCGTATATTGCCCCTGATAATCTAAACGATAACGAAGGTGCTGTTCACCTAAGGTGAAAGGGACATTGGTAGAAAAGTTAACTGAGAAAATATCTGACAAGGCGCTGCTGTTATCTTCCGGGTTGTACTCTTCCGGCGCTTTTTTTGCATTAAACCAACGAACTCCTTTTTGGTAAGTAACACCCGCATCGATGGTAATATTGTCAATGTAATGCCGGTGAGCAATGCCCAATTGCCAGCTTGTGGTTTTTCGTTGTTGGATTTCAATCTCGGTATCATCGACATAGTTATGTGATTGGCGTAACATTAGTCCATAACTTAATGTGGTCTTTTGTGATTCATTTCGATGCAGCACATAACTCAGTTGTATATTGGCATTGCGGCTGCGACCACTGTACTGGTAATCCTGATTTTCACCTGCTACATTTTGATGATATTTATTGCCCGATAAAGATGCACTTAACGACCAATAACCAAACGGAATTGAATAAGACAGCAAATAGTTGCGTGAGCCATATTTACCTTTTCCATTAATATCATGCCCACCTGAGGCATAAAAGGAATCACTGAGCGATAAGGGATTATCTAAGTAAAATGTCACCCCGCCTTGGTCTCGCCCTGTTGTTTTAGTCCCTGAATCATCAACCGACAATCCCAATCGCCACATCTTGCTCTGTTTGCGGCTAATAACAATATCGCTTTCGCCCGGTTTATCACCCGGCACTAACTTCATTTGAGCACTCACTGTCGGTAATCGTTGTAAATTTTCAAGTCCTTGCTCTATATCCCGTAAATTCAGAAGATAATTTTCCCGTGCTGGCATAGCTGTATAAAGCTGGGCATAGTTATCACTATCATCACTGTAATAAATATGCCGGGTTTTACCTTCAACCAATAATAGTTGCAACTTACCACTTGCCAAATCTTGTTCCGGTGCCACCACTCGCGTGGTGATATAACCATAGCTAATGAGTCTGTCTTGTATTGCTTTCATCAATAAATTTATACCCTCAGAGCCTAAGCAGTGGTGCTCAGCTTGTTTTGCTAATTTATTTAAGGGAATAAACCAGGGTAATTTATCCCGCTCAAGTAACTGCACTTGATTGATAACAAAACATAATGATTCAGTGGGAAAATTAAGTTCACCTGTGTGGGTTGATGGCGGTAATAAACGGATATCGGGAGTGGCGGGTGTCAATGTTTCTTGTAGAGCTTTGTCTCGCTCTTGTTGATGAATAAGCTGCTCATCACTAATGACTTTTGTCGGTGGCGGCTCGGCGAATAATAAACAAGACGGCGAAATAGTAATGACTGCCGTTAATACAAGATTTTTTACAGAAAAACACATAATCACAACGCTACAAAATAGACACATAAAACCATGTTTGGCATACTAATGGGTAATAACTGATATGTATACACAAGTTGTAAATTCTGTGTAAATGTTTGTGATTTTACTGTAATTTTTATGTAAATATTGATAAGTTGATTGAGATATAAAGTCCTGAATTTAAATCAAACCAATAAATAAAAAGTTAAATAATGCGTTTGTTATTGGAGTTGAAAAGGGATTGTTAATCGAAATAAAAATGCTTTTCGTTGGGAACTTTTGGATTTTATATCACATCCTTCCTCACATTTCACGCTAGCATTAAAATTTGTGATTTTTAATATTTTATTTATCAACCCTAACATATTCTGGCAATAAAGCGGCAAAACCTTTATACTATGCCGTCATTATTGGTATCACTCTATAGAGTTTTACTAAAACACTCCGTTCTTTAACATCATCAATTGGAAAAAAATTTATGCATCCGATGCTTAATATTGCTATTCGTGCTGCTCGTAAAGCAGGTAATGTTGCCATTAAGGCTTATGAAAACCCAAGTTCAATCGAAATTGATACTAAAGGTGCTAACGATTTTGCCACTAATGCAGATCGTGCTGCTGAATCACTTATTATTGAAACAATCAAAAAAGCGTATCCTGATCATACGATTATTGCTGAAGAAAGTGGTTTAGCTAAAGGTAGTGATGCCGATACGCAGTGGATAATTGACCCAATTGATGGTACGACCAATTTTATTAAAAATATCCCACATTTTGCAGTTTCTATTGCGGCTCGAGTTAAAGGTAAAACAGAAATTGCCGTTGTATATAATCCTATGAGTAATGAGCTGTTTACCGCGGCGCGAGGTAAAGGTGCACAGCTTAATGGGTATCGTATTCGTGTTAGCAATGCTAAAGACCTTGAGGGTAGTGTGCTCGCAACGGCCTTCCCATTTAAAGTTAAACAATATAGTGATAGTTATTTTGCGGTATTGCAAAAATTATTTGTAAGATGTGGTGATTTTCGCCGTAGTGGGTCTGCCGCGTTAGATTTAGCTTATGTAGCAGCAGGCCGTTTAGATGGCTTTTTTGAAATTGGCTTAAAACCTTGGGATATTGCCGCAGGCGAGTTAATTTTACGTGAAGCAGGTGGCGTTATCACCGATTTTGCTGGTGGCAATAATTATATGGTTTCGGGCAATATTGTGGCGGGTAATCCTCGTGTGGTCAAAGATTTGTTAGTTTCGACCCAAAACGATTGGCCAGAAAATTTGCGTAATTAATTGTACTTTCTTTATTCGAAATGCAGGGTTGTAGCCTTGCATTTTGCTTTATACTAGTCATCAACTACAAAAAGTCATTTTAGTTATTTTGCGTCATCTAATGACGTCATTGAACAATTAACGTGTAAACCTTGATTGTTTAAATAGTCACTGCCCCATATATACATTGATTCAAGTACTGGTTTAATGCTTTTGCCAAAGTTTGTTAAAGAATATTCAACTTTAGGCGGTACCACTGGAAAAACTTGTCGATGAATTAAGCCATTAGATTCAAGTTCGCGTAGTTGTTGGGTTAGCATTTTAGCTGTAGCCGTAGGGATTTCCTTACGTAACTGAGAAAATCTTAAGGTAGTTTTAGCCATAAGTTTCCATAATATGAGCGATTTATATTTACCACCAATCATATTGATGGTGGCATCAACAGGGCAATAGGTTATTGTTTGATGTTTGTTTTCACAGCAGCTTTTATTGATTGATTTATTTTTCACTTAATTATCTTGATAGTATCTTTTTGGGTAGTATATATCAAAAAAGTGCATTCTTGTTAAAAGGATAATTAATACTACAATATGTACCACACCAAAAATTAAGGGATGTGTTAAATGAAAACTGTCGAATACCATTTTTTTGTTGAGGATATGAGCTGTGCATCATGTGTTAGTCGAGTTGAAAAGGCGCTGAGAAAGATTGATGGTGTCATTGATGTTAGTGTGAATCTTGCGACTGAAAAAGCAACCGTTAATGCAAATTCGAATGTTAAGTTAGACACACTCATGTCAGCTGTGGACAATGCCGGATATCATGCGGTAAAAATTACTGATCAACAAATGCACCATAAAGATGTTGATAAGCAAGCTTCACTTTGGCCTATTGTTTTGTCTATTATCTTGTCTGTACCTTTTGTCATCCCTATGTTACTTGAACCGTTTGACATTAATTTGATGCTACCTGCTTGGTTGCAATTTATTCTTGCTTCGATTGTGCAATTTGGACTAGGTGGTAAGTTTTATCGTAGTGGGTTTAATGCGTTAAAAGCATTAACCGGTAATATGGATTTATTAGTCGCAATTGGTACCAGTGCCGCTTATGGCTTGTCGTTATATCAGCTTATTAGTGGTCATTATGATCACCTCTACTTTGAATCATCAGTGGTGATTATTACCTTAATTTTGATTGGTAAGTGGTTAGAGTTAAGAGCGAAGCATCAAACAACCCAAGCAATTGAAGCTCTTTCAGCGTTACGACCAGAGATGGCATTAGTCAGGCAAGGTAACCAAGAAGTGAATGTACCTATCGACCAGGTAAAAGTAAATGATATTGTGGTGATTAAACCCGGTGAACGTATTGCTGTTGATGGTATTGTTATTGAAGGTTCATCCAGTAGTGATGAGTCGATGTTAACAGGGGAAAGCTTTCCTGTAACTAAATCCATTAATGATATTGTTACTGGGGGGACAATTAATGGTGAAGGGTTGCTGATAGTGAAAACTACCGCAATTCAAGCTGACTCAATGCTTTCAAAAATTATAAATATGGTTGAATCAGCCCAAGCTAAGAAAGCACCAATCCAGCGAATTGTAGATCGTATCAGTGCGATTTTTGTACCGGTGATTTTGATTATTGCGTTGGTAACCTTGCTGTTTTGGGGAGTAATTTATCATGATTGGCAACAAGCCTTGCTTCATGCCGTTGCCGTATTGGTTATTGCGTGTCCATGTGCTTTAGGATTGGCAACACCTACTGCGATTATGGTGGGAACGGGAGCAGCGGCTCGTCAGGGGATTTTAATTAAAGATGCCGAAGCGTTAGAAACGCTGCACAATATTAATACGATCGCATTTGATAAAACCGGTACGTTAACAGTAGGTAAACCTGAATTAGTGGAAATTGACGTCGTCGGTACTGAAACACCCGAGCAGATTTTATCAATTGCGGCATCAATGCAAGCGGGGAGTGAACATCCTTTAGCTAAAGCGATGTTATCTAAAGCTAAGCACGATAATTATGCTCAGAATATTACCTCAGTAGCTGGTTCAGGGATTATGGCAATGATTGATAATACCGAATACTATTTAGGTAGTTTACGCTGGATGAAATCGTTAAATGCCTATTTTGTGAATATGGATGATAAAATCAATGAACTTACCGGTAAAGGTTACACTATTTCATTTTTGGCTAAACAACAATCAGAAAATCAGGTCGTAATTTTGGCTTTATTTGGTTTTTCTGATGTCATTAAACCTGAAGCCAAAAATGCAATTGAAGCATTACATCAATTGCATGTTACCAGTGTTATGTTAACTGGCGATAATCAGCAAGCGGCTAATTATGTCGGGCAGCAGTTGCGTTTAGATAAAGTGATTGCTGAAGTTTTACCGCAAGATAAAGCAAACTATATTTATCAATTACAGAAAGAGAGCCATAGTGAGCATAATAATTTAGTTGCCATGGTCGGCGATGGTATTAATGATGCCCCTGCATTGGCAGCCGCAGATATTGGCATTGCTATGGGAACGGGCACCGATGTTGCTATGCATACGGCGAGTATTACATTAATGCGTGGTAATTTGTACCTTATTGCTGATGCCATTGATATTTCGCGTCGAACATATAATAAGATAAAACAAAACCTGTTTTGGGCGTTTTTCTATAATTTAATTGGCATTCCATTAGCTGCTTTAGGATTTTTAAATCCAATGATTGCAGGTGCTGCCATGGCTTTAAGTAGCGTTAGTGTGGTAACAAATGCATTACTGCTTAAACGTTGGAAAGCGAGAGCCGATAACCAATAACGGTTATTGAATTAAGGCGGTCGTTTATGCCGCCTAATCGGGTCATTTTCTGGCAATAGGTTTGTTTGTCTGCATATTGACCATTTACGTCAAACTAAAATGGATTTGCGATCCTTTTCCTTGTTCAGTAATAAATACGCCGACGGCACAAATTATCTGTTCATTATAATAAACTAAAGGAATGCGGGTTCGCATCCAAGGTGGAATATGGTGCTCTTGCCATAATTTTTTGATTGCTCTTGAACCCTGACGATTGACAATTTTTAGCTGTCCTTGTGCATGAAAGCGCACAGTTACATCTTCGTCGGCACGAGGTAAGCGGCAATTTAAGTTGTGCTTATTATTGGCGTGTAATTCACCAATATGATCAGGTAAGACTAACGATGACGATAAATCCCATTTAAGCACGTGTTGTTCAATATTTTGATATAGTGGCAACAGGTAGAGTTGGTTTTGGTAACGGCGGATTTGTTTATTATGCAAAATAAATTGTGGATTGGCATCGTCTTTCGCTTGCGCAACAGTTTGCCAAATTAGCGTGAGCTGTTTTTGGCTTGGCATGATAACTTGTTGTTGCCGAAGCCACATTCGTAAAATAGCATTGCGTTTATATTCGCTATAATCAAACAAGGGTTTTAAGCGTAGCTGACCTTGAACGGTGATCACTTGTTGATACTCGGACAGTAATAGCTCGTTAATTAAGGCTTCTTGTTGTTGGCATAACTCGGCACTTCGAGCGACCATTTGCGGAAAATGTGGCCAACGTTGATTGATAATTGGTAAAACATTTAAACGTAAAAAATTGCGATCGTAATGGTCATCTTGATTACTTTCATCTTCTATCCAAGTTAGTTGATTTTGATTCGCATAAGTTTCTATTTGTTTGCGTGATATCGATAATAATGGGCGAAGATGTTGTCCATTTTCGATGGGCATAGCAGAGAGTCCAGCAGGACCACTACCTCGCTTTAAGGCTAATAAAAAGGTTTCGCACTGATCATCAAGATGTTGGGCTGTGCAGAGCATTTCGTAACTTTTTAAGTGATGATGAATTGCTTGATAGCGGGCCTCTCTAGCTTGTTCTTCGATATTCTTGTTCATATCATCAAGCTTCACTTTTTCAATAATTATAGGTACTTGCCATGTTTGGCATTGTTGTACACAATGGTTTGCCCAGTTATCGGCATTTTGACTTAAACCATGATGAATATAAATAGCCCTAATTTGTAAATTGGGTAAAAGCTGTTTTTTCAACATTACCAATACATGCAGTAATACCGTCGAATCGACGCCACCACTGAAAGCTACCAGTAGTGCATTACTGCCTTTTAAATGATGTAAAACGGTTTGTTTTATTACGTCATCAAGCATTGGGTTGTGTGTATTGTTCATATTACAGTGAATTATATTAAGCTTGTTAGCGCAGTAGTTTTGATTTTATCAAGTTTTATTCTATCTAAACCAGCAGCTAAATCGGCAATTAAATCATCAGGATCTTCAAGACCAATATGCAGACGAATTAATGTGCCAGTAAAGTCGACACCTGATACCGGTCTAATTTTTGCTAATTCTTCAGGTTGGTTTGCTAAAATTAATGATTCAAATCCTCCCCATGAATACGCCATGGTAAAATGGTTTAAATGATCTAAAAAATCAGCTAATTGTATGTCGGTTAAGCGGTCTTTGAGAACAAACGAAAATAAACCACTTGCACCACTAAAATCACGTTTGAAAAATTCATGTCCTTTGCAACTTTCAAGTGCAGGGTGATTAACGGTTGCCACTTTCGGGTGACTAGCAAGCCATTTAGCAACTTTTAAGCCATTTTCATGATGTTGTTTAAGTCTCACCGCTAAGGTACGTAATCCACGCGCCGCCATATAGGCCGTATCGGCATCGCACATTTGTCCCATTAAATAAGAACGTTCTCGTAATCTATCCCAACATCTCTCATTGGCAACAGCAGTCCCTAACATGCCATCTGAGTGCCCAATAAGATATTTAGTGCCTGATTGAATTGAGATATCAATACCATGTTCTAATGCTTTAAATAATATCCCAGCACCCCATGTATTATCGATCATAATGGTGATTTCAGGATTAACACTTCGAATGGCCTTAACAATTGCCGGTATGTCTTGAACTTCCATAGTGATTGAACTTGGTGACTCTAAAAATACCACTTTGGTATTAGGTTTGATATGGTTGGTAATATAACGGCCAATTAAAGGGGAAAAGTAATCAGTTTCAACCCCCATATCTTTTAAAATATGTTCACAAAATTCTTGGGTTGGCTCATAACTTGCCTCGGATACTAAGATATGATCCCCAGTTTTGACAAAAGCTAGAATTGAATTAGCAATGGCAGCAGCACCGCAAGGGTAAAGATAGCAACCAGCTCCACCTTCAATTTCAATCATGGCATCTTGCAGAGCAAAGTGGGTTAATGTGCCACGTCGTCCATAAAATAGTGCACCATTTGTACGATTTTCTGCCGCTTCTTTTTTGGCTGCAAGAGTATCAAACACCAATGAAGAGGCTCGTTGAATAACGGTATTTACTGCACCTTGGGTATAGCGTTGTTTTCGTCCTGCATGAACTAATTTTGTTGGTAATGACATGATCAATCCTAAGTTAGGGATAAATTTTAATAACAGTTAGCATAGCATGCTGTTAAAATAGTAAAAAATAATTTTTATGAATAGTTGTTTTCTGATAATGCTAATAACTCAACTGGCTAACCTAAATCATGCAATCATCGATTTTTCGTTATTACCTAAGCAAATTGTTGATTATGCAAATAAATTGCATGGCCAACGTAAAAGGCAATTTTTAGTTTGTCGTTCAATCTTAGCGCAGTTACTCAAACAACATTATAGTGTCGATATTTTACCCGAAATGGTCATTGGCGATAATAGTCGACCTCGTTTTTTAGATTGCTCGTTTCCTGATTTTAATATTAGTCATAGTGGGGATTGGGTTGCTGTAGCGGTTGCATTGTCAGGAAAGGTGGGCGTCGATATTGAGGTAGACAGGCCGCGAAAAAATTACCTAAATGTCGCTAAACATTGTTTTGCTGATGAAGAGTACCAATGGATGATTAACCAAGAAGATACATTATTAGCTTTTTGGCAGCTTTGGACATTGAAAGAATCGGCATTAAAACTTTATGCTAAAGGCGTTTGGCAAATAAAATCAGTCAATGTTAATTTAGAACGTCACTCTATTTGCGCCCCTTTTGGACAGCATTTCTATTTTCATTATCAACAGCTGTCAGGCGTTCATCTTGCGGTTAATTGTGATAATCCTATTACCAATATTGTTGTAAAATCCTAATTATTATAATCTGTTACCCTTTTAGGGTAACAGTTATTACAAATATTTTATTATTCGTTTGTGGTGAGTAATCCTGACTCACTTAAGGTTTTATTAAAGTCTTTGTCCATAAAGAATAAATCACGTTTATTTTCGCCTACTAATTCTAGTTTATCAACAATGGTTTTAAATAGCTTTTCTTCTTCATGCTGTTCTGATACATACCATTGTAAAAAATTGAAAGTTGAAAAATCTTTTTGAGTAAGGGCATAATCGACCAGTGAGTTAATTGCTTTGGTAATGGTCAATTCATGTTGATAGGCTGCTTTAAATACATCGAGTAACGATTTATATTTTGCTTCTGGTGCATCAATTTTTCCAATTAATGCAAGTGAACCACAATCTAGAACATAATCAAACAAACGTTCCATATGTTTGCGCTCTTCACCGGCATGATCTCGTAAAAATTTTCCAAAAGAGGGAAAATTTTGGTCATCACACCATGCACTCATTTGTAAATAAAGATTTGAAGAATAAAATTCTAGATTCAGTTGGTCATTAAGTTTTTTGACCATTTGTGTTGTTAACATCTGACTTTCCTCTCATTGCTATTTTATTATTCCACTTTTTAAACGTGGTTATTATATAAACCTTAGCGATTTAGCTAATTGGTTTAAATTGATTAAACTAAATAAATTTGTTGTAGGTTTTTTTTGTGCTTTTCATCTAATTGGTACTCTTTGGCTAACCAATTGTCGATGGTTTGATAACGCTGTTTAATTTCATTTATAGCAGCAGTTAAGAACTCTTTTTTGGCAGAAAATATGATTTTATACTTGTCTAATTCTTCCTGCGTAAATTTATTTTTATATTGATTAAGTGTTTCTTCACGAAAAGTTTGTAAGCATTGTTCAGTAAATAGATAGTCTTGCATGACATCTTCTTCACTCACGCCTAATGCAAAAAGTGTTAGCGCGACACCAATGCCGGTCCTATCTTTACCAACTGCACAGTGCTGAACTAATGGTTTACCATTAGCGTTAAGTAAAAGTGAGATTAATTGTTGATAAGCCTGATTATTAAATGGAAGTAACTGATAAAGTTTTACCATAAAATCAAATGGTGAATATTTTTTTAAAATAAAGATATCATCATAATCACTAGTTAAACTTGCAGTAATTTCGTTACTTAATGGATTAGCCGGGACATTAATATATTGAGTATTAGCCCATAAATTATCGGGACAGCGATCGATTTCATGCTGATCACGATAATCTAAAATATGATGAAGCTTTAATTGGTTAGATAAAATGTTTTTTTCATCTTCAGTTAAGCGAGAAAAGTCACCAGCACGGTATAACAACCCCGATCGAATTTGACGGCCGTCGGTTGTCTTGATTCCACCTAAATCACGAAAATTGATACTGTTTTTGATAGGGATAACTGATGTCATTACCGCTCCTTATTTATTCTTAACTTCGCTTGCTATATTAACATGTTTCTGATTAGAATTAAGTCAATGTTTTGTTGTTTGATAATCAATGAGGTTTTTAATATGTCGATGTTATCTATTTTTCTTTCAAATGAACCGGCTCAAGCGCAGTGGGGCAAAGATGCCTTACTCAGCTTTTCTGATGATGCTATAACAATACACTATAAGTCGGAACATCGCTTAGGTGCAATTCAGCGAGCAGGGCGTAAATTGGATAATCAAGGCATTAAAGCGGTGAAACTGACAGGAGAGGGTTGGGATTTAGAAGCGTCTTGGCATTTTTGGTTAGGTTACCGTAATGCCAAAAAAAACAATAAAGTGACGTGGGCAAAACTCAATAGCAAAGAAAAAACAGAACTTAAATATCGTTTGGATATTATTGATTGGTGTCGCGATATTGTTAATCAGCAAGCCGAAACCTTAAGTCCTCTTGAATTAGCAACACAAAGTGCAAAATTAATTAGTACGTATTCATCTGATGTAACTTATAAAATTATTTCAGGCGAAGCCTTAAAAGAACAAGATTATATGGGAATTTATACTGTTGGCAAAGGCTCGGATAGACCAGCTGCATTGCTTGAACTTGATTATAATCCGAGCAAAGATCCTAAAGCACCGATTATTGCTTGTTTAGTGGGTAAAGGTATTACCTTTGATTCTGGTGGTTATAGTTTAAAACCAAGCAGTTTTATGGAATCAATGCGTGCTGATATGGGCGGAGCTGCATTGGTGAGTGGCGCGTTAGCATTAGCGATAGCTCGTGGTGTACAACACCGTATTAAGCTTTATTTATGTTGTGCGGATAATTTAGTCAGTGGTAATGCCTTTAAATTAGGCGATATTATTCATTATCGTAATGGCAAAACTGTTGAGGTTGATAACACAGATGCGGAAGGACGCTTAGTGTTAGCTGATGGATTAATTTGCGCAGATAATGATAAACCACACTATATTATTGATTGTGCCACGCTAACCGGCGCTGCAAAAATTGCTGTAGGTAACGATTATCAATCCTTGTTATCATTCGATGATTCATTTGCTAATCGGCTAATTGAAAGTGCGACTACCGAACACGAAGCATTTTGGCGATTACCGTTAGCTGAATTTCATCGTTCGCAATTTCCTTCATCTTTTGCCGATATGGCTAACTCTGGCTTACCTAATACCGCAGGTGCTAGCACCGCAGCGGCATTTTTATCGCATTTTATAAAAAATTATAAACAAAACTGGTTACATATTGACTGCTCAGCCACATTTCGTAAAAGTGCTACTTCCTTATGGGCAACAGGGGCAACCGGAGTAGGTGTTCGCGCCATAGCACATTTATTAAGTGAACTTAACTAGGATTGAAAAAAACCACTGTAAGAGTGGTTTTTTTATATTTTAGATATTTAAAGTGGGATAAATTATTTGTCTTCAACCACTATTGCTTTTTTAATATAAATGGGTTCAACAGGAACATTTTGGTGAGGTCCCATACGTTTAGTTGGTACCGCGGCAATTTTATCAACCACATCCATTCCTTTAATTACTTTACCAAATACTGCATAACCATATTTTTCTGGTGATTGATAATTAAGAAAATCATTATTTACTAGGTTAATAAAAAATTGGCTAGTTGCACTGTTGATTTCACTGGTTCTTGCCATGGCAATAGTGCCGCGATCATTTTTTAGACCGTTATTTGCTTCATTTTGAATTGGAGTAGTATTATCTTTGAATTTTAATTGATCATCTGCGCCACCACCTTGGATCATAAAGCCAGGAATAACACGGTGGAAAGTTAAATTTTCATAAAATCCGCTTTTGACATAATCAATAAAATTTTTGCTAGAAATAGGCGCATGTTCGCTGTCTAATTCAATTTCGATATCACCCATACTGGTTTGTAATAGTACTTTTGTATCAGCATAAGCAAAAGTAGCAGCCATTGTTAACAACAATGAAGCAAATAACATTTTGATTTTATTCATATATTAAATTCCTTATCCAATTTAGTTGGCAGATTATACCGAATATTAAACTATTTTAAATGACAAATATGTAAAATAAGATAAAAATTTGAGTTTTAGTTCACAATAATACTGTTCTATATCGTATGACTTATTTAAAGTTGTTATCTTTAATTAACTATTAGCATTCTTCACATAGCTTTAATTAAATAGAAACATTTAAATGCCACATTTATTTTGTTGAATTGTATTTTGAAATAGAATGAGAACTCATGCGTTGTATTTTATGTAATATGCCATTAGCTTTAAGCCATCATGGCATTTGTTGTCAATGTGTGAACAATTTACCTAAGTTAAATAAAGTGTGTCAGCAATGTTGCTTACCACACTCTTTATTTACTGAGATCTGTTACCGTTGTCGAGACAATAAACCAAAGTATGACAAGCTTATAGCAGTGAGTGATTATATTAATCCATTGAAAAAACTTATTCACCAGTTAAAGTTTTATCATAAAACTGAATTTGCTTTAGCATTAGCTAGATTGATGTTTTTAGCGTGGTATCAACAACGAGAAGCAGACGGGTTAATGAAACCCGATTTAGTGACATGTGTCCCGTTACATCATTTACGATATTGGTCTCGTGGTTATAATCAAGCCGAATTATTGGCTAACCCCATTGCTAAGTGGTTAGGTCGTGATTTTTATCCGCATTTATTATATCGTAAACAGCGAGCTTTAGATCAAAAAACACTTTCATTGCAACAACGAATTGATAATGTTGATACCCTCTATTTTTGTCGGGAAGATCTTACTAATCAATCTGTTATGCTGATAGATGATATAGTCACTACCGCCAATACTGTAAATGTTATTAGTCAACAATTGAAAAACTGCGGTGCAATAAGTGTTCAAGTCATTTGTTTATGTCGCACAGTATTGTAAAATCATAAACAATCCCTATAATAACCAACAGAGTTAGTCAACTATTATAATCAGTGATGCTCATAATTATTCATTAAATAACCGGCATCAAAGTGAGGGGTTTATGTCTATTATTACCATTTCTCAAGCAGCTCAACAGCATTTTAAAAAATTGCTTGCTAATCAAGCGGATGGAACACAAATTCGGGTGTTTGTTATCAATCCTGGTACCGCAACAGCGGAATGTGGCGTGTCATATTGTCCCGCTGATACTGTTGAAGAGAGTGATATTGAAGAAAAGCAAGATGGTTTTTCTGTTTACATTGATGAGATCAGTGCTCCATTTTTGGAAGAGACAGTGATTGATTATGTAACCGACGAACTTGGCTCACAATTAACATTAAAAGCACCAAACTCAAAAATGAAGAAAGTTGCAGATGATGCACCGTTAATCGAGCGCGTTAATTATCTGATTCAAGCTCAAGTTAATCCGCAACTTGCTAGCCATGGTGGTCATGTGAGCTTGGTTGAGTTGACAGAAGATAATTATGCCATATTACAATTTGGTGGAGGTTGTAATGGTTGTTCGATGGTGGATTATACCTTAAAAGAAGGAATCGAGAAGCAGTTACTGGCCGAATTTCCAGAATTAGCAGGGGTGAAAGATATTACTGAACATCAAGCCGGAAGCCACTCTTATTGTTAAAATAATTTCTAATTTAATCTTGCTTATTGCTAAGATTAAGTCATAATCAAATGCTGTTTGCCAATTCACTTTATGATGGGGTTTTATGAATCAAGTTAGTATTATTTCAGATCTTATCGTTTGGATTGAGAAAAATCTGGAGCAGCCATTATCTATAGATAATGTTTCGCAAAAATCAGGTTATTCTAAATGGCATTTACAACGAATGTTTAAAGAAGTAACCGGTCAAGTGCTTGGTACTTATATTCGTCATCGAAGGTTAACTTACGCTGCACTTTCTTTACGAATGACCAGTAAACCTATATTAGATATTGCAATGCAATATCGTTTTGATTCCCAACAAACTTTTACCCGTTCATTTAAAAAACAATTTAATGAAACACCGGCAAGTTATAGGCGTAGTGAATATTGGGATCCAACTGGATTAACGCCAGCCATTGAACTCAATAAGACGCGATTGTCGCTGCCTGAACCCACATTTGTCACTATGCCTAAACAGACTTTTTGGGGAATTACTTATAAAAATAACTGTAATCTAAGTAAATTATTAGATG
The DNA here is from genome assembly GCF_026536245.1 of Gilliamella sp. B2824. Taxonomy (NCBI): domain Bacteria; kingdom Pseudomonadati; phylum Pseudomonadota; class Gammaproteobacteria; order Orbales; family Orbaceae; genus Gilliamella; species Gilliamella sp. B2824. The sequence goes on along the minus strand of NZ_JAFNON010000007.1, from coordinate 150,910 downwards.
AAGAGATTAAATTAAGAGTGCAATTTTTTCATAATTATTTAACGCGTTATGCTAATAAAAATGAAGCGTTGCCAGAAAGAATTTATGCATTTAATCGAATACTAAAAAGTAAAGATAATGCCAATGAGCAAGAACTTTTTTATACTATTGCATTAGAACACAATAATAACCTTGAACATATTGAACAATTTGTAAGTGAAGGTGGATTGTATCTTTGTTTTAAATATTTCGGACCACCAGAAAATTTTAAAGATTTTATTTCGCAAGTCCACTTGGCTGCTATGCCTGCATTAAAAGTTCGTTTACGTTCAGGGTGTTTAATTGAAATTCATCATAATTTGCATGATGATTCGGTTAAATCAGTCAAAAATCTTCAACGCATTGAGTGTGATTATTGTGTGCCCGTCATTACTGAAAATGAAATTCGCCAAAAAAATGGTGGATAAAATTGTTTCATTCCCTTTTTTACTAGTCATTTAATAAGTTTTGTTCTAACCAATATTTAAATTCAGGCGATGCTTCTTTTAGACTATTTGAACCACGAGTGACAGTGGCAATACCAATGCCAAGCTGTTCTTTTAATTGACGCTGATTAATTGAACCATCTAACAAAGCATGGACAATTTTTACTCGGGTAATTAATGCATCTCGTTCATCGGCAGTTAATAGGAGTTTTAATATATCAAGCGAATAGCCATCATTAAATGCTTGATGTAATATTTCAACGGTTTGTTGCCATTCTTTATTTTTCATCTTGTTCGTCATTAATATTGTTGGTTAAATTCAATTGTGGTTAAAATCCCTACGTTTTCTTGCTTTAAAATGGTTTTGTAAATGTAATCATAAGTTAATACATTTTTCACGTAATTACGGGTTTCGGTAAAAGGGATACTATCAATAAATGAGACAGCATCAAGTTTGCCGCCACTTTTATTAAGCCATTTTTTTACACGATTAGGGCCGGCATTATAAGCACTAGAGGATAAAATACGATTATTATTATTTTGTAAATAGACACTATTTAGATAGTAAGTTCCAAGTTGTATATTGATTTCGGGATCAAATAATTGAGCAGGGGAGTTATAGGTTACATACCCCATTTTTTTAGCTGTATCTTTAGCTGTTGCCGGCATAAGTTGCATTAAACCACTTGCACCGACGGGAGATTGTATTGTGGTATCAAGTGCGCTTTCTTGGCGCGAGATAGCTAATGCGTAAGAAAGCGGTATAACTTTGTCTTTTAATGCATTGTTATATAAGTTTTGATACATAATTGGGAGCCTTTCTGTCCAATTATCCCATAGTTTTCCTGAGATTGTTGCTTGGATACTGAGATCGCCCCATCCTTTTTGGTAAGCGTATCTAGCTAACTGTAAATAATCATTATTGGGTAGATTCCTTAATGCATATCGCCATTCACGGTTTGACTCTGATATCATGCCTAAAAAACGTAATTCATTAATCCTTTCAATAAAGGCTTGAGTGTCATATTGAGTATTTAATTTGCTACGTTCTGCAGCTGAAAGGTCTTGTGATAAATTGACAAGTATATAAGGTTGATTAAGTGTTTGTGCACTAATCATACCGTAAAAGCCTCGATTATTGCTTAATGTTTGTAAAATGGTATGGGCTTGTTCTCGTTGATTATTGTTAAGTAGCACACGTGCTTGCCAATATTGCCAATCGTCTTTCAACTGATCTTTTGGATCAAGCTGCGTTAACCAATAAGCGATATCTTTAAAATCGTTGTTATCAATCGCGACACGGATACGTTTTTCAACTAATGGCGTGTCATGTGTTTTGGCAATAAAATTATCACGCCACTCAATTTGTTGCTGCGTTGCTGAATCATTAAAGAAACGATCAGCCAAGCTTTTTTGTAAAACAATTTGCTCTTCTTCAGTTAGTGCTTGTTGTTCAATAAGTTTTGGTAAAATTGCTTCGGCCAAATTCATATCAGCTTTAGCTAAACGTGCAAAGGAAGCAAGAACAATTTTTTTAGTAAATTTACTCGCTGTAATATTTTTTGAAAATTCACTTAATTTTTGTGGATTATCAAATAGAGCAAGTAAATGACTTTTTGTAGTTTGATAACTACTATCCAATGTGTTTGCTAAATATCGTGCCAGTTTTATGTTGTTGGACTCAAGGGCGAGTTCGATGCGTAATAATATCATATTTCCGGTCTGTTTACCGGTTTGTGACCATGCATTAATTAGCGAGTCACAGGCTGAAGGCAGTTCTTTGCCTGTCATCCATAATGATTCAATTTCATTGTAAATGGACTCATTATTACTATTTTGTTGTAATTGGGCATAGAGATTTCGGCAATTTGCTGCAGGTGACCCATCTTGTGGAAAATTGACAATCGTGTTCCAATCTTGACGATTAGTCAATTCTGCCAGGTAAGCTTGTATCAATGATGAAGTTAACGGAAAGTCATTATATTGCGTGATGAAATTTCTGACTAATTCGGGTGAAACAACTTTAATATTACTTTGCAAAAATTGTACAGCAGCATAAGGATAAAGAGGATAAGTTGTTAACTCGTTTAGCAAAGCTTGTTGTTCTTCAAAACTTAATGATTGATAAGAATTGGTCCATTTTTGATAGCTAGCTCGCAAGTTAGTCTGAGCATTGCTTGCAAAACTACTATTGGCTATTAGTAAAGTTATCAATAAAAAAGAACGCAATACTAAACTCATCCTTTAACTCCGGTAGCATATTAGCTTATTAGATTAGCATATTTTAGCGTTATTCGTCGATAAGCAACGTATATTTAATTCCTAGTAAAATAGTCAACTAAATACTTGACTAAACTAAAAGGATATATACAATACATCCAAAATATAAAGAGGAGATGATCAATGAAATTGACTTCAAAGGGGCGATATGCGGTAACAGCAATGTTGGATGTAGCACTACATTCAAGCTCTGGTCCGGTTTCACTTGCCGATATTTCAGAACGTCAGGAAATCTCATTATCTTATCTTGAACAATTGTTTGCGCGTTTACGTAAAAATGGCTTAGTACTAAGTGTTAGAGGACCAGGTGGTGGTTACGTGCTAAGTCGAAGTATGGATCAAATTGCAATTAGTTCGATTGTTAAAGCTGTAGATGAAACAGTTCACGCCACAAAATGCCATGGTCAAAATGGCTGTCAAGGTGGTGTTAGATGTTTAACACATAGTTTATGGAATGATTTAAGTGAACGCATTGATGACTTTTTAACAAGCATTACACTAAGTGAATTAGTGAATAATAAGGAAGTTAAAGCGGTAGCAGACCGTCAAAGTCACATACAGCAAGTTAGGATTAACTAATAAATATATAATACAGAATTTGTAATTGGGAGTAATAAATGAAACTACCTATTTATATGGATTATGCAGCGACAACGCCGGTAGATCCTAGAGTAGCTGAAAAAATGATGCAATATTTAACACTCGACGGTATATTTGGTAATCCGGCATCCCGATCTCATAAATTTGGATGGCAGGCCGAAGAAGCGGTAGATATAGCAAGAAACCAAATTGCTGATCTAATTGGTGCAGATTCACGAGAAATTGTGTTTACCTCTGGCGCTACAGAAGCCGATAATTTAGCCATTAAAGGGGCTGCCCATTTTAATCAAGCCAAAGGTAAACACATTATTACCTGTAAAACGGAACATAAAGCGGTACTTGATACTTGTCGTCAATTAGAACGAGAAGGCTATGAAGTGACTTATTTGGCCCCTGAATCTAATGGAATATTGGATTTAGATAAGCTTGCAGCTGCAATGCGTAGTGATACAACTGTTGTATCTATTATGCACGTTAATAATGAAACAGGCGTGGTTCAAAATATTGAAAAAATCGGTGAGATGTGCCGAGAACGAGGTATTGTTTTTCATGTTGATGCAACGCAAAGTGTTGGTAAATTACCGATTGATTTAACAAAGTTAAAAGTCGATCTTATGTCGTTTTCTGGACATAAAATTTACGGTCCTAAAGGCATTGGTGGGCTTTATGTAAGACGTAAACCTCGTGTTCGTATCGAAGCACAAATGCATGGTGGTGGTCATGAACGTGGTATGCGCTCAGGCACGTTACCTGTACATCAAATTGTTGGGATGGGCGAAGCCTATCACATAGCTAAAGAAGAAATGGCTACTGAAATGCCGCGACTATTAGCACTTAAAAACCGCCTATGGAATGGTTTAAAAGATATTGAAGAGGTTTACTTAAATGGTTCGTTAGAGCACAGTGCACCCAATATCTTAAATGTTAGCTTTGCTTATATTGAAGGCGAATCATTGATGATGGCTTTAAAAGATTTAGCTGTTTCATCTGGCTCTGCTTGTACTTCAGCTAGTTTAGAACCTTCATATGTTTTGCGTGCATTAGGATTAAATGATGAACTGGCTCACAGTTCAATCCGTTTTTCATTAGGCCGTTTTAGCACTGAAGAAGAAGTGGATTATGTAATTAAACTAATCAAAAATTCTATTGGCAAATTGAGAGATTTATCGCCACTTTGGGAAATGTTTAAAGATGGCGTTGATCTAACAAAAATTAAGTGGTCAGCCCATTAAAATTAGGAGCAAATTATGGCATATAGTGAAAAAGTCGTTGATCATTATGAAAACCCACGCAATGTTGGCTCTTTCGATCAAAATGATCCTAATGTTGGTAGTGGTATGGTTGGTGCGCCAGCGTGTGGCGATGTAATGCGATTACAAATCAAAGTGAATGATGCGGGTATTATTGAAGATGCTAAATTCAAAACTTATGGTTGTGGTAGTGCAATAGCATCCAGCTCTTTAGTCACCGAATGGATTAAAGGTAAATCGTTAGATGAAGCGCAAGCGATTAAAAATACTGATATCGCAAAAGAACTTGCATTGCCACCTGTTAAAATTCACTGTTCAATTTTAGCCGAAGATGCAATTAAAGCCGCAATTGATGATTATAAAACTAAGAAAGGGCAAGGTTAATGGCAATCACATTAACAACAAGTGCAGCAAATCGAGTTCAATCCTTTTTGGCTAATCGCGGAAAAGGTGTTGGGCTTAGGTTAGGTGTAAAAACATCCGGTTGTTCAGGTATGGCTTATGTCTTGGAATTTGCTGATGTGATTAATGACGATGATAGCGTTTTTGAAGATAAAAATGTCAAAGTGATCGTAGATAAAAAAAGTTTAGTTTATATTGATGGAACAGAACTTGATTTTGTCAAAGAGGGTTTAAACGAAGGCTTTAAATTCAATAATCCTAATTCTAAGAATGAATGCGGTTGTGGCGAAAGCTTTAATGTTTAGTTGGAGCTATCATTATGGATAATTACTTTGAGTTATTTCAGTTACCTGTACAGTTGCCGGTTGATTCAAAACAGTTAGCGCTTCATTATCAACAGCTACAAAGACAATATCACCCAGATAATTTTGCGACTGCAAATGACAGCGAAAAATCCGCTGTTGTACAAAAATCGGCTAAAATTAATGATGGTTATCAAACATTAAAAAATCCGATCAAAGCGGCTGAATATTTTTTATCGTTACAAGGTTTTGATATTGCAGCAGAACAGAGCATTATTCATGATGCCGATTTTTTAATGGAGCAATTTTCTTTGCGTGAAAGGCTTGATGACATTGAAAATCAAGCTAATTTTACCTTGTTAGATGATTTTCATGCAGAAATTATTGAACGTGAAAAAACAGTTTATAATCAATTACTAGCGCTCATTGCTAAACAAGATTGGCAAACTGCACTTAATCAACTCTATAAAATCCGTTATCTCACTAGATTGATTGAACAAATCGAGAAGTTACAAGAAAAGCAATTTGCTTTATAATTTTAAGATTAGTCGCACGTCAACAGAGATAGATTAAATGGTATTATTACAGATCAGTGAACCAGGACAAACACCAGAACCCCATCAACGTCGTGTGGCGGTAGGCATTGATCTTGGTACAACAAATTCACTCGTTGCAACAGTTCGTAGTGGACAATCCGAGGTTTTACCTGATTTAGACGGTAATGCTTTATTGCCATCAGTTGTTCATTATGGCATCGATCATGATGATAATCCGGTTATTACCGTTGGAAAGAATGCTAAAGATAATGCTGCCAACGATCCCAAAAATACAGTAAGTTCTGTTAAAAGGTTAATGGGCAGAAGTTTATCCGATATTCAATTTTCGCATTTTCCCTACGCATTTTCACAAACTGAAAATGGCGTACCCTTATTAAATTTACCTAATGGCCAAGTTAATCCTATTCAGGTTTCAGCCGAAATCTTAGTTGCTTTAGCCAATAGAGCAAAACAGACATTACAAAGTGAAATTGATGGCGCGGTGATTACTGTTCCTGCCTATTTTGATGATGCTCAGCGGCAAGCAACCAAAGATGCTGCAAAGTTAGCTGGATTGCATGTACTTCGTCTTTTAAATGAACCAACCGCCGCCGCGATTGCTTATGGTTTAGATTCCGGCAAAGAAGGGGTGATTGCCGTTTATGATTTAGGTGGCGGAACGTTTGATATTTCTATCTTGCGCTTACATAAAGGGGTGTTTGAAGTATTAGCAACGGGGGGCGATTCTGCACTTGGTGGTGATGATTTTGACCGACTACTTGCAGATTATCTAAAAAAACAAGTCGGTTTAGAAACTAACACTGATCCCCATATCAACCAAACAATTATTGATGAAGCGGTTAAAATCAAAATTGCACTGAGCCAACAAGATTCAGTTTTAGCAAATATAGAAGGTCAATCTTTAACTATAACACGTGAACAATTTGAAGCGTTAATTGAACCGTTAGTCAAACGCACATTGGCGGTTTGTCGCCGGGCATTAAAAGATGCTCAAACTGATATGAGTGATATCGTTGAAGTTGTGATGGTCGGTGGTTCTACTCGCGTACCGTTAGTTCGTAAACTTGTCGGCGATTATTTTAAAACTGAGCCTTTAACGTCGATTGATCCGGATAAAGTTGTTGCTATTGGTGCAGCAATACAGGCGGATATACTCGTTGGCAATAAGCCAGATTCCGACATGCTATTGCTTGATGTTATTCCCTTGTCTTTAGGGATAGAAACGATGGGCGAATTGGTTGAAAAAATTATTCCACGTAATAGCACCATTCCTTGTGCGAGGGCGCAAGAATTCACCACATTTAAAGACGGACAAACGGCGATGATGATTCATGTTTTACAAGGTGAACGTGAAACTGTTGCTGATTGCCGATCACTTGCAAGATTTACGTTAAGGGGTATTCCTCCTATGCCTGCAGGTGGAGCGCATATTCGAGTTACCTTTCAAGTCGATGCTGATGGTTTGTTAAGTGTCACCGCAAAAGAGAAATCAACAGGCGTTGAAGCAGCGATCCAAGTCAAGCCATCTTATGGGTTAACAGATAAAGAAATCGCGTCCATGATTCAAGATTCTATTAGCTATGCACAGCAAGATAAACAAGCTAGGATGCTCGCTGAACAAAAAGTTGAAGCCGCACGAGTTCTTGAGAGTTTGCAAAGCGCCTTAGATAAAGACGCCGATTTATTAAGTGAAAATGAACTGGATCAGATTTTAGCAGCTAAACATCAATTACAAGCCGTAAGTGAATTAGATGACAGTTATACCATTGAAAAACAAATCAAAGTTGTTGATAAAGTGACACAGGAGTTTGCTGCTAAGCGAATGGATAGGTCAATTCGTCATGCTTTAACTGGTCATAAAGTTGATGATATTTAACTAACGAGATTATTATGCCAAAAATTACTTTTTTACCTAATGCCGATCTTTGTCCTGATGGATTAACTGTCGAAGCAGAAGAAGGCGAATCTATTTTAGAAGTTGCTTTGCGCAATGACATTGAAATTGAGCATGCTTGTGAAATGTCTTGTGCCTGTTCGACTTGCCACTGTATTGTTCGAAAAGGATTTGATTCACTCGAAGAGAGTGATGAACAAGAAGATGACATGCTGGATAAAGCGTGGGGTGTTGAACCGCATAGTCGCTTAAGTTGCCAAGCTCGAGTGACCGATGAAGATCTTGAGGTTGAAATCCCAAGATATAGTCTTAACCACGCTAAAGAAGATCATTAATCAGTCGCCTTTATGGCGGCGCCTAATTTACTTATCATTTGAGATTTTAATTTTTTCTATTTTTCTTTGATTTTGATATCGTTGTGATTTTTGTCACATTTTTCTTATCAAAAATAATACTTTACTATTAACTTGATTATCGTTTTGGTATAGTTGATTTATAGACATGTGCTGAAAAATAAACAGGTGTTTATGAATCATAGAGAAAAGCAAATCTTAACAATTATCCGTAATAATCCGCTTATCCAACAACATACAATAGCTGACATGTTAGGTATCACTCGCTCGAGTGTTGCAGGTTATATTATGACACTGACTCAAAAAGGCTATATAAAAGGAAAGGGTTATATTTTATCAGAAAATAATCATATTGTGGTGGTTGGTTCGAGCAATATGGATGTGACTGGATATTCAAATAAGAAATTAGTTTATGGTGATTCAAACCCAGGCAAAATTGCTTGTACACCTGGTGGTGTCGGTCGTAATATTGCTGAAAATTTAGCATTATTGGGACAAGATACTCATCTGGTTTCTATGATCGGTGATGATTTTTATGGCATGCAATTGATTGAGCACACGCGAAAAGCTGGCGTTAATATGGATCATTGCCACGTTGTAAAAGGGGATAGTACTTCAACTTATCTTTCTCTATTAGATGAAGCTGGTGAAATGATTCTAGCTATCAACGATATGGGCATTATTGATAAGTTAACACCAAGTTTATTAAATGAGTCAAAACAATTGATTCAACATGCAAAATTATTAATTATTGATTGTAATTTACAATCAGAGGCTTTGGCTTGGTTATTCAGTAACGCAGGCTCAGTCCCTATTTTTGTTGATACCGTTTCAGCCTTTAAATCGCATAAAATAAAAGATTGGTTATCACATATTCATACTTTAAAACCTAACCGCCTTGAAGCTGAAATGTTAAGTGGCATAAAAATTAATAGCGATAAAGACATACCAGCTGTTATTGATTGGTTTCATAAACAAGGCGTGCAGCGTATAGCGATCAGTACCGGTGCTGAAGGTGTTTATTACAGCGAAATCAATGGTGAGCAAGGTTGGTCTGCTTCTATTCCTACAACAATTATTAGCGTTACAGGTGCAGGTGATGCGATGCTTGCTGGCCTTGCTCATGGCTATTTGGATAATATGAGTTTTTATCAAAGTGTGAGATTTGCTCAAGCGTGCTCATCTTTAACGTTATCATCTGAATTTACCAATAATCCAAATCTATCTATTAATTGTGTTCAAAATATATTGGAGTCTGTTTCATGAATAATGTATCTACCTATAATCAATATCTCGATATCTCGCCAGAAGTTAAACAAGCGCTTGACAATAATCAACCTGTTGTTGCTTTAGAATCGACCATTATTTCACATGGCATGCCTTATCCGCAAAATGTGGAAACCGCATTAAAAGTGGAAGAAATTGTCAGAAAAAATGGCGCAATTCCTGCAACGATTGCGGTAATTAACGGTCGATTAAAAGCTGGGTTATCAAAAGAAGAGATCACCATTCTTGGTAAAGAAGGATTAAATGTAACAAAAGTAAGCCGTCGTGATTTACCAGTTGTTGTAGCCAATAAACAAAATGGTGCGACAACCGTTGCAGCTACAATGATTATTGCTGAATTAGCGGGTATTCGAGTTTTTGCAACCGGCGGGCTTGGTGGCGTTCATCGTGGCGCTGAGCATACCTTTGATATTTCAGCCGATCTTCAAGAACTCGCTAATACAAGTGTCGCTGTAGTTTGTGCTGGTGCCAAATCAATTTTAGATTTAGGTCTAACGATGGAATACCTTGAAACATATGGGGTACCTGTGGTTGGTTATCAAACCGAAAAACTGCCGTCGTTCTTTAGCCGAACTAGTCCGTTTGATGTTAGCGTAAAACTAGATAGCGCTAAACAGATTGCCGACATGATTAACGTAAAATGGGATTTGGGTTTAAAGGGTGGCGTTGTGGTTGCAAATCCTATTCCTGAACAATATGCAATGGATGAGCAAATTATTTCCGTTGCGATTGAAAAAGCGTTACAAGAGTCGGTTGAGAAAGGGATTAAAGGTAAAGAAACCACGCCATTCTTGTTAGCCAAAGTGGTAGAAATAACGGGTGGTGATAGTTTAGAAGCTAATATCAATCTCGTCTTTAATAATGCTAAATTAGCATCAGAAATAGCAATAAATTATTGCCATATTAAATAATTACTATTAAATTTTTAGTCTAAAGGAAGAATAGCTATATTTATTTAATGCACTTCCTTTAGGTATTATCGCTTTAGTACCTGTAATCCTAAAAATATTTGTTTGATTTGTTAAAGTCATTATCTTTACTCTTTATGAATTACTCCTTGCATTAGTTAATTATTTACGTATAATTGACGCACTTTGTTTGTTGAATTTTTGATAAGCAAATGCGTATGAAGATATAATCCTTATTTAATAATATTGAATTATATCAACAATACTCCCGATTTGGGGGTTACGAAAAAGAACGGATTACACTCTCCTGTCAATCGAAACAGGGTAAGAGGAGTAGTCTTTTGTTATAACTTTTAAATAGTGGAGCTCTGGTCTCATGTCGAACCAAAGAATCCGTATCCGGTTAAAAGCGTTTGATCATCGTTTGATAGATCAATCAACTGCTGAAATTGTAGAAACTGCGAAGCGCACAGGCGCACAAGTTCGTGGTCCTATTCCATTACCGACACGCAAAGAGCGTTTTACCGTATTGATTTCTCCGCACGTTAATAAAGACGCGCGTGATCAATATGAAATTCGCACTCACAAACGTCTAGTTGATATTGTTGAGCCAACTGAAAAAACAGTTGATGCTTTAATGCGTCTAGATCTTGCTGCCGGTGTTGATGTGCAGATCAGTTTAGGTTAATCCTAGGCTGAATGATTGAGAGGTCGAAACAATGATTGGTTTAATCGGTCGTAAAGTAGGAATGACACGAATCTTCACCGAAGAGGGTGTTTCTATTCCTGTCACCGTAGTTGAAGTTCAAAGTAACCGCATTACTCAAGTAAAAACGCTTGAAAATGATGGTTATCAAGCTATTCAGGTTACTACTGGCAGCAAAAAAGCAAGCCGCGTAAACAAACCTGAAGCAGGTCATTTCGCTAAGGCTGGCGTTGAAGCTGGTCGTGGTCTATGGGAATTCCGTTTTGAAGAAGGTGAATTTACTGTAGGTCAAAGCATTAACGTTGATATTTTTACAGACGTTAAAAAAGTTGATGTTACTGGTACATCTAAAGGTAAAGGTTTTGCTGGCGTAACTAAACGTTGGAATTTCCGTACTCAAGATGCAACCCATGGTAACTCTTTGGCACACCGTGGTCATGGCTCAATTGGTCAAAACCAAACTCCAGGTAAAGTGTTCAAAGGTCGTAAAATGGCAGGTCACCTAGGTAATGAACGTGTAACTGTTCAAAACTTAGATATTGTACGTGTTGATGCAGAGCGTAACCTTTTATTAATTAAAGGTGCGGTTCCTGGCGCAATCAATAGTGACGTAATTGTTAAACCAGCAATCAAGGCTTAACGTCGAGGAGATAGAGATGGAATTAGTAGTAAAAGACGCGCAAGCGCTTTCTGTTTCCGAAACTACCTTCGGACGTGAGTTTAATGAAGCGTTAGTTCACCAAGTAGTTGTTGCTTATGCATCTGCTGCTCGTCAAGGCTCTCGCGCACAAAAAACTCGTGCAGAAATCGCTGGTTCAGGCAAAAAACCATGGCGTCAAAAAGGCACAGGTCGTGCTCGTTCAGGTTCTATTAAGAGCCCAATCTGGCGTAGTGGTGGTGTAACATTTGCAGCAAAACCACAAGATCATAGCCAAAAAGTTAACCGTAAAATGTATCGTGGTGCATTAAAGAGTATTTTCTCTGAATTAGTGCGTCAAGAACGTTTAGTTGTGGTTGAAACATTTACTGTTGAAGCACCTAAGACTAAATTATTAACTCAGAAATTAAATGATATGAATCTTAATGATGTTCTAATCATTACCTCTGACGTTGATGAAAATCTTTTCTTAGCAGCACGTAACTTGCATAAAGTTGATGTGCGTGATGTGGCAGGTATTGATCCAGTTAGTTTGATTGCATTTGACAAAGTGGTTATCACTGTTGATGCCGTTAAACAAGTAGAGGAGATGTTAGCATGATTCGTGAAGAGCGTCTGCTTAAAGTCCTGCGAGCACCACATGTTTCTGAAAAAGCATCTATTTCAATGGAAAAAACAAATACATTAGTATTGAAAGTTGCTAAAGATGCTACTAAGAGAGAGATTAAAGCCGCAGTTGAACAACTATTTGAAGTTAAAGTAGATGACGTAAATACGCTTGTTGTTAAAGGCAAAGTAAAACGTCGTGGTCAACAAATCGGTCGCCGTAGCGACTGGAAAAAAGCTTACGTTACTTTAGCAGAAGGTCAAAACTTAGACCTTGCTGGCGTCGCTGAGTAATTCGGAGGAGTAAGAACAATGGCAGTTGTTAAGTGTAAACCTACATCTCCGGGTCGTCGCCACGTTGTTAAAGTGGTTAACCCAGAGTTGCATAAAGGTAAGCCTTATGCACCGTTGCTTGATTCAAAAAGCAAAACTGGTGGTCGCAATAATAATGGTCGTATCACTACCCGTCATATCGGTGGTGGTCATAAACAACATTATCGTATTGTCGACTTTAAGCGTAATAAAGATGGTATTCCAGCAGTTGTTGAACGTTTGGAATATGATCCGAACCGTAGTGCAAATATTGCATTGGTTCTATATAAAGACGGTGAACGTCGTTATATTTTAGCGCCTAAAGGCTTAAAAGCAGGTGATCAGATCCAATCTGGTGTTGATGCATCAATTAAAACAGGTAACTGTTTACCAATGCGCAATATTCCAGTCGGTTCTACCGTGCATAATATTGAAATGAAACCAGGCAAAGGCGGACAACTTGCTCGCTCTGCTGGTAGTTATGTTCAAATCGTTGCGCGTGATGGTGCTTATGTAACATTACGTCTACGTTCAGGTGAAATGCGTAAAGTGTTATCTGATTGCCGCGCCACTATTGGTGAAGTGGGTAACTCAGAACATATGCTTCGCGTACTAGGTAAAGCGGGTGCTTCGCGTTGGCGCGGTGTTCGTCCTACTGTTCGTGGTACAGCAATGAACCCGGTAGACCATCCACATGGTGGTGGTGAAGGTCGTAACTTTGGTAAACATCCTGTGTCTCCATGGGGTCAAAAAGCCAAAGGATTGAAAACGCGTAGCAACAAACGTACTGATAAGTATATTGTTCGCCGTCGCAATAAGAAATAATTAATATAGAGGATTAGCTATGCCACGTTCTCTCAAGAAGGGTCCTTTTATTGACCTACACTTGCTGAAGAAGGTAGAGAAAGCGGTGGAAAGCGGGGACAAGAAACCAATTCGTACTTGGTCCCGTCGTTCAACGATCTTTCCTAACATGATCGGTTTGACCATCGCTGTCCATAATGGTCGTCAGCACGTTCCAGTTTATGTTTCCGACGAAATGGTTGGTCATAAATTGGGTGAATTCGCGCCGACTCGTACTTATCGCGGCCATGCTGCGGATAAGAAAGCTAAGAAGAAATAAGTAGGAGAAAGAGATGGAAACAATTGCAAAGTACCGCCACGCTCGTTCTTCTGCACAAAAAGTTCGCTTAGTTGCAGATCTTGTTCGCGGTAAGAAAGTGTCTCAGGCACTTGATATTTTAACGTACACCAATAAAAAAGCGGCTGTACTAGTTAAAAAAGTATTAGAGTCTGCTATTGCTAATGCAGAGCATAACGATGGTGCTGATATTGATGATCTAAAAGTTGCGAAAATTTTCGTAGACGAAGGCCCAACCATGAAGCGTATTATGCCTCGTGCAAAAGGTCGTGCAGATCGAATTTTGAAGCGTACGAGTCACATCACCGTGATCGTCTCTGATCGCTAGGCTGGAGAATAGCAATGGGTCAAAAAGTAAATCCAAATGGTATCCGACTAGGCATCGTCAAGCCTTGGACATCTACATGGTATTCGGGTACAAAGACATTCGCTGATAATTTAGAAAGTGATTTTAGAGTGCGTGAATTCTTAAACAAAGAATTAGCACAAGCATCAATCTCTAAGATTGTAATCGACCGTTCAGCAGAAACTAACGTTCGCATTACTATTCACACTGCTCGTCCGGGTATTGTGATTGGTAAAAAAGGCGAGGACGTTGAAAAATTACGTAATGCCGTAGCTTCTATTGTCAATAAATATAAAGACAAGAAAGAGAAACGTGATGTTGCAGTACAAATTAATATAGCTGAAGTTCGTAAACCTGAACTTGACGCTAAATTAGTTGCTGACAGTATTACTTCTCAGTTAGAACGCCGTGTTATGTTCCGTCGTGCAATGAAACGTGCGGTACAAAATGCAATGAAAGCGGGTGCTAAAGGTATCAAAGTTGAAGTAAGTGGTCGTTTAGGCGGCGCTGAAATCGCACGTAGTGAATGGTATCGTGAAGGTCGTGTGCCTCTACATACTCTACGTGCTGATATCGATTATGGTACATCTGAAGCATTAACTACCTATGGTATTATTGGTGTTAAAGTGTGGATCTTCAAAGGTGAGATCCTTGGTGGTATGGCTGCCGTTGAACAAGCAGAAAAACAACCTGCTGCTCAACCGAAAAAGCAGCGCAAAGGCCGAAAACAATAAGGAGCGTCGCTGATGTTACAACCAAAGCGTACAAAATTCCGTAAAGTGCACAAGGGCCGCAATCGTGGTCTTGCTGTAAGTACTGACGTTAGTTTCGGTACATTCGGTCTTAAGGCTGTGGGTCGTGGTCGTTTGACTGCGCGCCAGATCGAAGCAGCACGTCGTGCTATGACTCGTGCAGTTAAGCGTCAAGGTAAAATCTGGATTCGAGTTTTCCCTGATAAACCAATTACTGAAAAACCACTTGAAGTGCGTATGGGTAAAGGTAAGGGTAACGTTGAATACTGGGTTGCTCAGATTCAACCAGGTAAAGTCCTTTATGAAATGGACGGAGTACCGGAAGAAGTTGCTCGTGAAGCATTTGCGTTGGCAGCTGCAAAACTGCCAATTAAAACCACCTTTGTGATTAAGACGGTGATGTAAATGAAAGCAAAAGAGCTACGCGAAAAAAGCGTTGAAGAGTTAAATACTGAACTTCTTAATTTATTACGTGAGCAATTTAACTTACGTATGCAATTAGCTGGGGGTCAGTTAACACAAACTCATGTGTTAAAACAAGTGCGTCGTAATATTGCACGAGTTAAAACATTATTAACTGAGAAGGCGGGTGCGTAATATGACTACTGAAGTAAAAATTCGTACTCAGCAAGGTCGTGTTATTAGCGACAAAATGGATAAATCTATTACTGTAGCTATTGAACGTAAAGTGAAGCATCCGTTATATGGTAAGTTCATTAAACGTACGACTAAATTGCATGTACATGATGAAAACAACGAGTGTGGTATTGGTGATACTGTAGAAATTAAAGAGTGTCGTCCATTATCAAAAACCAAATCTTGGACTCTTGTTCGAATCGTAGAAAAAGCAGTTAGTTAATCTTTTTGATTAAAAACTGTACATAATATAATAAACGGCTCATCGGCCGTTTATTTTATGCTATCCATTTTATTTGAGTGGTGTTATACTATGCGCCCTCACATATGTGGGTTTTTGGTTGTCTATTCTTATCCATGGTAGTTGAGGTGGATGAAGGTAGATTAGACAATAATTTATTTATACGGAGCATTAAAATGATCCAAGAACAGACTAGGCTAGATGTTGCCGATAACTCTGGCGCACGTAGTGTAATGTGTATCAAGGTTCTCGGTGGATCGCACCGTCGTTATGCAGCGGTTGGTGATATCATCAAAGTTACCATTAAAGAAGCAATTCCACGTGGTAAAGTAAAGAAAGGTGATGTACTTAAAGCTGTGGTTGTGCGCACTAGAAAAGGTGTTCGTCGTCCTGATGGATCTGTCATTCGTTTCGATCGCAATGCGTGTGTTATTTTAAATAATAACAGTGAGCAACCGATTGGTACGCGTATTTTTGGACCGGTCACTCGTGAACTTCGTTCTGAGAAGTTTATGAAGATCATTTCATTAGCACCAGAAGTACTGTAAGGAGCGGGTAATGGCAGCGAAAATCCGTCGAGAAGATGAAGTTATCGTGTTAACCGGTAAAGATAAAGGTAAACGCGGTAAAGTAAAAAGTGTTTTGTCTACAGGCAAAGTGATTGTTGAAGGTATCAATTTGGTGAAAAAACACCAAAAACCAGTACCTGCATTAAATCAAGATGGTGGAATTGTTGAGAAAGAAGCAGCTATTAATGTTTCTAACGTAGCAATTTTTAACCCAGCTACAGGCAAAGCAGATCGCGTAGGCTTTCGTTTTGAAGACGGAAAAAAAGTCCGTTTTTATAAGTCTACTAATGAATTAATCAATTAAGTAATTTGGAGTGTACGATGGCGAAACTGCATGATTACTACAAAGCACAGGTAGTAAATAAACTGCAAGACCAGTTTGGCTACAAATCTGTCATGCAAGTCCCTCGGATCGAAAAGATCACCTTGAATATGGGTGTGGGTGAAGCAATTACTGATAAGAAATTATTAGATAATGCAGTTGCTGACTTAGCAGCAATCAGTGGTCAAAAACCACTTGTCACTAAAGCACGCAAATCAGTTGCTGGTTTTAAAATCCGTCAAGGGTATCCTATTGGTTGTAAAGTCACTTTACGTGGCGAACGTATGTGGGAATTTTTTGAACGTCTAGTTTATATTGCTCTTCCTCGTACTCGAGATTTTCGTGGTTTAAGCGCAAAATCTTTTGATGGTCGTGGCAATTATAGCATGGGTATTCGAGAACAAATCGTTTTCCCTGAAATCGATTATGATAAAGTTGATCGTGTTCGTGGTTTAGATATTACTATCACAACAAGTGCACAATCAGATGAAGAAGGCCGAGCTTTATTATCTGCCTTTAACTTCCCATTTCGTAAGTAAGGTAGGGCATAATGGCTAAACAATCAATGATTGAACGCGATAAGAAACGCGTAAAGCTAGCAGAAAGATATTTTGCGAAGCGTCAAGAATTAAAAGCGATTATCTCTGATCTTAATGCATCAGATGAAGATCGTTGGAATGCAGCGCTTAAATTGCAAACGCTTCCTCGTGATTCTAGTCCATCACGTCAACGTCGTCGTTGTCGTCAAACCGGTCGTCCTCATGGCGTCCTTCGTAAGTTTGGTTTAAGCCGTATTAAGGTCCGTGAGTCAGCCATGCGTGGTGAGATTCCAGGTCTTAAAAAGGCAAGTTGGTAATCAGGGGAGTGTTATAGATGAGCATGCAAGATCCTATAGCAGATATGTTGACCCGCATTCGTAACGGTCAAGCTGCGAATAAAGTTGCAGTCACCATGCCTTCCTCTAAGCTAAAAGTGGCAATTGCCAATGTGCTAAAAGAAGAAGGTTATATCGGGGACTATAAAGTAGTTGGTGACACTAAACCAGAATTGGAAATCACTTTAAAATATTTCCAAGGTAAGGCTGTTGTAGAAAGTATTAAACGTGTTAGCCGTCCAGGTCTACGTATTTATAAACGTAAAGACGAATTGCCAAAAGTAATGGCAGGATTAGGTATCGCAGTTATTTCTACTTCTAAAGGTGTTATGACTGATCGAGCAGCACGCCAAGCAGGTCTTGGTGGTGAAATTATCTGCTACGTAGCGTAAGGGAGAAAAAAATGTCTCGTGTTGCAAAAGCACCTGTCGTTGTTCCTGCTGGCGTAGAGGTAAAACTCAATGGTCAGGTAATTACGATTAAAGGTAAAAATGGCGAGTTATCTCGTACAATTAATAATGCTGTTGTTATTAATCAAGAAGAAGGTCAAATTAAATTTGCCCCTCGTGACGGCTTTGCGAATGCTTGGGCTCAAGCAGGTACAGCGCGCGCATTGATTAACTCAATGGTTATTGGTGTTACTGAAGGTTTTACTAAAAAACTTCAGCTAGTTGGTGTCGGTTATCGTGCACAAGTTAAAGGTAATGCAATTGGTCTATCTCTTGGATATTCACATCCAATTGAACATCAATTACCTAAAGGTGTAACAGCTGAATGTCCTTCTCAAACTGAAATCGTACTAAAAAGTGCTGATAAACAGTTAATTGGACAAGTAGCAGCAGATATCCGTGCTTATCGTCGTCCTGAACCTTATAAAGGTAAAGGTGTTCGTTACGCAGATGAAGTTGTGCGTACTAAAGAAGCTAAGAAAAAGTAAGGTAACACTATGGATAAGAAATCAGCTCGTATCCGTCGTGCAACTAAAGCGCGTCGTAAGATGCATGAACTACTTGCAACTCGCTTAGTAGTTCACCGTACTCCGCGTCATATTTATGCGCAGATTATCGCACCAAACGGATCAGAAGTACTGGCAGCGGCTTCTACATTAGAAAAAGCTATCAGTGAAAGTTTAAAATACACTGGAAACAAAGATGCAGCAGCAGCAGTTGGTAAAGCAATCGCAGAGCGTGCATTAGCGAAAGATATCAAAGAAGTTTCTTTTGATCGTTCAGGTTTCCAATATCATGGTCGAGTTCAGGCGCTAGCAGATGCTGCTCGCGAAGCTGGCCTACAGTTCTAAGGTAGGAGTTAAAGATGTCAAACATCGAAAAACAAGCTGGTGAACTGCAGGAAAAATTAATCGCAGTTAACCGAGTTTCTAAAACCGTAAAAGGTGGTCGTATTTTTAGTTTTTCTGCACTAACTGTTGTTGGTGACGGTAATGGCCGCGTAGGTTTTGGATATGGTAAAGCACGTGAAGTGCCAGCAGCAATCCAAAAAGCAATGGAAAAAGCACGTCGTAATATGATTAATGTTGCGTTAAACAACGATACTTTACAGCATCCGGTTAAAGGTGCTCATACAGGTTCTCGTGTTTATATGCAACCTGCATCAGAAGGTACTGGTATTATCGCCGGTGGTGCGATGCGTGCGGTATTAGAAGTTGCTGGTGTTCGTAACGTTCTAGCTAAAGCATATGGTTCTACAAACCCAATTAACGTGGTTCGTGCAACAATTGATGGCTTAGAAAACATGAAATCACCTGAAATGGTTGCTGCTAAGCGTGGTAAAACCGTCGAAGAAATTTTGGGGTAATTAGCCATGGCAAAGACAATTAAAATTACACAAACTCGTAGTTCTATTGGTCGTCTACCGAAGCATAAAGCAACGTTAGTAGGTTTAGGATTACGTCGTATTGGTCATACTGTTGAGCGCGAGGATACACCTGCGATTCGCGGTATGGTAAACCAAGTTTATTACATGGTTAAAGTAGAGGAGTAATAGTAATGCGTTTAAATACTTTATCTCCTGCTGAAGGTTCAAAGCATGCACCAAAACGTCTAGGTCGAGGAATCGGTTCTGGATTAGGTAAAACGGGTACTCGTGGTATCAAAGGTCAAAAATCTCGTTCAGGTGGCGGCGTTCGTCGTGGCTTTGAAGGTGGTCAAATGCCTTTATATCGTCGTTTACCAAAATTTGGTTTTACCTCACGTAAAGCTATGGTAACAGCACAAGTTCGTCTTTCAGATTTAATGAAAGTTGAAGGTGATATTGTTGACTTAAATAGCTTAAAAGTTGCTAATGTGATTAATTCACAAATCGAATATGCTAAAATCATGTTATCTGGTGAAGTAACTAAACCAGTTACCGTTCGTGGTATTCGAGTAACGAAAGGTGCTAAAGCTGCAATTGAAGCTGCTGGCGGAAAAATTGAGGAATAATTAGAAAGATGGCAAAGCAACCAGGATTAGATTTTCAAAGTACTCGAGGCGGTAGTGGTGAGCTTAAAAGACGTTTAATATTTGTGCTTTTAGCGCTTATTGTTTTTCGTCTAGGTTCTTATATTCCGGTTCCTGGTATTGATACTAAAGCGTTATCGGACTTACTAGCACAAGCATCATCTAATGGTATTGTCGGTATGTTCAATATGTTCTCTGGTGGTGCTTTAAGCCGTGCTTCAATTTTCGCATTAGGGATAATGCCATATATTTCTGCATCGATTATCGTACAGTTATTAACAGCTATTAGCCCTAAACTCGCAGAATTGAAGAAAGAAGGTGAATCAGGTCGTAAGAAAATTAGCCAATACACTCGTTATGGCACTCTTGCTTTAGCGATTGTACAGGCAGTTGGTATTGCGACTGGTCTACCGAATATTCCTGGTTATGGTCATGTTGTGATTAATCCAGGATTTTCTTTCTATTTTATTGCATCGGTTAGCTTAGTTACTGGCACTATGTTTCTTATGTGGTTGGGTGAACAGATCACGGAACGCGGTGTAGGTAATGGTATTTCAATCATTATCTTTGCGGGTATTGTGGCAGGTCTTCCCCATGCAATATATGAAACAATTGAACAAGCTCGTTCTGGTTCATTGCATCCAATTTTATTACTAGTAGTCGCCGCATTAGTAGTTGGTGTGACTTATTTTGTTGTGTTTGTTGAACGTGGTCAACGACGTATTGTCGTCAACTATGCGCAGCGTCAGCAAGGTCGTCGTGTGTATGCCGCACAAAGTACACATCTACCATTGAAAATTAATATGGCAGGTGTAATTCCGGCTATATTTGCTTCAACAATCGTTATGTTACCATCTATGATGGCTTCTTGGTTTCAAGGAGATGGTGAAGGTTGGAGATACATTATTGTTCTTATAGGTCAATATTTTTCTCATGATCAACCGTTATACATAATCTTTTTTGCAGCTGCGATTATTTTCTTCTGTTTCTTCTATACCGCATTGGTTTTCAACCCAAGAGAGACAGCAGATCAGTTAAAAAAATCTGGGGCATTTATTCCAGGTATCCGTCCAGGTGAACAAACATCGAAGTATATTGACAAGGTAATGACACGGTTAACGCTAATTGGCGCTATCTACATTACTTTTGTATGTTTGGTACCAATGTTTATGACAAGTGCAATGAAAGTTCCTGTCCAATTTGGTGGGACCTCTTTATTAATTGTGGTTGTTGTAATCATGGATTTTATGGCACAAGTACAGACTTTAATGATGCCAAATCGTTATGAGTCAGTGTTAAAGAAAGCGAACCTTAAAGGCTATGGCCGATAAGTTAGCCAGAAGTTACGGAGAAAAAAATGAAAGTTCGTGCTTCAGTCAAGAAATTATGCAGAAATTGTAAAATCATCAAACGCAATGGCATCGTTCGTGTTATTTGCATTGAAGGTAAGCATAAACAACGTCAAGGTTAATTTTATTTAACTGTAAAGTTGAACTTTTGCATATTTTACTTGCCAAAGTATAGTAAAGCTGGCTAGAATAGCCAGCCTAAATTTATTTGTAAACTTGCTGTTTGAGTATCCTGAAAACGGGCTTTTCAGTATAGTAAGTTTACTAACATTAACAATAAAGGAGTGCATAGTGGCCCGTATAGCAGGCATTAACATTCCTGATCAACAACATGCTGTAATTGCGTTACAAGCAATTTATGGAATTGGTAATACTCGTGCTAAGACAATTTGTGCTGAAGCCGGTATTCCTGAACATGTAAAGATCAGAGAACTATCTGAAGATCAGATTGAAAAGTTACGTGAACAAGTCGCTAAATTTACTGTTGAAGGTGATTTACGTCGTGAAGTAACTATGAGTATCAAGCGTTTATTAGACCTTGGTTGTTATCGTGGCATGCGTCACCGTCGTGGACTTCCTGTTCGTGGTCAACGCACTAAGACTAACGCTCGTACCCGTAAGGGACCGCGTAAGCCAATCAAGAAATAATTGAGGTGATAATAAATGGCAAAGACACCTGTTCGTACACGTAAACGTGTTAAAAAGCAAGTTTCTGATGGTGTAGCTCATATTCATGCATCATTTAACAATACAATCGTAACTATTACCGATCGTCAAGGTAATGCGTTGGGTTGGGCAACCGCTGGTGGTTCTGGTTTCCGTGGCTCTCGTAAGTCAACTCCGTTCGCAGCTCAAGTGGCCGCAGAGCGTTGTGCAGAAGCCGTAAAAGACTACGGAATTAAGAATCTAGAAGTTATGGTAAAAGGACCTGGTCCTGGTCGTGAGTCAACAATTCGTGCATTAAATGCTGCGGGTTATCGTATCACTAACATTACTGATGTTACTCCGATCCCTCATAACGGTTGTCGTCCACCAAAGAAACGTCGTGTTTAATTATTTATTAAACATCGAATGTTTATAGGATTATTGGAGAAATAAAATGGCAAGATATTTGGGACCAAAGCTCAAATTAAGTCGTCGTGAAGGTACTGATTTATTCCTTAAATCTGGTGTCCGAGCGGTTGACAGTAAATGTAAGTTAGAACAAGCGCCTGGACAACATGGTGCGCGTAAACCGCGTTTATCCGATTATGGTGTTCAGTTACGTGAAAAACAAAAAGTTAGACGTATTTATGGAATTTTAGAACGTCAATTCCGTAATTACTATAAAAATGCTGCGCGTATTAAAGGCAATACTGGTGAAAACCTACTTGGTCTTTTAGAACGTCGTTTAGATAACGTTGTTTATCGTATGGGATTTGGCGCAACTCGTGCTGAAGCTCGTCAGTTAGTTAGTCATAAAGCTGTTCTTGTTAATGGTCACGTTGTGAACATTGCGTCTTATCAAGTTTCGCCTGAAGATGTGATTAGTGTTCGTGAAAAATCAAAAAAACAAGCACGTATTAAAGCCGCTTTAGAGTTAGCTGAACAACGTGAAAAACCAACATGGTTAGAAGTTGATGCTAGCAAAATGGAAGGTGTATTCAAACGCTTACCAGAACGTTCAGATTTATCTGCTGACATCAACGAACATTTGATCGTCGAACTTTACTCTAAGTAAAGTTTAGCACTTAAGAGAGGACATAATGCAGGGTTCTGTAACAGAGTTTTTAAAACCTCACCTAGTTGATGTTGTTCAATACAGCCCAACTCATGCAAAAGTGACTTTAGAGCCACTTGAGCGTGGTTTTGGACATACTTTAGGTAATGCACTACGCCGCATTTTATTATCATCTATGCCGGGATATGCAGTAACCGAAGTTGAAATTGACGGTGTTCTGCATGAGTATAGTACTAAAGAAGGCGTTCAAGAAGATGTACTTGATATTCTGCTTAATTTGAAAAAATTAGCAGTACGTGTGCATACTAAAGATGATGTTATGCTGACTTTAAATAAATCAGGTATTGGTGCAGTTACTGCATCGGATATCACTCATGATGGTGATGTTGAAATTGTTAATCCTGATTTAGTAATTTGTCATCTTACTGATGCCAATGCTTCAATTAGTATGCGTATTCGTGTACAACGAGGACGTGGTTATGTCCCTGCTTCTGCTCGCGTTAAGTCAGAAGATGAAGAGCGACCAATTGGTCGTTTATTAGTTGATGCTTGTTATAGCCCAGTTGAGCGCATTGCATATTCTGTCGATGCGGCTCGTGTGGAACAACGTACCGATTTAGATAAACTGGTTATCGATATGGAAACCAATGGTACCATTGATCCAGAAGAATCTATTCGTCGCGCATCAACTATTTTGGCTGAACAACTTGAAGCTTTCGTTGATTTACGTGATGTACGTCAACCAGAAGTTAAAGAAGATAAACCGGAATTTGATCCGATTCTTCTACGTCCAGTAGATGATCTCGAATTAACTGTTCGGTCTGCTAATTGCTTAAAAGCAGAAGCAGTTCATTATATTGGTGATTTAGTACAACGTACCGAAGTTGAGCTACTTAAAACCCCTAATCTTGGTAAGAAATCGCTTACTGAAATTAAGGATGTGCTCGCTTCTCGTGGTTTATCTTTAGGCATGCGTCTTGAGAACTGGCCACCAGCAAGTATTGTTGAAGACTAAGATAAAATTTATATAAGAAGGATAAAGTTATGCGCCATCGTAAAAGTGGTCGTCAACTGAACCGAAATAGCAGCCATCGTCAAGCAATGTTTCGTAACATGACTAGTTCACTTGTTGAACATGAAATCATCAAAACTACATTGCCTAAAGCAAAAGAGTTGCGTCGTGTTGTTGAACCGTTAATTACGCTAGCCAAAAGCGATAGCGTAGCTAATCGCCGTTTGGCTTTTGCTCGTATCCGTGATAAAGATACAGTGAAAAAATTATTTTCAGATTTAGGTCCACGTTTTGCTACCCGTCCTGGTGGTTATGTACGTATTTTAAAATGTGGTTTCCGCGATGGAGATAATGCACCAATGGCTTATATTGAATTAGTTGATCGCCCTGCAGTAGAAGCAGAAGCAGCAGCTGAATAAAAAATTTAACTCATTGAGAATTAAAACCGGCAATTAAGCCGGTTTTTTATTGAGCTGAATTTAACTTTTATACCTTCATCTTTAATAAACAAACTTGATGATTTTAGACAAACACTATCGTAATGGTTGCTTTGATAAGTTTCCTAAACAAATAATTGGAATAAATTGTTTATAGTTTTCGATATTTTATCTGACATACAGTTGTTATATTGTTAGCTATACTAAAGTCGTTTTAATACTTCAATTAATTTCACGTAATTAAAATATATTAAGCTTACTGTCTGTTTTGTTGATTAATTTTAATTGTTCTTAAATAAAAATAGGTTAATTTCAAGGTCGTTTAATAATGTGGGGGTGGTGTTTCTTCTGCTAAGCTGGCAATATTAGATGACTGATTTGCTTGTATTTTTTGTGATAAAAGCATTAATTGTTCTTTTAATTTGCTAATATCAGCTTGTAGGTGCATGACCATCTGATTGAGTTCTTCAATGGTCATATCTTGAAATGCTACTTTGGTTTCTAATAATTCTAATCGTTGTTTCATAAGATCTTTAATAAGAGTGTGTAGGTAAAGATACATTGTAAGTAAAAATGGTTATTAAATCCATCCTCGTTCAGCAAATGACACATATTGTCCTTTACCTATCACAAGATGATCAAGAATCCGAATATCAATTAATTCACAAACTTGTTCAATCTTTTGTGTCAGGACGCGATCGGCTTGACTGGGCTCTGCAATACCAGAAGGGTGATTATGCGCTAGAATTAATGCAGCTGCATTATACTGTAATGCCTGTCTAGCAATTTCGCGCGGATGAACTTCAACACAGTTATAGGTACCAGTGAACATTTCTTCTGCAGTAATTACATGATTTTGGTTATCTAAAAAAATCACCATAAAAATTTCACGATCTTTGTTTGCTAATCGACTTGCTAAATAATGATGAGTTAAAGAAGGTGAAGTAAGGGAATTTTCTTTCATTATTTTCACTTTAAGATAGCGATGTGAAAGTTCGACAACTGCCTTTAGTTGTGTGTATTTGGCGGTACCTAAACCATGTTTTTTACAAAAATCACTGTGACTTGCATTAATTAAATTATAAAAAGAACCAAATTCATTTAATAATTTTTGTGATAATTCTAAAACAGGTATATTTCGCGTACCTGTACGTAAAAATAATGCGAGCAATTCAGCATCACTTAATGTTTCAACCCCAAAACGTAAGAGTTTTTCACGAGGCATTAATGTTGGCGAGGGTGAGGACATAATTAGTAATTTATTCCAAAATAAGAATAAATTATTGATAAAAAGAAGGAAGTATAAAGGCCCAATTTAAAATTTTGGGAAATTAATCACAAAATACATGAATTCTTTACGAAAAAAAAGCGCCGACAGGCGCTTTTGTAATGAATTTTGTTCGGTGAATTAATGACAACCACAGCCACCATGACCACCGCCACAGCAACCTGTATCTTCATCTTCATCATCGTGGCCACCACAACCGCAACCACCATGTCCATGGTCGTGCCCGTGTGCACCGTGAATGTGTCCATGTGCTATCTCTTCTTCTGTTGCTTCACGAACCGCTAATACTTCAACATTAAATTGTAGATCTTGTCCTGCTAACATATGATTACCATCAATAGTCACTGTATCGCCATCAATAGCTGTGATTTCAACCGGTAATGAGCCATGGTCGGTATCAGCAAAAAAACGCATACCAACTTCTAATTCATCAACGCCTACAAAAACATCACGAGGAACGTTTTGTACTAAAGCATCGTTAAAATCTCCATAGGCATTGATGATTTCAACATCAAATTTATCACCAACTTGATGGCCTTCTAAGGCATTTTCAAGGTCTTGTAATAAGTTTCCTGCACCTTGTAAATATTCAAGTGGTGCAGCCGCTGTTGCTTCATCAACTAAAACCCCATCTTTTGTTCTAACTTGATAAGCTAAACTAACCACCGTGTTTTTTGCTATTTTCATATTTTCTCCAACAAACTTGTATTGCGCAAATTGGCATAGATTTTAACGGAAAAAACTCCATCTGTATGCTATTTTCTTAAGTTTATTACAAATCACTATGTTTAAGATGAAACTAAATAAGGTTTTTATAAAAAATTAATTTATCAAAATTTACGTTATTGCTAAATTGGTTATTTTATATGGCCTTGTAAAAATCTTATTTACCTTAACTGTATATGACAGTAAATTATAGTGTATTAGGAAATGATGATTCGAATTTGTAGACTTAAATCAGAAGTTTGCAATCAGTTAAATTTACGATATAGAAAATAACGGGTAGGTATCACAATGTTAAATGTTAATGAATATTTTGATGGTAAAGTTAAATCAATTAGTTTTGAAAATGCTTCGGCTGGTTCTGCTTCTGTTGGTGTAATGTTACCGGGCGAATATATTTTTAGTACTATCAATCCTGAAGAAATGACAGTTATAACGGGTTCGCTTAAGGTGTTACTACCTACAGCCGATGATTGGCAAGTTTTCCAAGCAGGACAAGTTTTTCATGTTGCTGGTGAAAGCAAATTTGATGTTCAGGTTGTTGAAGCGACAGCTTATCTTTGTCGTTATTTAGCAAATTAATAAGGCTATTTTAATTTATTATGGCTTTAAGATAATTAAACATTAATTAATGCTTAAAACGATACTCCCACCAATAGGGTGGGAGAATTTTAGCGTTTTTATAACTGAATCGATAACTTATTTAAGTTCTAACTCATTCATCGCCGCGATGCTAAAGCCACCATCAACATGGATGACTTCACCCGTAATGCCTGACGATAAATTTGAACATAAGAATGCTGCTGAATTACCGACATCTTCAATTGTTACTGTACGACGAATAGGCGTTACTGATTCACAATGTGATAACATCTTTTTAAAGTCTTTAATGCCTGATGCGGCTAAAGTACGAATAGGGCCAGCAGAAATGGCATTGACACGAATACCTTCAGGTCCCATTGCATTTGCCATATAACGTACATTTGCTTCTAAAGATGCTTTAGCAAGACCCATAACATTATAATTAGGAATTGCACGTTCAGCGCCTAAATAAGAAAGCGTGACTAATGCTGAGTTAGGATTTAGCATTGAACGACAAGCTTTAGCCATCGCAACAAAGCTATAAGAGCTAATATCATGCGCAATGGCAAAACCTTCACGCGTTACCGCATTAACATAATCACCATCTAATTGATCACCTGGTGCGAAGGCGATTGCATGAACAAAACCATCGAATTTATCCCAAGTTTTAGCTAGCTCTGTAAATAATGTTGTGATGCTTTCATCATGCGCGACATCACAAGGTAAAACGATTTTAGAATTAAAATCAGCAGCAAACTCTTCAACACGGCCTTTTAATTTTTCGCTTTGATAAGTAAAAGCTAATTCTGCGCCTTCACGGTGCATCGCTTTTGCAATACCGTAAGCAATAGAACGATTACTTGCAACGCCGGTAACCAGTATGCGTTTACCTGTTAAAAATCCCATAAATTGTTCCTCTAATATTTATTACTCTATATTTTAGAATGCTGATGATTATATGTTGATATAGTTAACTTCGCTACTATAAATTTATTTTTCCTGATTTAAACATCATTTTATTTATAAAAAGTAAGTTGTTTATTGGGTTAATACTTGACTATAATAATCAACTATTAGATAGCATTGTTGGTACTTCGTGATGAAAGATAAAGATTTAGTTTGCTACAAAACGTTTCCTGTTTGGGATGCAAAAACGTTACCCGATTTGTTTCGTGAAAAACATAATACACAACTAGGCACTTGGGCAAAATTAAACATTATAAAAGGTCATATCAATTTTGATATGTTAACCGAGCAAGGCGATATCGTTTCTCAATATGTTTTTGATGTTGAGCATCAGCCTCCATTTATTGAGCCTCAGCAATGGCATCGAATAGCTCAAGTTTCAGATGATTTGCAGTGCCAGTTGGCTTTTTATTGTCAACCTGAGGATTATAGCCAGAAAAAATATCAGATGACTAAAACCCATTCTGACGTGTTGGAAGTCTGTCAAATCATTCAGGCCGGAAAAGCGCTAGATTTAGGTTGTGGTTCAGGTCGTAATTCACTCTATCTACAGCTACTTGGTTTTGATGTTGATGCCGTTGATAAGTCAGAAATGAGTATTAGTAATTTACAAGAAATTATTGCAAACGATCATTTATCACATATCAATGCATCTATTTATGATATTAACCAGGCTAATTTAAAAGGTAACTACGATTTAATTATTTCAACTGTTGTAATGATGTTTTTACAACCAGATAGAATTCCCGATATCATTCATAATATGCAAAACATAACTAAAACGGGTGGTTATAATTTAATTGTTTGCGCTATGTCAACTGATGATTTTCCTTGCACTGTAGGATTTTCGTTTACGTTTAAAGAGAATGAGTTACTTAATTATTATCAAAATTGGGATATTCTAAAATACAACGAAGATGTTGGTGAACTGCATAAAACGGATATCCATGGCAACCGAATAAAGCTCCGCTTTGCGACGCTATTAGCCAAAAAACGGTGATATTACAGGAACTTATCCTGTAATATCTTTTTAAACTATTTTCCCAGTATCTTACCTACTTCAAACCATGCTTTGCGAGAGTTCAATAGATCTTGAGCTGACATCGGTTTTTTACCTGCGGGTTGTAAAAGTGTTATATTTAATGCGCCATCACTTGTTGCAATACATATCCCTTTTTTATCCGCTTGTAAAATAGTGCCAACAGGTTGATTGTTGGATGTTTTTATCACTTCTGCTTGCCATACCTTTACTGGCTCGCCATTAACGTCAAAATAACTCACAGGCCAAGGATTAAAGGCGCGAATGCAACGTTCAAGTTGCTGTGCCGATAGGTTCCAATCAAGTTTAGCTTCTTGTTTAGATAATTTTTCAGCGTAAGTAACCTGTGATGGATCTTGTTTTTCGGGTTGGATTTTTCCTTCAGAAATGAGCGTTAAGGTATCAAGTAGTCCTTGTGGACCTAATTGTGCCAGTTTGTTATATAACGTTGCACTGGTATCAGAAGGTTCAATTGGACAGGTGAGTTTATATAACATATCACCCGTATCAAGCCCGGCATCCATTTGCATAATTGTGATACCGGTTAAAGTATCACCCGCCCAACAAGCGCGTTGAATAGGAGCTGCGCCGCGCCATCTTGGTAATAATGAACCATGCACATTTAAACAACCTAGTTTAGGCATATCAAGCACAGCTTGCGGTAAAATAAGACCATATGCCACCACAATCATAATGTCGGCATTGAGCTCAGCAATGATTTTTTGATTTTCTTCAGTTTTGAGTGTAGCTGGTTGATAAACCGGAAGATGATTTTCGATGGCTAATTGTTTAACCGGACTTGCCGTTAACTTATTACCACGCCCAGCAGGACGATCGGGCTGAGTAAAAACAGCTATCACATTATGTTTCGCTTCGATTAAAGCTTGTAGGTGTTTGGCAGCAAAATCAGGGGTACCTGCAAAAATAATGTTTAATGGCTTGATATTTTGTGGCATGTATCTTTATCCATAATCAGAAAATAATGAGTGGCATTATAACTGAAATTTTCTTGAGAATCTTTAAACAGAAAGGCGCTTAATTGATAATTAGCGCCTTTGCTTCAAGATAGAGAATAAGTAAAAATTTTATAAAGGTAGATTTCGTTTAATCATACATTCTTTAAAAACTTCAAAAACTTTTTGATTTAATTTCTTACCGTATTTATAGTAAATACCATAATTAAAAAATGTCCAAAAAACACTGTCTTTATATTTTTTGGTCATATTATAACGGCGCATCAGTGTGGCATCACTCATTTTGCCAGATTCAACTTGTTTTATAGTTCTATAACATTGAAACTTAGCCAGTAATCCGATAAAAGTCAGTAAACCGATAATAATCGCGGCTGCAACCGCTAGAGCTAAAATAGTTTGTAGAAAATTCATCATTTTTTAATTCTCCTATTCATTAATTTCGTGAAGTATGTATTAATATTATCAGTTATCAATCATTATAGCCGTTAAGCTTTAAAACGGGAAGAATATTGGCACTAAAGCAATATCAACCGCCATCACTAAAAAGGTTAATGGTACGCCAACTTTAACAAAATCACTAAAACTATACCCCCCAGGCGCAACTACCATCGTTTTAACTGGCGAAGAAACAGGTGTGATAAACGACGCAGAGGTTGCGATGGCAACAGTCATAGCGAATGGATAAGGGGAATAACCAAATTTTAAGGCTAAATCAATCGCAATTGGCGCGATTAATATGGCGGTCGCTGTATTAGAAATAAATAATCCGACAATTGAACATAATAAAAAAACAAAGGTAAGTACCATATATGGACCAAAAGATCGTAAATGGACTTCAAGCCAAGCCGAAATGAGTGATATACCACCAGTTTTATTTAGTGCTAATGCAAAAGGCATCATCCCTATAATTAAAATTAATGTTGGCCAGTGTATCGACTTGTAGGCATTAGTCATATCAATGCACTTTGTTGCGCCCATTAATAAACAGGCAATAAGTGCTGCAACAACATTTGGCACAATACCGGTTACCATTAATATAATCATGATAGCTAAATTAATTAAGGCAGCATAAGCCTGTGAGCTTGCTGGAGCAATGTCATCGATATCGGAAGGATAATCGAGTACTACAAAATCACTGGTACGGGTTTGTAGTTTTTGAATTGATCCCCAATCTCCACAGACTAACAGGGTATCACTCATTTCTAATCGTTCTTGGAATAAGTTATTAGTTTCAACTGGAGCATGATTGCGCCAAATACCGATTACGGTCAAAAAATATTTACTACGAAAATCGATTTCATTAAGTGTTTTACCACATAAGCTTGATTCCGGTAATAAGGCAACTTCAGCCATACCGACCTCTTTAACTTGTTCTGAAAAATATTCACCACGCAATACCTTAGGTTCAAGATTATTGGTATTTAGAAAAGTACGATAGTCAGCTTCGGAGTGTGACATATCAAGCAGTAATATATCGTTTTCTCTAAATTCCGTTGAACCATTGACGGGAATAAGAACCTTTTGGAATTTACGCCAACGTTCAATACCAATAACATTTACGCCATGTTCACTACGCAAGTGTAGGCCATCGATGGTTCGACCAACAAAAGGTGAACCCGCTAAAATTTGCGCACGATGTGCTCGACCAATTAATTTATAGTCACGAATCAAATCCGTAATTCGTCGTCTTTGCGGTTGAATTGTTGTTGGCGCAAGTTGATCTGCGGTAAGCAACCAGTTACGAGTTAATACACAGTAAATAAGACCAACAAACAATACGCCTAAACCTATTGGCGTGATTGAGAAAAAACCAAACTCAGTTAATTTAAAATGGCTAAGTTCACTATTTACGACTAAATTTGGTGCAGTTGCAACTAAAGTCATCATACCGCTGATAAGAGCAGCAATACAAAGTGGCATCATCAATTTTTTGACATGAATACCCGTATGGTTGGCAATACTGATAGCAACCGGAATAAAAATCGCAACTACGCCGGTAGAACTCATTATTGAACCAAGTAGAGCAGAGCCCAGCATAATATAAATGATGATACGAATATCGTTCTTACCCGCTATTTTTAGGATATATTCACTCATTTTAAACGATATACCGGTTCTAACTAGGCTTTCACCAATGATAAATAATAATGCAATAAGAACGATATTGGGATCGCTAAATCCGGCTAATGCTTCAGATGGTGTTAATATACCTGTAATGGTAATAGCGGTAATTGTCAGTATCGCTATTATGTCCATTCTCAATTTACTAAACGAAAATAGTAAAATTGCGATCAATAACAATATACAAATAATTAATAATGGAAAATATTGGGATAAATAATCAGGTAACAGAGCAGAAATTGATGATATTAACCCATGCTCAGATGACAATTGTTTCACAAAAGCAACTCTATGAAGTAAATACTATGTTAAACATAATACATTGATTTATTGTAATAGGGAATATTATCCAGTCAAGTTATCTTAAAATTGCCCACTTTATTATTACATTTTTAACATTTTCTGCTGTTTTTTTTATAACCTATTCGCATTATGGCAAAGTAGGTGTAATTTATGCATCTAAAAGTGGAATAAAACAATAAAAGTTTTTAGGAGAAACTATGTCATCAAAAAAATCAGTAGCACAAATTATAGTCGATGTTTTAGGTGAAGCCGGAGTTAAACATTGTTATGGGATTGTGGGCGATACATTAAACCAAATTACATCTGCCATTAAAAAAAGTGATATTGAGTGGGTGCACGTTCGTCATGAGGAAGTGGGGGCTTTTGCTGCAGGCGCTGAAGCTTATCTAACTGATCAAATAACTGCATGTGCAGGTTCATGTGGACCAGGAAGCTTACACTTTATTAATGGTATTTACGAAGCGCAACGTAATAAAGTGCCGGTTATTTTATTAGCAAGCCAATTGGTTACTTCACAAAGAGGAACTGATTTTCCACAAGAAGTTGATTTTCCATCTGTTTATAAAAATTGTTCGGTATTTTGTCAGGAAATAAATGATCCAACACAAGCAAGACAAATAACCACAGCGGCAGTTCAAGCTGCGATTAATCAACGAGGCGTTGCTGTTTTAGTCATTCCTTATAATATTAGTTTAGAAAAAGTAGAAGATAATAGTGGTCATAAAATTTACCATCCTAAACCAATTATTCATCCTTCTAACGAAGAACTTAATCAAATTGCTGATATATTAAATAAAAATCATAAGATAGCAATCTTTGCCGGACAAGGCGCTCATGAGGCTCATGATGAATTAATTGGTCTTGCAGAAAAACTAAAAGCGCCAATTGTGCATACATCAAGAGCCAAAGATTTTGTTGAATATGATAACCCATATAATGTGGGTATGACTGGTATGTTTGGGGTTGAATCAGGTTCGACCGCAATCAAAGATTGTGACGTACTACTGATGTTAGGTGCTGATTTTGCTTGGTCACAATTTTACCCAAATAAAGCAATCATTATCCAAGTTGACATTGATGCTACGCATCTTGGACGACGTCATCCTGTGAGTGTGGGCGTTGTTGGTAGTACTAAACCAACAATTACAGCTTTATTGCCATTAATTAACGAAAAGCAAGAGACAGCTTTCTTAGTGAAATGTCGTGAGCTATACACCAAGTCAATGAATAAATTAAATAAAAAATCAATGCCTTCAAAAGCAACCATTCATCCTCAATATTTAACTGAATTAGTGGATAAATATGCAACAGATGATGCGGTTCTTTGTGCTGATGTTGGATCTGCTATGGTTTGGGCATGTAGACATTTTAATACTAATGGTAAAAGACGCACCGTAATTAGTTTAAAACATGGCACAATGGCAAATGCGATGCCTCAAGCGTTAGGTGTACAAAAGGCATTTCCTAATCGCCAAGTCATAACTTTATCTGGTGACGGTGGTATTAGTATGTTGATGGGGGATTTATTAACCACCATCCAAGAAAAATTACCAATAAAAATTATCGTACTTAACAATGGTTCACTTAATTTTGTTGAATTAGAGCAGAAAGTAGAAGGATTAGTTGATCATTATACCGACCTACAAAACCCTAATTTTGCTAAAGTTGCTGAATCTATGGGATTGTTTGCAATAAGTGTAGAAGACTCTGATCTGCTTGAAGCAGCAATGCAATCATTTTTATCACACCCAGGCCCTGCATTGTTGGATGTGAAAACCAGCTCAAATGAGCTTGTTATGCCACCTGAAATCCAAGCGTCACAAGTGATGGGCATGGCACTTTATAGTGTAAAAGCCTCATTGCACGGCAAAATGGGAGATGTAGTTGATTTGTTAGTGGATAATTTCATTAAAAAATAATTCATGCTAAGTCGCCTAATGATGTATCATGAAGTTTAAGATAAAGGCTAATTACATGATATATTAAGATTTCTGCCGCAACATGCGGCAGAAAATCGAATTAAAAGCTCACCGCCCCTTGTTCTGCTGAAGTTAAATTTTCCCGAATAACCGAAAAAAGCTCACGGCCATAGCCATAATGAGAATCATGTAAATCAAACGCATAAGGTTGACGCTTAGCGAGTTCAGCTTCATCTACAAGTAAAGTGATTTCACCCGTTTGACCATTAACTCGAATAATATCACCCTCTTGCACTTTACTTAACAATCCCCCTTCGTAAGCTTCTGGCGTCACATGAATTGCTGCTGGTACTTTGCCTGATGCACCAGATAATCGACCATCCGTTAATAACGCAACTTTGTACCCACGATCTTGTAAAACACCGAGTGGTGTAATCAGTTTATGTAATTCAGGCATACCAATTGCTTTTGGTCCTTGATAACGAACAACAACAACACAATCTTTATCTAACTTACCTGCTTTATAATCTGCATCTAAATCATATTGACTATTAAATATTACTGCTGGTGCTTCAATTATTTGATGCTCTTTAGCGATGGCAGACGTTTTCATAATAGCTCGCCCTAAATTGCCAGACATGACTTTTAAGCCGCCATGTGAATCAAATGGCTTTTTAATTGATGCGATAACATTTTCGTCGAGTGATTTGTTTGGACCTTCGCGGAAAATTAATTTACCATTTTCTAAAATAGGCTCTTTGGTGTAGTGGCTAAGACCTCGCCCAACAACAGTTTCAACATCTTCGTGTAATAGACCACCTTCAAGCAATTCTCTGACAAGTAGTGATGTTCCTCCGGCAGCTTGAAAATAATTAATATCAGCTGGGCCATTTGGATAAATTCGACATAAGAGTGGAACAACTGTTGAAAGATCCGAAATATCATCCCAATTAACGATAATCCCAGCAGCCTTAGCCATAGCAACAATATGCATTGTTAGATTGGTTGAGCCACCTGTCGCGAGTAATGCAACTAAACCATTTACAATTACTTTTTCATCAACCATTTTACCAACAGGCATATAATTACCTGATTGATTTGTGAGGCGGGTAATTTGCTGCGCGGCTGCATTAGTTAACTCAAAACGTAATGCTGTTTCTGGATGGACAAATGCGGCTCCGGGTAAATGTAATCCCATAAGTTCAATGACCATTTGATTACTATTTGCGGTGCCATAAAAAGTACACGTTCCACTGGTATGGTATGACGCTGATTCAGATTCTAATAAATCTTCGCGGGAGGCTTTTCCTTCTGAATAGAGCTGGCGTATACGAACTTTTTCTTTATTTGGCAAACCTGAAGGCATTGGGCCGGCTGGTATAAAAATAGCAGGTAAGTGCCCAAAAGTGAGCGCGCCGATAAATAATCCTGGTATAATTTTATCACATATACCAAGATATAAAGCGCCATCAAACATATTGTGTGACAAACCAATAGCAACTGACATAGCAATGATATCTCGACTCATTAACGAAAGTTCCATCCCCGGCTCACCTTGCGTAACGCCATCACACATGGCCGGTACACCGCCAGCCATTTGGCCAACAGCACCTAGTTTATGCAGCACTTTTCGTATCTGTTCTGGATAAAACTCATAAGGTTTATGTGCTGATAACATATCGTTATAAGCACTAATAATGCCAATATTACTTTTTAATATATTTTTTAAGTCATTTTTATCATCAATACAACAAGCGGCAAAACCATGTGCTAAATTACTGCAAGGCAGATTGGCTCGATTGACTCTGTTAGACATGGCATGTTCTATTTTCTGTAAATAAGCTTCACGCGAAGCTTTTGAGCGCGCTATAATACGCTGTGTAACTGCTTGAACTGTTGGATTCACATTAACCTCGTAATTTTTATTGTTATATTCTTTTAATTTTTATATGTTAAAAGCAGTGGCAAATTGAACGGATGACGTTTTCAGTATCGTTGATAACCCCTGCTAATGGCTGTTCGATATTGATGGTATAAACCTCTTTTTCATCAGGCGTCGGCTCTTCTAAGGTATCAAATTGTGATTGCAACATATTGGCTTTTTGATAATGCCCTTCACGTTTTGCTAACCGTTCAGCAATAACATTAAAGCTGCCTTTTAAGTATATAAAGTGAATATTTTCATTTTCACCCCGAATAATATCTCGATAGCGTTTTTTTAACGATGAACAAATTATGATCGAAATATTATTAACATTACTCATTGCAAATGCTGCATTACTGATTAAATGGAGCCAAGGCATACGATCATCATCATTTAATGGGATACCATTACGCATTTTTATGATATTTGCTTTAGAGTGTAAAAAATCACCATCAAGAAAAGCAGCATCAAAGTCATAAGCCACTTGCTTTGCGACTGCTGATTTTCCGCAACCAGATACTCCCATAAAAACAAAAACTTGTTTATTTTTTTTAGTCATTGTTTATCCTTATTATTCCTTTGTTACGGGTAACATTTTGTCACATTAATCTTTTTTTGCAATAGATAAAACATTTTTTTGTGATCGTGATCAGATTTTATCTCTTGCTATCTCAATTAGATGGAGATGATTTATTTCTCTTTATTTGAAAAAAATAGATTTCGATCACAAAACTTATTATTGCTGTTTGCTTTTATATTCGAAAGAAAATAATCTTTCGATATAGCTTTTGTTTTCGAAATAACATAAATCAAGTATGGAGATTAATTATGAAAAAATGCCGGCTTCTTTTCGAAGACAACCTTGTTTTTAAAAATCAATTAGAAGCATTAACCTATATCAGTGAGCAATTGCAGCAAAAAACAATTGTTAAAAAAAGTCATTTGCAAGCACTTATCGCAAGAGAAAATGCCTTTCCAACCGGCATTGCATTTGATAATTATGCTGTTGCGATTCCTCACTGTGAAGCTGAACATGCCAATACCCCTGCTATTTTTATTTTGCGAACAGGTTCACCGGTTGCTTTCAATCGGGCTGATGATGATAGTTTAGTTGATGTCTCGCTAATTATTTCGTTAGTTGTTACCTCGCCTGCAGATCAATTAGCGCTTTTAAAAGCCTTATTTACTAATTTGCAACATGAAGAATTTTATCAGTTTCTTCTAAATGCATCGCAAGAACAAATTACGACGCATTTTGAAAATGTAATATTTCATCAATGAGTTACAGGAGTTTTTATGAAAAAAAAGATTATTGTTGCCTGTGGTGGTGCTGTTGCAACTTCGACATTAGCCGCGGAAGAAATAAAAGAACTATGCAATGAAAATAATATTCAACTTGATCTTATTCAATGTCGTATAAACGAAATAAACACGTTTATTGATGATGTCGACTTAATTTGTACTACAGCAAAGATGGATCAACAGTTTGGTGATATTCCTATTGTACATGGCATGCCTTTTGTGTCTGGTGTAGGTATCGATCAACTTAAACAAAAAATCTTATCTATTTTAAAAGGATAAATCTATGTTTACTGAAATTATGCAGTACATTTTGGATCTAGGTCCATCAGTAATGTTACCTATTGTCATTATCCTATTTTCGTTAGCATTAAGAATGAAACTGGGTGATTCATTAAAAGCTGGAATCCATATAGGTATTGGTTTTGTCGGTATTGGATTGGTTGTTGGTTTATTAACTAGTTCGGTCGGACCTGCGGCGCAAGCAATGGCGGAACGGTTTGATATTAGTCTTAGTATTGTTGATGTTGGATGGCCTGGTGCAGCGCCAATGACTTGGGCCTCACAAATTGCCTTAGTTGCCATTCCTATCGCCATTGTCGTCAATATAGTTATGTTAATTTTAAAATTGACGCGTGTGGTGAATGTTGATATTTGGAATATCTGGCACATGACATTTACAGGTGCACTTGTTTATATCGCGACTGGTTCTTATTGGTTAGGTATTTTAGGTGTTATTGTTCATGCCATTATTGCTTATAAATTAGGTGATTGGTTTGCTAACGATACAAAAGATTTTTTTGAGTTAGATGGAATTGCCGTGCCTCATGGTACCTCAGCATATTGTGGTCCGATAGCTGTGTTTGTTGATACAGTAATTGAAAAAATTCCTTTCATTAACAAAATTAATTTTAATGCTGTTGATATGCAAAAACGGTTTGGCGCATTTGGCGAACCGGTTACAGTTGGTTTATTTATGGGGATATTGTTAGGATTACTTGCAGGTTATGGCGTCAAACAAACATTACAACTGGCGATTCAAACCGCGGCAGTCATGTTATTAATGCCTAGAGTGATTAAACCCATCATGGATGGATTAACTCCCATTTCTAAACAAGCACGTAAACATTTACAATCAAAATTTGGCGGGCAAGACTTTTTAATTGGTTTAGATCCTGCCTTATTACTCGGTCACTCAACAGTCGTATCTGCCAGTTTAATTTTTATTCCATTAAGTATTTTTATTGCAATCGTTCTTCCCGGTAATGAGGTATTACCTTTTGGTGATTTAGCAACAATTGGCTTTTTTATCGCAATGGGTGTGGCGATTCATCAAGGCAATCTGTTTAGGATTATTATTTCCGGTTCAATCATTATTGCTATTACGCTTTGGATTGCAACTCAAATGGTGCCACTAACCACTCAGCTTGCCGTCAATGCCGGTACTATTACTGCTGGTAATGGCATCTCGGTTGGTGCGATGGATCAAGGTGGTTCGCCTATTACCTATATCATGGTTCAGTTAGTTAATTTAAATCAACCTATTGGTTTTGCAGTTATTGGTATCTTTTATTTGTTCTGCCTGTATTTAACCTGGAAACGCGCACAAAAACATAAATTATTGCAACAGCAAATAATAGCAAAAGACCAGATAAATCAATAAATTCGAAGTTGCACTTTAAAAAAAATTAACTGGCTTTGACTATGCGTAATAAGTCAAAGCAATACATTAACAAAATGTGATGACTAACGTAAGGAAATGAAAATGAAAACGGTTATTGTCAATGAAGGCGGAACTTTAGCTGTACAACATGTTGAAGTACCTAAAATAACCTCGCAAAATCAAATTTTAGTAAAAGTGGCTTATTGTGGTTTATGTGGTTCTGATATCCCAAGAATCTTTCATCATGCTGCACATTTTTATCCAATTACACTGGGTCATGAGTTTAGTGGTACCGTGGTTGAAAAAGGCGAGGCAGTCACAGGCTTTGCGATTGGTGATTTGATCTCTTGTGTGCCTTTATTGCCTTGTTTTAAATGTGATGAATGCCAAAAACACTATTATTCACTGTGTAAAAACTATACCTTTGTCGGATCAAGAATGGCAGGTGGATTTGCTCAATATATAGTATTAGATCAAAAAAACGCATTTAAATTACCCGAAGGAGTAAATGCATTGGAAGGCGCTTTTTTTGAGCCAATGACAGTGGGTATGCATGCACTATTATTGGCTAAAGGATGCCAAGATAAAAATTTAGTGATTGTTGGTGGTGGCACAATAGGGTTACTTACCCTGTTATGTGCCAAAGCGATGGGGGCTAAATCGATTACGGTTGTTGATATCAATGATGAGCGTTTAAAACTAGCTCAAAAATTAGGCGCTGATGCTGTCTATAATTCTAAAGATTTAACCGTTCAAGATATTCATCAAGCTTTGTCATCATGCCGTTTTGAGCAAATTGTTTTAGAAACTGCAGGATCGCCTATTACGGTTAAATTAGCTATCGAAATTGCCGGTCCTAGGGCCAAGGTCTGTTTGATTGGCACACTGCATAATGATCTTACCTTGCCAGAAAAAACATTTGGTTTGATTTTAAGGAAGGAGCTTGCAATCTTAGGTAGTTGGATGAACTATTCCGATCCTTGGCCTGGTAAAGAGTGGCAACTGGTGAGCCAATTTTTTGTAGAAGGCAAAATTAAGCTTGATGATCTCATTGCTGTGATTGGTGATTTTGACGCTTTTGTTCATGAAGTGAGTAGTTTGAATGGACAACCCATGAATGGCAAAATTTTATTGAATTGCCGTTAGAATTTTAAATTAATTCCACCATGAAAAAGAGCGCTTATCTTTTGATTTTGTTTGTTATACACTGCTGAAAAATTTTCGAAAAAGGAAATAATATGAATGCAAGTGAAAGACGTCAACAGATATTAGCGCTTATTAATATGAAAGGTACTTTATTGGTGAGTGATTTATCTCAGCAATATGATGTTTCAGAAGTCACGATTCGAACTGATCTCAGATTGCTAGAAAAACAAGGCGTATTAATACGTTTTCATGGTGGCGCAACTAAAATCGTTGATAATGGAGAAATGAAATCGTTTAAAGAGTTGCAATTAGAAGATCGCTATCAGCGATTTATAGAAGCAAAAAAACGTATTGCAATTGAGGCAGTTAAACATGTTAAAGAAGGTGATACTATTATTTTAGATAGCGGTAGTACAACTATGCTAATAGCTGAAGAGCTGGTAAAACTAAAACATATTACAGTGATTACCAATAGTCTGACGTCAGCATTTATCTTATCAGACAATAGTGACATCATGTTGTTTATGTGTGGAGGTACGCTCAGACACAAAACACGCTCTTTTCATGGAAAAATTGCTGAGCAATCATTAGCCGGCATTTCAGCAGATATTTTGTTTGTTGGCGCAGACGGGATTGATGCTGAAAGAGGAATAACAACGTTTAATGAAGGTTATACTATAAGTAGCGTTATGGCTAAAGCTGCAAAACATGTGATTGCGGTTTTAGATTCATCAAAGTTTGGGCGTAATGGTATCAATGTTGTGTTACCTATGAGCCAGCTTGATGTAATTATTACAGATGTTGATGTTAATAGTCGATGTAAACAAGAATTTGAAGCAAAAGGTGTTGGTTTTATAGCTGTATAAAATACAAGGATGATGGGATTTCGATGGAATGTCGTTTATAAAAAAATCATCAATTTCAGCTTATCCAATTTAAGCAAAGACTAATACTGTTACAAACTTTTTTCTTACATCATATTAACCAAATTAAGTAAGTTGAATATTTCTCATAAACAATAGTAGAGTATCATTTGTGTAGGAAAAAAACATGATATTAACCATTACAATGAACCCTTCGGTGGATATCTCTTATCCACTGGCAAAATTTAACATTAATGATATTAATCGAGTAAAAGACGTCAGAAAAACAGCCGGAGGGAAGGGACTGAATGTAACTCGGGGGATTAAATATTCGGGGATAGATGTATTAGCTTCGGGTATTGTTGGTGGCACTACGGGTGAATATATTCAAAAAAAATTGACTGAAGATGATATTAAATATGATTTTTATATTACAAAGCAGGAATCAAGAAATTGTATAGCGATTTTACATGAGGGGAATCAAACTGAAATTCTTGAATCAGGACCTATACTTACTGAACAAGATGTGATTCATTTTTTCAATCATTATCAAACACTATTAAGTCAGGCCAAAGTAATCACAATTTCTGGATCGTTGCCCCAAGGTTTTCCTGTTAATTTTTATGCTCAACTTATTGAAAAAGCGAATAAAAACAATATTCCCGTTTTACTTGATTCATCTGGCAACATGCTGCATGAGGTGTTAATCTCCCAAAATAAACCATATTTGATAAAACCCAATAAGAGTGAACTACAACAAATTCTACAAGTTAATATTGATGAACAAAATATTGATTCACTGATTTCAGCGGTTAATCATCCTTTGTTGGATAACATCGCTTTTGTCATTGTATCATTGGGTAAAAATGGCGCCTTTGCTCGTTGTCATGGACAATATTATCGAGTAACAATTCCTAAAATTAATGTGGTTAATCCTGTCGGTTCTGGAGATGTAACTTTAGCTGGGCTGGCTGTTGGTATTCACCAACATGAACCGGTAGAGGTGATGCTTAAACGAGCTATGACGATGGGCATGTTAAATACGATGGAGTCACAAACTGGTTTTGTCAATATGCAAAACTATGATGGCTATTTCCAGCAAGTTGTTGTCCAACAAGTAATGGATAAATAACGCTTGAAAAGGCGGGGCTATTTAACTTATTTCATCTTAATAAATACTAAAAAGCACAATAATAAAGTTAGCAGATAACGACTTTTACTATTTATCACTTGTTAACTATTTCAACGGTGAGTTCATGTGGCTATGCAGTCGCAGCCTGTTGTGATACTTGTGACAATATCAGCAGCGTATTGTTGTGTTGAGATTGAATGTTTAATGAGTCTCTATACAGGTATGGCAAAAGTGATTGATTGACGTTATTTGCATTAAATGGAAATCAGTTAATGCAAAAATCGATAGAACAGTAAATTCAATGTAGTCGTACAGGAAAATTATAATATGCAAGTTAAAGGACTTCTTTTTGATTTAGATGGGACATTAGTCAACTCATTATCAGCAGTTGAGCGTTGTTGGTTAAAATTTGCCAAGCGTCATCATCTAGATCATGATTATGTGTTGACTTCAATTCATGGGCGTAAAGCGATTGACAATATAAAGTTTTTTTTACCGGATAAACCTAATGAAGAGATAAAACAAGAGTTTAACTGGATGGAGCAATTAGAATCACAAGACTTAGATGGCATAGGTGAAATACCCGGCGCGAGTAAATTTTTACAATTGTTATCATCGCAAAATATACCTTGGGGCATTGTGACTTCTGGCACTAAAATAGTTGCTGAATCTCGATTCAACCTGCTTGGCGTAGCGAAACCACCCGTTTTTATCACGGGTGAAATGGTAGCAAAGACTAAACCTGCTCCGGACGGTTACTTGCAAGGCGCAAAAGCACTTGGATTACTTGCTGAGCAATGTATTGTTTTTGAGGATTCGACTGCAGGAATACAATCTGCTTTTAATGCTAAATGCCAAGTTATTGGTGTTAATTTACTTAACTGTGCTCAGGCAAACATTGCATTGAACATTAATAGTTTTGATGAATTAATCATTAAAAAAGTTATGCCAACGGATATTGTGATTTCAAAAATTAATGCTGAATAACCTTAGATAAACATAATGGATAGTAAGCATAAAACGCAGTTAACAGTTTTTGCTTACTATTAATAAATAACACTATTTGCTGATATCATCCATCACTTGTTTGAAGGTGGTGAATGAGCAAAGTCCCATTGCATTTGTTGGGCATTTTGTCATGTTTAAG
The DNA here is from genome assembly GCF_026536245.1 of Gilliamella sp. B2824. Lineage (NCBI taxonomy): Bacteria > Pseudomonadati > Pseudomonadota > Gammaproteobacteria > Orbales > Orbaceae > Gilliamella > Gilliamella sp. B2824. The sequence goes on along the minus strand of NZ_JAFNON010000007.1, from coordinate 107,384 downwards.
GTGACTTTTTGTGGTGGATTATCACGATTCAATGGTGATAAGTTGCGAATTTGATCTGTAGATTGATAAACATACTCAATTTTCATAAATTTTTCGCCACTACTGTTGTTTCGCCATTTTTCGAATACCACTTTGCCGCCAATAGGTGTTGTTTCAAACTGGTTTGGTAAGTTATAAGGTTGAATCTGCAGTGTTGAAAATAAAGAAGCTACATTGGAGTCATGCCCTACTAAAAAAGTAAACTTTATAGTTGAGTCATTTTCAGTGAATGCTTGATTAATATAATTAACTAAATTTGCAGCGACGTGTTTTGCCACAACAGGTGAGCCAAACAGAACCTTATTATAATCTTCTTTAATGGCAACTAGTTGTTTAAATTGCTGCTCATTTTTTATTTTGCCCCAAGCTACTTTTGCTAAAGGTACGCCTTCATAGTATTGTAATATAAAGGCATCGGCAATAGATGTTCCTGTTCGTAGTGGTCCAGTAATACCAGGTTCTTTACCTTTTTCGATGATCAATTGTGTTGGTAAAGCAATAAAGTCACATTGCTTGTTGTTTAAACAATCTTTTGATTTTGGATAATTGATGACATTAGCCATGTCTCGATAGGCTTTATTTAGCTTTTTATTTAACCCGTCAATACCATTAGAATCTGCATTTTGATTAATTGAATTAATAGCAGCTTGTTTAAATTCAGGACTATCATCTCGAATAACGGGAAAAAACAGTGGATCCATCGTACCGAGTTTTTCTTTATGAATAATAGGCACTATACAGCCAGGAAAAGCACCAACCGCAAAATATTGTCCGGTCGCAATTGTTCGTTGAAGGCTGTTGGTGTAAATGTAAACATCTTTTTCTGTTGGGCAACTATCGGCATTCAATAATTTATTATCCACAAGCCATTGGCTAAAATAGTGACCAAAATATGTTTCTAACACACCGCCGCGTATGGTCAAATAACTCGCTGGTGTATCCCATTGTGGCCATTGGTTTGGCGTGACTTTCCCTAGTGTGCTTGTTGGACTTGCTAATGGTGCACGTAAACCATGACGGCTAAATACGACCACTTGTTCTAAAGTATAATCATCTAGCGTATCTGTTGCATATGTTGAAAATGACAACAATGCTGTTAAACCTAATATTCCTTTAAATAGGATTTGTTTCATATGACCTCCTTTTATGTCATTTAAAAACGTGAGTTATAACATTGTTATACTCTTTTGGTTATAGCATAAAAATATTCTTTAGGTGTGGTTTAGTGATCATAATTATGCTTTGTTCAGCATTTAGCAAAAATAATGATCATCATATTCTTTTGATTTATATACCACTTTACCATTAACAATAGTTGCAACTAGTTCATTTTGCTTATTAAGTAAGACTAAATTAGCTAATTTATTGATGGAAATACTACCTAAATCTTCATCAATACCTAATGCTTTTGCTGGGTAATAGCTAGCATGTAGCCATGCTTGTTCAAAACAAATATCTGTAAATTTAGCAAAATTGTTAACAGCACGATCCAGCGTTAATACACTTCCAGCAAGACTTCCTTCATCGGTGCGTACAACATTATCTTGCATATGTACGACTAATTTGCCTAATTGATAATCTCCATTAGGCATACCGGTTGCTCGCATAGCATCCGTGATGAGCAATAAATTTTTACCACAACATTTGTGAGCAATGGCAACAGCTGCAGGATGAACATGGTGGCCATCAACAATGATTTCTGCTTGGCAATTGTCAATACTGAGTGCTGCGCCAACAACACCGGGATTACGATGCTGTAAACCTGACATCCCATTATAACAATGTACTACGCCACTTGCGCCGGCCAACAGTGCCGCTTTAGTAGTTGAATAGTCTGCATCAGTATGTCCTAGCATGACACGTATTTTTTGGCTAGATAGCCATTTGATTATCGCTATCGATTCAGGATATTCAGGCGCTAAAGCGATGCACTTTAATGTCCCTTCTGCAAGTTTTAACCATTTTTCAATGAGTAATTGATTGGGGGCATGTAGTAGTTCTTGTGGGTGTGCACCTTTGTGTGTTGCGGTAAAAAAAGGTCCTTCTAGATATGACCCAAGTAAGGTTGCACCAGATACCCCTTGTTTAATACTATTTTTTACTTGTATTAAAGCCGCTTCAATTTTTTCATGACTTTCCGTTACTGTTGTTGCCAAAAAAGCACCTACACCACGCTGTGCTAGAAAACGACTCATGGTATCAAGAGCGGTATGCGTTGCATCCATCGTATCTGCACCCATTACGCCATGAATATGGGTATCAATTAGTGCTGGTAATACTTTAATCTCATTGACACTGGGTTTATCACTAAGTTCAATATTGGTGATTCTATCTTTTTCAATAGTGATAATGGCATTTTCTAACCAACCAATAGGTGTTAAAACTTGTTTTGCATGAATTTGCTTAGATGCCATCTGAACATTCCTTCTCATAAGTTGATTTTTTTTGTTGTTCATGCCATAAGCTACTAATACTTTTATCGGCATTTTCAACAATTTTTAAACGTAAGGTTTGCAAATCCAATTCATCGCGTTGTAACAATATTTCTAATAATAGCGGCATATTAATACCACTAATCACCTCGATTTTCTCAAATTCGAAGCTAAGCGTAGCCGATAGTTTAAAAGGAGATCCACCAACAATGTCGGTCAAAAAAATGACGCCTTCACCGGTATCGTTTGATTTTAATGATGCTTTGAGCTGTTGTTCAAGTTGTTCACTACTCATCCCATCAGGAAAATCAACTGCGCTAAATTGTATTTGTTCGCCAATAATTTGTGTTGCAGCCTGAAAAAGGCCGGTAGCAAAGCTACCGTGACCGGTTAATATCACACCTATCATAATTTGTCCTTTATAAAAAACCAACTAATTTACCTAAAACACCAATTACTACAGTTAAACCAATTAATTTAACCGGTGAAAAGTTACGTTTCATGAGTGAATAAACCATTAATGTAAATCCTAACGGTAATAGATTAGGCATTAATTTATCCAGTACATCGGTTTGTAGTGCAATATGTGCCTGTCCTGCATTAATTTCTAGTGGTGTGGCTAAATGTACATACGAGGCAACTAAAGCACCAATAACGGTCATGCCAACTATTGATGCAGCATGCGAAATACGTTTAGTGTGCGTTTTTAATAATGGTAAAGTGCTGATACCAGCCCGATAACCGTAGTGAGCAAGGCCAAAACGTAATCCAAAGTGTACCACGTTAAACATTAATAGAAAGATAATTGGTCCAAATAAGCTACCTTCTAATGCCAATGATGCCCCAATTCCTGCACAAATAGGTAATAATGTCAGCCAGAATAATGCGTCACCTATACCGCCTAAAGGCCCCATTAATGCAACTTTAACTGCTCGGATGGTTGAAATATTTTCTTTGCCTTTTTCCATGGCTAATACCAGTCCAGACAAGAATGTCGCATCAAAAGGGTGGACATTAATAAATTCCATATGCATATGCATTGAATTTTTTAAATCATCTTTATTTTGATGAATTTTTCGTAATGCAGGTAAAATTGTAAATAGCCAACCGCCCGCTTGCATACGTTCATAATTGAATGAAGCTTGTAATGCAAGTGATCGAAATGCCATACGATTGATATCACTCTTAGTTAATGTGATATTTTGGCTTTGATCACTGTAGGTATCGGTCGATACTTTGCTGGTAGCTAACGCTTGTTCCATACGCTTTTCTGCTTTTTGTGCCATTTGGCTTTCACTATCGTTATTAAATCCCATCTTCCACCTCCATTGAGCCGGCTGGCTTGTTACTTTGATTGTTATCACGGCTATAATTAAAGAAATCGATCATTGCAATGGCAAGTGCGCCTAATGCAATTGCCAAAATAGGTAATTTTAGAAATGTCACGCCAAGAAAACCGAGAATAAAATAAGCGATATAAGTTTTTTTCATCATAATTTTCATTAACATGGCAAAGCCAATTGCAGGCATCATACCACCGGCAATACTTAACCCATCAAGTAACCATTGTGGTGATTTTTTGACTAACTCAGTAGCTGCATCTGCACCAAAATAGATAGGTAAAAATGCGACAATAAAATAGAAACAAAATAATATAATCATTCCTAAGTAGTTGACCCATTCAATACCTTTGAAGTTGAGTTGATCGACAAATTTGTCGCATTTATGCATCATTGGTGAGTAGATAGTAAATAAAATAGTAATGCAACCTTGCACTGCAATAGCAAATGGTACGGCAATTCCAATCGCTACTTTAGGATCGGCATGAGTTAAAACGGCAAATGTGGTACCAATTACACCACCAATGACCACATTTGGTGGTTGTGCACCGGCTAACGGTACCATCCCCATCCAGACCAATTCCAATGAACCGCCAACATATAAACCTGTTGTGACATCGCCCAAAATTAGACCGACCAAAGGACCAATAACAACCGGTCTATGTAAATGCGTGAGTCCATCAAACAGATCAACGCCAGCAATACCTGCTAATAGCCCAATTAATAACGCATCGATTAACATATAGTGCTCCCTGTTATTAACAAAAGTTGAGTAAATCTGAAATTTTTTCACCGGACTCATCGGGCACTCGGCGAATTTCGCAAGTGACACCCAATTGGTGAAGTTCTTTAAATGCGGCAATATCACTTTCGTCAACCGATACCGTTTTATGTATCTGTTTTTTCCCTTCTGAAAAATGCATATTACCGACATTGACAAATTTGATAGGTACGCCACCTTTTACTAGCGTAAGAACATCTTGTGGTGTTTTACAAACAATAAAAATTTTTTGACGATCGGCGGCTTTGCCGATGATGTCGATCGTTTTTTGCAAAGTAAAATAACGGGTTTGAATACCTTCAGCGATGACCATATCCATAAGGTTTTGCTGGACTGGATCTTGTGCAGCACTGTCATTGGCAACTAATAATAAATTAGCACCAAGTGCATTTACCCAAGTGACTCCGACTTGACCATGGACTAAACGATTATCTATGCGTGTCATTAGAATATTTGGCGTCCCCATACTGATTCCCTCCTTAGTGGTTTGATATAAAATAATTACCGTTTAGACTCGATTAAATGGATAAATAGTCACACCTTTTACAACCCTATTTACTTCACCAGTAGGACATGGATTGTCGGGCGTTAAGCCACAGCTTAATGATTTTTCAAAAGCGAGCATTTGGGCAAAAACAAGATAAGGGAAGAGTAGCCAACAATCAGCCAGATCACTATCAATCGATAAGACATTTGGGGTGTTATTGTTTTTGCCACTAAGGGCTAGAACATCGGTAGCGATATGATCGTGAACTAACTCATTAAATAAATCGTTATCATATTTGTGTATATAGGCATCATTCGAACATAAACAAATAACTAGACTTTGTTTATCTACCATAAATTTAGGACCATGGCGAAGCCCTAGTATTGAGTCAAAACGGCTGGCTATTTTGCCGGCTGTTAGTTCTAAAATTTTTAATGCTGATTCTTGAGCAAGTCCGGTAAAACAGCTACTACCCACATAGATCACTCGTTGATGTGATTTTGCTGCTAATTGTTTAGTAATATCTTGCCAGCTTATCAATTTTTGCTCTGCTATATCAGCAATTTTATTAACAGCATTGAGAGTTGTTTGGTTATCAAAATGACCAAAAATCAGTAATGTTGCTAGCATCATGCTGCTAATACTTGATGTCATAGCAAAGCTTAAATCATTGGTACCTTCTGGCATAATGAGCTCAAACATTCGTTTGCTATTGTTGGCGTTAGCTGCATATTGGGTTAAAGCACTATTCGGATTACAAGTTATAAAAAGGTGATAACAATCTGCCACTAATTGGTCTGCAAGTTGAACTGTTGCCACACTTTCAGGACTGTTTCCTGAACGCGCAAAGGATATGATTAAGGTTTTTTTATTAGGACGTAGGTATTGTAGTGGATCTGCGACAATTTCGGTTGTGCCATAGGCAAAAAAGTTGCGGTGGGTATGCTCACGAAGCCAAGGGGCAAGCGCAACACCACCAAAAGCAGATGAACCAGCGCCAGTTAAAATGATATCTGAATTGGCATCAGCCAGTATAGGTTGCAAAAATTGTTGTAGTTCAGGTTGTTTTTGCTGAATTAGTTCAAGAACTTCGCGCCAAATTTGTGGTTGTTGCCAAATTTCTTTAGCGGTATGTTGTGCATTACGTTGTGTTAACCAATCTAGTGAATAATTAAAGTATTGTTGCATAATAAGAACCCTGTTTAGTGATTAATTTGTTTTGATAAAAATAAAGTCGTTTATGAATCTGCAATAACGACATTGATGCCTAATGTATGTAATTGCGTTAAGTAGTCTTTTGGAATTTTTGAATCAGTAATTAGCGTATTAATACAATTGATCTTTTCGATCAGACAAAAACTTTTACGTCCAAATTTGGTCGAATCAGTAATAGCAATAATGTCGCTTGATACTTGACACATGATTCGATTAACAACAGCTTCAGCAAAATTAGGTGTTGTGATCCCAGCATTTAAGTCAAATCCATCAACGCCTAAAAAGAGCTTATTGAAGTGAAACATTTTTAGTTGCTCTTCAACAGTAGGGCCTGAAATCGAGTAGGCTTTTTTTCTAATATTGCCACCAGCAATAATCACATCAATATCGGTATTGGTTGATAAGTCGTAAGCAATATTGATAGCGTTGGTAAAAACAATTAAGTTCTGTTTTTTATATAAATATGGCACCATTGCTGCTGTTGTCGAGCCAGAATCAAGGATAATACGATCGCCATCTTGCACTAGCTCGGCAGCTTTTTGGGCTATTTTATTTTTTATGTTTGAATTGATGCGGCTTTTATCTAACAATGGTTTATCAAAGGCAAAGGCCTTATTTAATATAGCACCACCATAACAGCGTAATACGCAGCCTTTATCTTCTAAATGACGTAAATCATTACGAATAGTCACTGTTGATACTTTAAATAATTTACTCAACTTATTAACCGAAACTGTATTTTGGTTATCAAGTAAATGAATTATTTTTTCTCGGCGTTGCAGTGTGGTCATCATTTCATCATTCATAACACGTTCATTCACATTACTTTCATTGAGTTATTAAATTTAAACACACGAAAGACAATGAAAATGATAGATAAGTCACAAAATGCTTTTATGAAAATAACGGTAAATATTGCTTTCTTTTTTAAATTAAACGAAAGGATTGGGAAAATAGGAGAAAACAAAAAATAGAATATTATTAGTAAATTTAGTCTGTTAGGTAATTCTTGATAAGAAGTAAAAGAAAACAATTTGACCAATTTACAAAATAGTCGATTTCGATTAGCGAAGTGATCTTGATCACAAGTTTCATCTTTTTATATAAATACGAACATTTTTAAAAGCGGGTATTTGTGGTTATTTAGATTGTGGATGGTTTATGTAAAACTATTTTGTTATTACAAATATTGTATCTGGGTTAAAAGGATAATGCGGTGACTTTATTTTTTTATATCTATAAGGGATTTTTTTGATTTCAAATTGTAAGCACTTGATGTTTAGGTTTTTATCGTTTTAGTCATAATTTTAAATAGGGATATGTGCTGCAAAATACCCTAACATTCTAACGCAACATCAAGGACAAAGTTGTCTTTAATCCTACTTTATGTGTTATCCCGAATTATAGAGTAGTACTAAATATTTTTATACTTAAACACATAAGGTTCCTTAAAATTTCTGTCAGAAACTTATTTTGCAATTTTCTCGTTTTTGATGCAATTGGTTCATTGACCGTTTTATTGAAGCGATTATGTTTGAATCTTATTAATTAAATCAATAAAATCACATGACATTACGAAAAATAAGTGATTTAGGAAAGAAGATGAAAAAAGTAATTATTGCATTGTTAATTGTCACCTTTCTTGCTGGTTGCTCAACTACTCCGACTTTATTGAGTGAAGCTAAGTATACCCCAAAAGAGAGAATTTTAGGATTTGACAATAGAGTCGATAATTATGCCAATTTGCTATTAATAAGAGATAAAGGCTTTGTCGGTAGTGGCTGTTATATTAATGTATTCATTAATGGTAACGAGGCAGCAAAGCTAGAAACAAAAGAGTATGTTTCATTGTATGCACCTAGTGGAAACATTTTAGTTGGCGCATCAATACAAGGAAAGGGATTGTGTAGTTTCAATGCACCTCGTCGTGAACGTGAATTTACCCTTAACAATGGTGAAAAAAAAGTGTTCCGTTTGTTTATAGATCAAAATGGCAATACAGATATCTTGCCAACGACTATATATTAATCTGTTGACCAGAATATAGTACAAAAAGCATATTATTATTGTCGTATTTGAATTGAGATTTAAGCGGGGGGCAGATCATCCCCCTTTGGGTTAACACGTTATCACCAAAATTAACAATATCTAAATCACATAGAATAAACAGTACCAAATTTTGTAAAAACGTTAAGAAAATAAATGCGTTTCAGTATAAAATTTTAGTGTATTTTAACTAGTAATCTTTTATCTGGTTTACATTTTCAATACCTGTTTTCTTTCTAACATGATTAATTACTATCATGACGACAAAAGCAATAATGGTCAGATAGATAATAAACATGCCATATGTTGCTAACATATCAATTAATGAACGTCCTCGCATGGCAAAATCTCGGAAAAAGCGAAAAAGCCACACTAAAGGAAAGGCATGACTGATATAATAAGCCCATATTGGCATGATACCTACGGCCATGGTTGATCCCCCCATAATAAATCCAGGTGGTACCAAAAAGATCATACGACTAGCTCCTTCACCTGGGTTGTTGGTGTTCCAAGATAGCAATAAACCTAACCAGCCAAAAGCAAGTCCTGTCATAAAAATACTCGGTACAAAAGCAAAATAATTACCATCAAAGCGTAATTGTCCAAATATTACTAATATAGCCGTAATCAAGGTTAGCCCTGTTGTATAAAATAGTGCATAAGGTATTGTTCTTGCCAATAATGGCATAAAACCTCGTTCTAACACCGTTTGCCACATGCCTGTTACTTTTAGGCGACCTATGATCATTAACGATGTTAAACCATAAGTTAAAGAAGAAAAAAAGTAGACAAAATAAATAATGGTCGATATGGTCGAAGAACTTGCTGGGTTAAACATATACCGTGTTTTGATTTGCATTGGTGATAATGCTGCCTCGGTGCCTTCACGACCTAATCCTAACGCAGAAACACGACTAACACTTAGCTCCGCACCTGATTCAGGTATATATTCATTCAGACTTTGTAACACTTTCGCATTTTGCGCGTCATTGGTGTCATCGGCAAAATAACCTAAACGAACGGTCTGATCACCTTTTTTTAAACTTTTTTCTAAGCCTTTAGGAATATATAACACCCCCAAATTACGATCGTGTGACACTAGGGTAATCGGATTAACCGGTGATCTTATCACTTCAGCAACTTGGATATAAGGTGAAGTGTTCACTTTACTAATTAATTCAGTAGAATATTTAGAACCATCAAGATCAATTACCGCAATTTTACCTTCAAACACGGCTCCATGACTAAGAACGAGCGAAAAAATGAGTGCAACAATTGCCGCTAAACCGATCGCTACTTTATAATAAGGTATAAAGTGACCGGACAGCATAGCATCAAGCTCTTCAAGCATAGATTTAATCATGTTTTGCATTATCGATCGACCTCTAATGTCATACCCGTTAATAAGTGTGGGATAGGATCAACATAAATTCTAACTTGATAAGATGTTAAGTCGGCTTGTCCTCTTTCTCGAGTCATGCGTAAATCAGCAAAAGACGGCGCTGCAGTCGCAAATCTAACCTTGCCTTTAACTGTTTTATCAAGCGCAATTACATTAGCACTTACGCTAGTACCTGGTTGGAAATCGTTAACCATCTTTTCATTGACATAAATATCAACATATTGACGATCAGTTTCTAACAGCACTGCTGGTGCGCCAGTAGGAACTAATTCCCCTTCTTCATACATGAGTTTTAAGACTTTTCCATCTTCTGGCGCGGTAAGGGTTAATCGTTGATAATTGATCTCAAGTTGTTTTAATTCTGCTTGTGATTGTGCTAATTGTGCACGCAATTGTGCTAATTGATTTTGACGATTTTCAATATTATGACGCGCATTAATAATCGATTGTAAAGTCATGCCGGTAGCATTTTTAGTTTGAGCAAATTGTTTTATTTGATCTGGTGTTGCACCGACCATTAATGTAGCTAATTGACTTTGTAATTGGATAACACTCATCTTAGTTGAAATATAAGTATTACGCGTACTATCTAATTGCGATTGTGATGCACCACCCGTTTTACGAAGTTGGGTGTGGCGATCATATTCTGTATTTGCAAAATCTCTTGCTGAAATTGCCGCATCAATATTGGCTTGTGTTGATTCAATATTTCGCCACGTTGATACTTCTGATAGATTAGTTTCATCTTCAGCAATTTTTATTGCGGCCTGTTCTTGATTAATTGCCGCTTCTTGACCTGCTATTACTGCTTTAAGTTGATCAATAGCAAGCTGTGTATCGGTATCTTCCAGTACCATTAAAACATCACCTTTTTTCACATGTTGTGATTCTTGGACGGTACGTTTTAACAATTTACCACTAACATTTTGGAAAGCGACATTAATTTCATCAGCAGTGAGTACACCTGATTTAATGCTTTTGGCAACCGATACAGCGTCGTTTCGAGAACCAAAATAAATTAATGTTGATCCTAATAAAAGCAGTAGTAAAAATATAACGGGGATTTTAATATTTTTTGGCATATTCATTATAGCTTATTTTCCATTTATTTAGTCAGCTAAGTATTAAGATAAAGTAATATGACTTTAAGGTAATAAAGTCGTTTATTTTCGTAATAATTTACGTAACATCTGTATTAAAGATTCTTGTTCTTGGCTATCTAAAACTTGAGCAAAAGCCCGGATAGCTTTGAGATGATTGGGTAATGCGTTATGAATAAGTTTAATGCCAGCATCAGTTAAAGCGATCAGACGTGTACGGCCATCTTCTCCACTTTTGCTCATTGATATTAAAGGGCTTGATGCTGCAAGCATTCGCTTGACCATAATTGAAACGGTTGCCGGTGTTACGCCTATTCGCAATGCTAAATCGCTGGCATTAGTTTCGCCTTCAGAATAGAGCGACATTAATAAAGCAAACTTGCCTTCAGATACACCATAATCTTTGGTTAACTGTGCATAAATATTTGCTCGAATTAAATCGGCTGTGGTGATCAAGCTTAATACTAGATCCACACCCGAAACGTCAACAACATCATCATTAAATCTTTGCGCTCGTGCTAAAGTTTCACGAGATGGTAGCATTCTTGAATTGTAATTCAATTATCATTACTCAATTTATTTAGTCGGCTAATTATACAAATTTCACTACAATTATCAATTAATTTTTTACACGCTTTTTAGTGTCAAATATTAGCAAGTTTTGTTAAATAATTAGATTTTACGGATAAGATCTCACCACAAGTATGTGCTTACTTCACTTAACATAATCCTTTAGTTAGGATTATGTGGATTTTAAGTAAAACATCTTGCAGTTAAAATCTAAATTATTGTGTTCGTTTGTGTATCGATTGATGGCAATTCCCTCTATTTGTTCAGAGGGTTTATGGTTTTAAATAGCACTTATAAATCAAGTTGGCGTATCCACATCATCCCAATCAGCATTTTCAAAATTGGTTAGCCAGTTTAATGCGTAATGGCGTTCGTAAATCACACCGCCGTTAATTGATGCAGGAAGCGCCTTATCCTCACGCCCGTATTCTCTTGTTAACCAATGTAAACGATAATGTAAATCTAAAGCATCCAATATTTCACTCACTGGTCTTAAATTGACAGACTGATTTGGTTGTTGGTTATAGTTCATTGCTTGATTAACTAAATCAGATGAATCACATACAGTATCCGCAAAAGGTAACTGAGATTGCCACTCAATTGCCCATTGTAAAGCTAATAAAGCTTCATATCGCCAAGACTTATTGATTACATCTTTTTGTTCTGGTTGCTTGCTGTGGATAAACGCTCGTTCATTATCGGATAGAGCAGCATAACCGATCGGGCAACGCTGTTTAAACTCATCAGGATCGATGGGGTCGTTTTCATAAAAGCCTTCTGCTTGAATGCAACATATCATCAAAGCTAAAGCTCGATGGGCTATCTCGTCAGGCGATCTTAATACTACTTCAGATTCAGCAACGACAGGCGGTAAACTGGTGGGAACGTTTATACCAAGTTCTTTTAAATATTGTTCTGTTTTTGCTTTACGTTGTTTTGCATCTAAAGGATAAGGCATGGTGGCATTTTTATCAAACTTACCATAAGGATCTTGCAACACATCGCCGTCAGGGTTACGAATAGTATTGTCATATAGATAAATAATTACGTTAGCTCGCCAGCCCCAATCGGCGAACTGATCAAATTTATCTTCGTCAATTTCAATACTAAACAGATGTCGTACTCTTTGTATATGACGATATAAAGCATAACGACGAGAATTCATTTCTCCGTCTCCTGCGTTCATCACAAAACCGATAAAATCATCAAGGTGATCGGGAAGTTCAGATGATTCTAAGCTTAGTTGATTAAGTAGTTTACACGGAAAATCAATAGCAGGTGGATTGGTGAGGGTTGAGTAAGCAGTAATTAATGTAGACATTTTAAACTGACCTTATCTTAAATTTCATGTATATAGAAGTATAAAATTTATCATAATAAAAATAAGTTTTTTATCAACTAATTAATTAGTTTATATTAATTAATAAAAGGGAACATTTTATTTATGCAACGAGGTTAAGTCATACTTGGCTTTTTTATTGAATTTACTGTTATACAATATAAACAACCTGCTATTATTTTTCTGACTTTAAAATTTAGTTTTGTTAGAGACCTTTGATGTCTACTTTTTACGTATTTTACTGACAATTTAATAACGAATATCTTGATATCATCTAATTGATGATACGGTATTTTATTTAATGTCATTGTGGTTAAAATTTGATGGCTTTTCAGTTTAATTAATCACGGATTAAGCTTATTGGTAAATATACTGCATATTCTTGTTATCTGATTAGAGTAAGTAAAAAAGTGAAACTAAGCTATTTCACTTGAAAACCAAGAGCGGTTATAATTGATACATGACAGCGTAGCTTTATTTTTACCGCGTTAAGACTCAATAGTATTTGATAATAAATATCGTAAAAGAAATAATCATTTATCGTTATTCTAAGTTGAAAAGTGTATGCCTCTGATCTTTTTTGTAACTTTTTGCGATCTTTTAGAAATCAGAGCTTGCAACAAGGATAAATTTTGCGTAAAATTCACGCCCTATAAGATTAATCAATGCAGACATATATTTTAAATCAAGTAATCGTCTGCTTTTTATTGCGGAGTTAAGTATGTACGCAGTTTTCCAAAGTGGTGGTAAGCAACACCGAGTTAGCGAAGGACAAGTCGTTCGCTTGGAAAAAATTGAAGTCGAAACCGGCGCAGAAGTTGTTTTCGATAAAGTTTTAATGGTAGCAAATGGTGAAGACATCAAAGTTGGTGCTCCGTTTGTTGAAGGTGCAACAATTAAAGCAGAAATTGTTGAACACGGTCGTGGTGACAAGGTAAAAATTGTTAAATTCCGTCGTCGTAAACACTATCGTAAACAACAAGGTCACCGTCAGTGGTTCACTGATGTGAAGATCACTGCAATCGCTTAATAGGAGTATCGAACAATGGCACATAAGAAGGCTGGTGGTTCATCACGTAACGGTCGTGATTCCCAAAGTAAACGTTTAGGTGTTAAACGTTATGGTAGTCAAGAAGTTCTTGCTGGTAATATTTTAGTTCGTCAGCGTGGAACGCAATTTCACCCAGGTACTAATGTAGGTTGTGGTCGTGACCATACCTTATTTGCTTTAATTGACGGACAAGTAAAGTTCGAAGTTAAAGGTCCGAAAAACCGTCGGTATGTTAGTGTCGTTGCTAACAGCTAATTAGAAACGGTTTAAAAAAATTATAGAAGCCTCACAGTTATTGTGGGGCTTTTTTCATTTCTTAAATTTTATATAATATTATCTATTATGATAAAACAGCAAAATGTAAAATTAGGTTTTGCATTAGCCATGTTAACGGCAGTTATGTGGGGCATAGTGCCAATTGCAATGAAATATGCATTAGCCGTTGTTGATCCATTGACTTTAGCGTGGTCTCGGCTAGGGATGTCTGCGATTGGAATTACGATATGGCTTGCTTATAAAAAGCAATTTCCTAATTTAATTATGTTTAAAAAACGTCGCCGTTTTATCTTATTAATGATTGCTGGGTTTGGTTTGCTCGGTAATTTTGCGTTATTTGCTAGCGCTGTTCAATATCTGTCGGCGACAACTGCGCAAGTTGTTGGCCAAACCGGTATTGTGATATTTATGATAGCAAGTGCTTTCATCTTTAAAGAAAGATTAAGACCAACCCAAGTTATTGGTATTTTGGTATTGTTAACTGGTTTAGTACTATTTTTTAATAAAAATATTGTTGACCTTTTTTCTAATATGTCTACTTATGGTATTGGTGTTTGGCTGGGCTTGCTTGCATCTGTTTCGTGGGCCAGTTATGCTCTTGCGCAAAAGGTATTATTACGTAAATTGCGCGCAGAACAATTACTTTGGTTAATTTATCTAATTTGTACTGTATTTTTATGGCCACTTGCTTCGCCAAGTAAAATTGCTCATGCTGATGCAACACAATTATTTGCCATTATTTTTTGTGGTTTAAATACTATTATCGCTTATGGCGCATTAGTGATGGCTATGGAGCGTTGGCAGGCTGCTCAAGTTAGTGCTATAACAACACTCACACCGTTGTTTTCATTGATCTTCTCTGATTTATTTGCATTAATTTGGCCAGAAAAGTTTGCCATGCAATATTTAAATATTTTAGGTTATATTGGCGCAATATCGGTTGTTGCAGGGGCGATGTTTGCAACAATTGGACACCATATTTGGCAACCAAGAAAAGGTTTGCTGATTAACCGAAAAAAAGAGGAAAATTTATGAAATTTGTTGATGAAGCTACAATTCGAGTTGAAGCCGGAGATGGTGGCAATGGTTGTGTAGGTTTTCGTCGGGAAAAGTATATACCTAAAGGTGGTCCAGATGGTGGTGATGGTGGTGACGGTGGTGATGTGTTTTTTGTTGCCGATGAAAACTTGAACACCTTGGTTGATTTTCAGTTTGAAAAAAATTATCGCGCAGAGCGCGGACAAAATGGGCAAGGTTCTGATTGTACGGGTAAACGTGGTAAAGATATTACCGTTAAAGTGCCTGTTGGAACACGTATTACCGATAAATATACTGGTGAAATAATTGGTGATTTAACTCATCATCAACAAAAAGTCTTAGTTGCCAAAGGTGGCTTTCATGGCTTGGGAAATGCTCGTTTCAAATCGTCAGTTAACCGCGCGCCAAGGCAGAAAACTGATGGTACGCCGGGTGAAAAGCGAGATGTTTTATTAGAGTTATTATTACTTGCTGATGTGGGAATGCTTGGTTTACCTAATGCGGGTAAATCAACGTTTATTCGTTCAGTATCGGCAGCTAAGCCTAAAGTTGCAGATTATCCTTTTACAACATTAGTACCGAGTTTAGGTGTGGTTAGAATGGATAACGAACAAAGCTTTGTGGTTGCTGATATACCTGGGTTGATTGAAGGTGCTGCTGAAGGGGCAGGGCTTGGAATTCGCTTTTTAAAACATCTTGAACGATGCCGGGTATTAGTCCATTTAGTTGATATTGCACCGATTGATGGTACTGATCCTGTTGAAAATGCAAAAGTGATCATTCAAGAACTCCATCAATATAGTGAAAAACTCGCCAGTAAACCACGCTGGTTAGTGTTTAATAAAATGGACGTATTAGGTGAAGAAGAAAGCGCTAAACGAGCAGCCGAAATCGCGAAGGCACTTAATTGGGATGATAAATATTATTTGATTTCTGCGGTCAATCATGAAGGTGTAAAATCTTTGTGTTGGGATCTGATGGAATATATGAATGCTCACCCACGAGAAATTGAACAAGAAGAAAACTCACCAGAAAAAGTTGAATTTATGTGGGATGATTATCATCAACAAGCTATGGACGATGCTTTTGATGACGATGATGATTTTGACGACTGGGATGAAAGTGATGAGGAAGGCGTCGAATTTATTTACCAAAAATAGATGTTGATATGCATTTTTTATTCTTTACAAAATTTAATCTCTTACAAAAAAGCAGGGTTATGCTCTGCTTTTTTAACTGTTTTTTCTAAATATTCTTCATTGTCAAAATTAAAAACCATTGAGTTTGAAAGTTTTTTTACCCTTTTTTTGAAAAAAGTCAAAAATAATGCTTGATTTTAGTAATGAGAATTATTATCATTAATCTGTACTTTGTTAGAGCGTCGCAAGACTTCTGAAAAAGTATGACATTGCTCACATTGCTTCCAATGTTTGCCAGCCTAGCACTAACTAAGCTGGCTTTTTTCATTTATCACTAAGCTAAATCCGTTTTTTGTATAATTAATAAGCCACTTATTATTGTGCGCTATTGCATTTATTCCATTAACCAACAAAGCCAAATTTTAAAATAATGTATTAAATTCTAATACACTATTTAGAAATATCATCTATAAATGTTGTGACATCGTTAAATAGAGATCAAAAAATTCTATATAATAAATAATGCTATTTTTAATTAGACCCAAGGCTATAGACTTTTTAGGGTATGAGTTTTATTAGTTTTATAAAAATAGCGTTGAATCAACGATATACAATCATTATGCTCAATTCAAATAATTGTTGGGATAGAATTAGCAATATCTATTGATTAATTATATCAAATAAAATCAATAATGCTGCACTGCCGCCAAATTCTTTGGGGGCTTGATGAAAACAGATTATATGCGGATGCTGGGCTAACCACATTGGTGTTTGTTTTTTTAAAATATTCTTACCATGACCATACATAATACAAGCGCAGTGTGCCCCTTCTTTTAAGCAGGCTGCGATAAGGGCTGCTATTTCCTTTTTTGCCTCTTGTTGGGTTAAACCATGCAAATCTAAAAAAAATTCGGGATCGTAAAAACCTCGTCGTAATTTCTTAAGTTCAAATGGATCGGCATTTTCTCGTATATAACGAATTGGGTCATCTTGTAATAGTGGTTGATAGGTGTCAGAAAAATAGAACTCAGCATGACCTTTTTCATGTTGAAGTTTTTGTGTTTCCATTATTTTTTGTGACCGTTTTTGCGGTTGATGAATGACAGTATCTTGTTTTAATTGTTTAGTATGACCAATACTACTTTTAAATAAGTTTATATCTTCGTCATCCAATGTATATTTATTTGTCATTGATTATCACTCAGGGTAGATTTTTTCTTTAAATTCACATAAATCTTCAATAACACAAGAGCCACATCTTGGTTTTCTAGCAATACAAGTATATCGACCATGTAAAATCAGCCAGTGATGGCAGTTTAGTTTGTACGCTTTAGGTACAACTTTTAACAGTTTTTCTTCGACTTGCTCTACGTTTTTACCGGGTGCAAAACCAGTCCGGTTACATACACGAAAAATATGGGTATCAACAGCAATTGTAGGCCAACCAAAAGCTGTGTTAAGTACTACATTAGCGGTTTTCCTGCCAACTCCTGGCAGTTCAATTAATGAATCAAAATTTTCTGGCACTTGACCTTGATATTTATTGACTAATATCTGGCAAGTTTTAATGATATTTTCGGCTTTACTATTATATAAACCGATGGTGCGGATATAACTTTTCAACTTATCAACACCCAGTGCTAATATTTGCTCAGCCGTGTTAGCAACAGCAAATAGCGGTTTGGTTGCTTTATTAACACTAACGTCAGTTGCTTGAGCAGATAATACAACAGCAATAAGTAATTCAAAGGGTGTTTGATATACTAGTTCTGTTGTAGGATCTTTAATATGTTCTTTCAGTCTTTCTAGAATCTGAATTCGAGTTGATTGTTTCACAAACTAATTATAATCAAAAATAGTGGAATGTTGGGTTAATATTATATACTTTATTTGGACTTTATCGGTAAGTTAAATTGCGTTATTTAAAATAAATATAAGCAATACTATATGACTATTAGCCAATAGTATAATGTTTATAACGGTTTGCTATTGATTTTTTATTGATTCAAATACCTAAATAGCCTGCTTTTTAGCATCGTCTTTTTATGATAAGCTACCCCACTATTTCAATTTCATAATACAAGGTTTTTTATAAAAATGTCGTTACCAATGATTGTCACCTTTAGTGTGTACATTTTAGGGATGATTGCGATCGGTTTTTTTGCGTTTCGTGCAACGCAAAACTTTGGTGATTATATTCTCGGTGGGCGTCGTATCGGTAGTGTTGTGACAGCACTTTCAGCCGGTGCTTCTGATATGAGTGGCTGGTTGTTAATGGGGCTTCCCGGTGCCGTTTTTTTATTCGGTATATCTCAGAGTTGGATTGCTATTGGTTTGATAATCGGTGCTTATCTAAATTGGTTACTCATTGCTGGCAGGTTACGTGTTTTTACCGAAATTAACCATAATTCTTTAACATTACCAGACTATTTTGCTCGACGATTTGATGATAAGAGCTCTTTACTTCGTATTATTTCGGCAGTAATTATTCTGATCTTTTTTACCATTTATTGTGCTTCTGGTGTCGTTGCTGGCGCAAAATTATTCGAAAGTACATTTGGTATGAGCTATGGTTGGGCAATGTTAGCTGGCGCTGGTGCGACTATTGCCTATACTTTTATTGGGGGGTTTTTAGCGGTGAGCTGGACTGATACGATTCAAGCTAGTTTAATGATGTTTGCCCTGATTTTAACCCCAATTATGGTTATAGCTAATGCAGGTGGTTTTAATGATGCTATTGTTCATATTGAATCACTTAATCCCGATTATATAAATATCTTTGCCCATATGGACTTTATCTCTATTATCTCTTTATTAGGATGGGGATTAGGTTATTTTGGTCAACCGCATATTTTAGCAAGGTTTATGGCTGCTGATTCACATGAGGTAATGAAAAATGCTCGTCGAATTAGTATGACATGGATGATTTTATGTTTAGTCGGTGCCATTACGGTTGGTTTTTTTGGAATCGCCTATTTTGCTAATAATCCAGGTTTAGCTTACTTAATTAATAATGGTAAGCATGAACGTATTTTTATTGAGCTATCAAAATTACTGTTTAATCCTTGGATTGCTGGTATTTTACTTGCTGCAATCTTAGCTGCAGTAATGAGCACGTTAAGTTGTCAGCTACTTGTTTGCTCAAGTGCTTTAACCGAAGATTTTTACCGTGCCTTTTTAAGACCAAACGCTAAACAGCGCGAACTTGTTTGGGTGGGGCGTATTATGGTGCTATTGGTTTCGGTTATCGCTATTTTATTAGCAATAAACCCTAATAACAGTGTACTTGATTTAGTTAGTCATGCTTGGGCAGGATTTGGCGCAGCTTTTGGACCAATTATTGTTTTTTCTGTATTTTGGTCAAGAATGACACGTAATGGTGCATTAGCGGGAATGGTGATTGGTGCAATAACCGTGTTGCTTTGGATCAATTTTAATTGGTTTAACCTTTACTCACTTATTCCTGGATTTTTATTTGCATCTATTGCCATTGTGATTGTTAGTTTATGCGATAACAGACCTAACGAAGTTGTGGCAGATCATTTTAAACAGGCGTATAAACGTTTTCATAATAAAGCAGAATAAAATTTTTATTTAAAGTAAACTCTAAACGTAACAAAATATAATAGGTAAATATCATGACAAAAAATGTGATCAAACAACTGCAAGAGCGTGGACTGATTGCTCAGCTTACTGATGAAAAAGCACTGGTAGAACTCATAGAACAACATCCCATTGCGCTTTATTGTGGTTTTGATCCTACTGCCGATAGTTTGCATCTTGGTCATTTAGTTCCTTTACTTTGTTTAAAACGCTTTCAATTAGCTGGCCATAAACCGATAGCTTTGGTCGGTGGCGCAACGGGTTTAATTGGTGACCCGAGTTTTAAAGCCGTTGAACGTAAACTCAATACAGAAGAAACAGTTGTTGAATGGAGTGAAAAAATTAAACAACAAGTGTCACCATTTTTAGATTTTAATTGTGGTGAAAATGCCGCCATTGTTGCCAACAACTATGATTGGTTTAGTGGTATGAATGTGCTCACTTTTTTACGTGATGTTGGTAAGTATTTTTCAGTCAATGCTATGATTAATAAAGAATCAGTGAAGCAACGTATTGACCGCGATGAGCAAGGCATTTCATTTACTGAGTTTTCTTATAGTCTATTACAATCTTATGATTTTGCGTGCTTAAATAAATCTCACAGTGTCGTATTACAAATTGGTGGTTCAGATCAATGGGGAAATATTACCGCAGGTATTGATTTAACCCGCCGTTTACATCAAAAACAGGTATATGGCTTAACTGTGCCATTAATCACAAAATCTGACGGAACTAAATTTGGTAAAACAGAAAGTGGTGCTGTTTGGCTTGATCCGAAAAAGACTAGTCCATATAAATTCTATCAATTTTGGATTAATACGGCTGATGCTGATGTATATCGCTTCTTAAAATTCTTCACTTTCATGCCATTAAGTGAAATTGATGCACTGGAAGAAGAAGACAAAAATAGTGGCGTTGCACCAAGGGCTCAATATGTATTGGCAGAAGAAGTGACTCGATTAGTGCATGGTGAAGAGGGGCTAATTGCCGCGAAACGTATTACCGAAAGTCTTTTTTCAGGAAAATTAAGTGATTTATCGCAAGCAGATTTTGAACAGTTAGCGCAAGATGGTATGCCAACACTATCAATTGAAAATGATGCTGATTTACAACAAGCAATCGTTAATGCACAGTTTGCACCTTCCCGAGGTCAGGCCAGAACCATGATAGAATCAAATGCCATTTCGGTAAATGGAGAACGTAACTCAACAATTGATTACCGTTTTACTGATAGCGATAAACTGTTTAATCGTTATACTTTACTGCGTCGTGGTAAAAAATATTACTGTTTGTTAATTTGGGGATAATCGAGTGAAAAATATTTTATCGATCCAGTCACATGTGGTATTTGGTCATGCTGGTAATAGTGCGGCTGTATTTCCTATGCGTCGTATTGGTGTAAATGTATGGCCTTTAAATACAGTGCAATTTTCTAATCATACACAATATCAACAATGGACTGGAACGGTAATGCCAGCATCGCACTTAACTGAGATTGTTGATGGAATTAATCAAATTCATGAATTAAAGCGGTGTGATGCAGTTTTAAGTGGATATATGGGTTCGCCAGAACAAGGCAATGCAATTATTGAGATTGTTAAAAAGGTCAAAACGGTCAACCCAAATGCGATTTATTTTTGCGATCCTGTAATGGGACATCCTGAAAAAGGTTGTGTTGTTGCGCCCGGTGTTGCTGAGTTTTTATGTAATACCGCTTTATCTGTTGCTGATATGATGGCGCCTAACATTCTCGAATTAGAAGAGCTAAATGATAAACAACACATTAGTAATGTTGATGAAGCAGTTATTGCTTGCCGAAAAATTTGTAATAAAGGTCCTAAAGTTATTTTAGTCAAACATTTAAGCCGAGCAGGCTATAACAAAGATAATTTTGAAATGTTACTAGTTACACAACATGAAGCTTGGCATATAAGCCGTCCATTAGTTGATTTTGGTGTTAAACAACCGGTTGGTGTCGGTGATATGACAAGTGGATTATTTTTGGCGAATATATTACTTGGAAAATCGCTTGTTGAGGCATTAGAACATACCACTGCTGCGGTATATGCAGTGATGCTTGAAACTTTAAAACAACACGAATATGAATTACAATTAGTTGCAGCACAAAATGAAATTGAAAAACCAACTCATTGGTTTCGTGCAAAAAAAATTGATTAATTATTAAAATATGTAAAAATAAAACTAAATTGCGTTTAACAAAATAAATGAGGGGATAATGGATACTATATCATTAGGAGAAAAACTTTCAGCTTTAAGGGAAAAAATGGGGTTAACTCAAGATGATATCGCCAATAAAATCCATGTCCGCAAAACGATTATTGAAGATATTGAAACCGGACAAATAATTACAACCCCCCTCGTATTTGTTAAAGGGTATATTCGTTCTTATGCTGAGCTTGTTGGTTTATCCGCTCAAGAGTATCAACCTTATATTGATCAGCTATCTGAGCAATATCCTTCCCAACAAAAGAGTAATTATCAATGTAATTATAAGCGTAAACGCGGAAAAGGAATCTGGTTTATGATTATTTTTGTCATTTTATGTGCATTAGGTATCACTCTATATTGTGTTAATAAAGCAAATAAAAGTAATTTTGTTGAAGTTAGCCATTATATTTCTCCATCGACGTCTAACCATGTTAATAGTTAGCAAATTTTGTTATTCTCATACAGACTTTTGCTTTAAATCTTGTTAAGATTACTGGCTAGTTATTTTGTAATATAATTAGGCAGGTTATGAGTCATCAAGATTCACCGATTATTAGACGAGAATCTACAAGGATTTATGTTGGCAACGTACCTATAGGTGGTGGTGCGCCTATAGCAGTTCAATCGATGACCAATACTCGTACAACTGATGTTGCCAAAACAGTTGCTCAAATACAAGCACTTGAACGCGTAGGTGTTGATATTGTGCGAGTATCAGTTCCAACTATGGATGCAGCTGAAGCGTTTAAATATATTAAACAACAGGCTAAAGTTCCACTCATAGCTGATATTCATTTTGACTATCGTATTGCTTTAAAAGTTGCTGAATATGGTGTGGATTGTTTAAGAATTAATCCCGGTAATATTGGTAATGAAACCCGAATTCGCTCGGTTGTTGATTGTGCAAAAGATAAAAACATTCCGATAAGAATTGGTGTTAACTCGGGTTCTTTAGAAAAAGATATTCAAGAAAAATATGGCGAACCGACACCTCAAGCAATTGTTGAATCGGCGATGCGGCATGTGGATATACTCGACCGGCTTGGTTTTGAACAATTTAAAGTAAGCGTTAAAGCATCGGACGTTTTTACTGCGGTAGATGCTTATCGATTATTAGCGAAGCAAATTAAGCAACCCTTACATTTAGGTATAACTGAAGCGGGGGGCGTGCGTAGTGGTGCGGTAAAATCGGCAATAGGGTTAGGTTTACTTCTGTCTGAAGGTATTGGTGATACGCTTCGTGTATCGTTAGCGGCAGACCCGACTGAAGAAGTTAAAGTCGGATTTGATATTTTAAAATCGTTACGTATACGCGCAAGAGGCATCAATTTTATTGCATGCCCTACCTGTTCAAGACAAGAGTTTGATGTAATTAACACTGTAAATATATTAGAGCAACGATTAGAAGATATTATTACTCCAATGGATGTCTCTATTATTGGATGTGTTGTCAATGGCCCTGGTGAGGCACTTGCGTCGACAATGGGCGTTGCTGGTGGACATAATAAAAGTGGCTTTTATGAAGATGGTGTGCGTATAGGTCGAATTGATAACGAAAAAATGATTGATGAATTAGAATCCAAAATTCGAGCCAAAGCCTCGATTTTGAAAAACCGAATTGTAGCAACTGAATTATAATTTTATTTAATAGCGAATAAACGAATGGCAGAGAAAAAAATCCAATCAATACGGGGAATGAATGATTTACTCCCAGCAGATAGTGCAAGTTGGCAACAGATAGAAAAAATTGTCAAAGGTGTTTTAAATAGCTATGGCTATAATGAAATAAGAACCCCCATTGTTGAAGATACAGCACTCTTCAAAAGAGCCGTAGGTGAAGTAACTGATATTGTTGAAAAAGAGATGTATACTTTCAACGATCGTAATGATGAAAGTATTACCTTACGTCCAGAAATAACGGCTGGTTGTGTACGTGCAGGTATTGAGCATGGGCTGTTTTATAACCAAGAACAGCGCCTTTGGTATTTAGGTCCTGCTTTTCGCTATGAAAAACCGCAAAAAGGACGATATCGTCAATTTCATCAATTTGGTGTTGAAGTATTTGGACTTGAAGGTCCCAATATTGACGCTGAACTGATATTGTTAACTGCACGCTTTTGGAAAGCCTTAGGTATTGAAAAACATACTTCTTTAGAATTAAATTCAATCGGTTCACTTGAGGCAAGAGCGAATTATCGAAAAGCTTTAGTTGACTTTCTTGAGCAACATAAAGATAAATTGGATGAAGACTGTTTACGTAGAATGTATACTAATCCACTAAGAGTCCTTGATTCAAAAAATCCAGTAGTACAAGAGTTGCTTAACCAAGCGCCAAAATTATTTGATTATTTAGATGACGATTCTAAGCAGCATTTTGAAGGCTTATGTCGATTGTTAGATAATGCAGGAATAAAATACAATATTAATCAAAGATTAGTTCGCGGCTTAGATTACTATAATCGTACTGTTTTTGAATGGGTAACAAGTAGTTTAGGTGCGCAAGGGACTGTTTGTGGTGGCGGTCGTTATGATGGACTGGTTAGCCAACTCGGTGGGCAACCTACGCCAGCAGTAGGATTTGCGATGGGGCTTGAACGTTTAGTATTATTAGTTCAGGCGGTAAATCCATCATTTACGCAAGAAAACGCGATTGATATCTATATGATTTCATCAGGCGATGAAAAAACGATTTCAGCGGCACAATGTATTGCAGAACAATTACGCGATGGATTACCTAACAAACGAATTGTGACTAATTATGGATCAAGTAATTTTAAGAAACAATTTGCGAAAGCAGATAAATTAGGTGCTAAAATAGCCGTCATTATTGGCGAAAATGAAATTGCAAACCAAACAGTTACGATTAAAAATTTGAAAACAGGTGAACAAATTGAAGTTGCAAAGGCCAACATTGTTCAAACTTGTTTAGCAATAGAATAAGGAAAATAGGAGAAAAAAGTGAGTCATCAATTAACGAGTGAAGAACAATTTTCGATGATAAAAGAATTTCTTGCTAAGACATGGAAAATTATTGTAGCAGTTATCGTAATTGGATTATTAGGCTTTTATGGATGGCGTTACTGGCAATCTTATAAAGTGAATCAATCGATAGAATCATCAGATCGATATGAGCAATTAATTAAAAAGTTAGATGAGACAAAATCCGATTCTGTCAATGAATTAGTTGCCTTTGCTAAAGATAATGATACTGTTTATAGTGTGTTTGCTAATTTACGTGCAGCTAAGTTTTATGTTGATGTATTAAAAGATTATGCTGGCGCGCAAACATTGCTAACTGATTCGCTGAAAAAGACTGATGCAGAACCGATAAAATCGCTTATTTATGTTCGTATTGCTCGCTTACAAAATCAGCAAGGTCAATATCAAGATAGCTTAAATTCGTTAACGAATATCACTGAAAAAAGTTGGGCGCCAATTGTTAACGATCTGCGTGGTGATATATTAGTCAAATTAGAGCGTTACAGTGATGCAGTTGATGCATATAATCTCGCTTTAACTTCGGGACCAACTAAAGAGTTAGAAACAAATATCAAAATGAAGTTAAATCAAGCTGAATATTTAAAAGCTAAACAACAAGTTGAACAAGAAGAACAAGCTAAAACTGAGCAGAAAGCTCAGACACAACAAGCAACAACAGAACAAAATAAAAATTAATTTATCCTGCTATAAGGGTCTTTAAAATGAAGTTATCAAAATGTTTTTTTACCGGTGTTTTAATGTTCTCACTTGCTGGATGCTCGTTATTTGGTGGTGAAGAAGATGTGGTTCAAATTTCACCATCACCGACAGTCAACAATCAATTTCCTATTCAACAAATTTGGCGAAATAGTACATCAGGTAATACGCAAATTTACTCTTTATTAGGGCCGATTAATTATGATAATGCTATTTATGTAGCGAGTCGTAGTGGTCAGGTAAAAGCCCTTGATTTATCAAGCGGTAATACGATTTGGGATATCAATTTATCACAAAGTACCTTATTTAGCAGTAAAACAGCTTTATTTTCTGGTGGCGTAAGTGCAGATGATAATTATGTATATGTAGGCAGTGAACGAGCAGTTGTTTATGCTTTAGAACGCAATAGTGGTAAAGTGGTCTGGGAAAAACCGGTGAAAGGTGAAGTCTTAGCGCGCCCTGTATCTTCAGAAGATAAATTAATCATACATACTGCTAACGGTGTACTACAAGGACTTAATCGTAACACTGGCGATGAATTATGGGATGTGTCTTTTGATGTTCCTGCTTTATCTTTAAGGGGGAATTCAACACCAACTATAGCTCATGGTGCTGCAATTGTCGGTGATGATAATGGACGTGTTGATGCTTACTTTATTAAAGATGGACAACTTATTTGGCAGCAGCGTATTTCGCAGCCAACAGGTTCAACTGAAATTGCAAAATTGAACGATGTTGATTCCACACCAGTTGTTGAAGGCAATCTTGTTTATGCTGTAGGGTATAATGGTAATGTTGCTGCATTAGATTTAAGTAATGGTCAAGTTGTATGGAAAAAACAAATTGGCTCAACGCACAGTTTTGCAGTTGATTCTCATCAACTATTTGTTGTTGATCAAGATGACAATATCCAAGCTATCACTAAAAATGGTGGGGCTGTTGATTGGACTCAATCCAGTCTTTTACATCGTCAATTAACCGATCCTGTTGTGTATCAAAATTATATTGTTGTGGGTGATTTTGAGGGTTATTTGTATTGGCTAAATAAAGACAATGGTGAAATTGTTGCTAAAACACAAGTAAGTAGTAGTGGATTAATCTCCCGACCATTAGTTGTGGACAATAAATTAATTGTCCAAGCAAAAAATGGTGATATTTACGCATTTACAAAAAATTAAGGTAATTAGATAAACATGATACCTGTAGTAGCACTAGTTGGTCGTCCGAATGTTGGAAAGTCGACTTTATTTAATCGCTTAACTCGGACTCGAGACGCCTTAGTCGCTGATTTTCCAGGATTAACTCGTGATCGTAAATATGGCCGAGCTGAGATCAAAGGTCATGAATATATCGTGATTGATACCGGCGGTATCGATGGCACAGAAGAAGGGGTTGAAAGCTTTATGGCTGAACAATCCCTACAAGCAATTGAAGAAGCCGATATTGTGCTTTTTCTGGTCGATGCTAGATCGGGTGTTATGCCTGCTGATCATGCTATTGCCAAGCATTTACGCTCACGTCAAAAAGCGACTTTTTTAGTTGCTAACAAAATTGATGGTATTGATGTCGATACTGCTGTTTCTGACTTTTATGGCTTAGGATTAGGTGAAATTCACCCCATCGCGGCTAGTCATGGTCGTGGCGTAACCTCATTAATCGAAACTGTCTTAGATCCAATTTTTCAATTTGAATCAGAAGAAGCAACTGAAGTTAGTGTTCACAATGAACTAGATGATTTACCTGAATCATACGATGATTTAGGTGATGAAACCGAATCATTGATTAATCAGCCAATTAAAGTAGCTATTGTTGGTCGTCCAAATGTTGGTAAGTCAACACTAACAAATCGTATTCTAGGTGAAGAGCGCGTTGTCGTGTATGACATGCCCGGCACCACTCGTGATAGTATTTATATCCCTATGACCCGTGATGAGCGCGAATATGTTGTGATAGATACTGCTGGTGTTCGTAAGCGTGGCAAGGTGACAGAAACCGTTGAAAAATTTTCTGTTATTAAAACACTACAAGCTATTGAAGATGCCAATGTTGTGATTTTAGTCATTGATGCTAGAGAGGGTATATCTGATCAGGATTTATCACTCCTTGGCTTTATTATTAATAGTGGGCGCTCACTTGTTATTGCGGTGAATAAATGGGATGGCTTATCGCAAGATATTAAAGAACAAGTGAAAACTACGCTAGATGATAGACTGGATTTTATCGATTTTGCACGTGTTCATTTTATTTCTGCTCTCCATGGCAGTGGTGTTGGCAACTTGTTTGATTCAATTCAAGAAGCCTATGATTGTGCAACACGACGAGTTAACACTGCATTATTAACTAAAATTATGCAGATGGCTCAAGATGATCATCAACCACCTTTAGTTAAAGGGCGCAGAGTTAAATTAAAATATGCTCATGCGGGAGGATATAATCCACCGATCGTTGTGATTCATGGTAATCAAGTTGAAGAGTTACCTGATTCATATAAGCGCTACTTGATGAATTATTTTAGACGCTCATTGAAAATTATGGGATCACCTATTCGTATTCAATTTAAAGAAGGTGCTAATCCATTTGAAGGCAGAAAAAATAGTTTAACCGCATCTCAACAACGTAAACGCCGTCGATTGATGAAACATGTTAGGGGGCGAAAGTAGTTTATGTCAGAGCAAGTTAGTATAGATGGTAAAGAGGGTTTTTGTCCTAAATGCCATTGTAAAATGCAAGTTGTTTCACCTCAACACTATGTCTGTTCTCATTGTAAGCAGCACTACCTTGAACAATACATTTGTCCCATTTGTCAGCAAAATGCTCAAATGATTAAAGGTTGTGGTGCAATTAATTATATTTGTCATACTGATGGTTTAATTGCTAGCAGTAAGGTGATATTTCACTATTTACCAGAGTAAAAAGACTTTATCTATATTAGAGTCATAAGAGGTTATTTTATGCGAATTATTTTATTAGGTGCGCCAGGCGCTGGAAAAGGCACTCAAGCACAATTTATTATGCAAAAATATGGTATTCCCCAAATTTCAACAGGGGATATGTTACGTGCAGCAGTTAAATCGGGTAGTCCACTTGGTTTGCAGGCTAAAGAACTAATGGATGCCGGTAAGCTTGTTACTGATGAGCTGGTGATTGCGTTAGTTAAAGAGCGTATTGCGCAAAGTGATTGTGCTAATGGTTTTTTACTAGATGGTTTTCCTCGCACAGTACCGCAAGCTGATGCAATGAAAGCGGCAGATATTGACATAGATTATGTGCTTGAGTTCGATGTTCCTGATTCAGTAATCATTGACCGTATGAGTGGCAGACGAATTCATGCACCGTCAGGACGGGTTTATCATGTTCGCCATAATCCACCAAAAGTTGAGAATATTGACGATGTTACTGGTGAACCATTAACTATTCGTAAAGATGATCACGAAGATATCGTGCGTAAACGTCTTGTTGAATATCATCAATTAACTAAACCTTTAGTGAGTTATTATCAGCATGAAGCTAAACAAGGTCATACGCAATATTTCCGTATTGATGGAACGCAACCTGTGGCAGAGGTCACTAAAGAGTTAGCTAAAATTTTAGGATAATTACGGGTTAACTAAAAGAGCAAGAAGTTAATTTTATCTTGCTCTTTTTGACATTATTTTGCAGCGTTAAGCGCTTGTTCTAAATCGGCAATAATATCATCGATATGTTCTATTCCGATAGATAATCTCACCATTTCTTGACTTACTCCGGCTTTTTGTAATTCTTCATCATTAAGTTGACGATGAGTTGTTGACGCTGGATGACAAGCAAGTGAACGTGTATCACCAATATTAACTAAACGCAGAATTAGCTTTAAAGCATCAATAAACTTAGCCCCAGCTTGTATGCCGCCTTTTATACCAAAAGATAAAATTCCAGCCGGCAACCCCTTATCCATCTGTTTAACCGCTAAGTAATGCTCAGGGTGAGTATCAAGACCGGCATAGTTAACCCAACTTACTTGTGGATGAGATGCTAAATATCGAGCGACTTTTAAGGTGTTTTGACAGTGACGTTCAATACGTAAAGATAATGTTTCAAGCCCTTGCAGTAATAAAAAAGTATTAAATGGTGAAAGTGCCGCTCCCATATTACGCAATGGAATAACTCGACAACGCGCAATATAAGCAGCATCGCCAAAAGTTTCAGTATATGAAACACCATGATAAGAGGGATCGGGTTGATTTAACATTGGATATTTTTCCGGATATTTTTTCCATGGAAATTTACCGGAATCGACAATCATGCCACCTAAACTATTGCCGTGGCCGCCAATATATTTAGTTAATGAATGCACTACAATGTCGGCACCAAACTCAAAAGGACGACAAAGTGCTGGACTTGCTACAGTGTTATCGACAATTAAAGGAATGCCATGCCGATGAGCGATCTCCGCAAGCGCCGATAAATCAACAATATTTCCGGCTGGATTACCAATACTTTCACAATATAACGCTTTGGTTTTATCATCAATTTGTTGTTCGATAGCTTGAAGGTTATCATGCGGTGCAAACTTGGTTGTAATGCCGAAGTTAGGTAGTGTGTGAGCAAATAAATTATACGTTCCGCCATATAATTTGGAAACCGAAACAATATTTTCACCGGCAAATGTAATAGCTTGAATTGCATAAGTAATTGCGGCCATACCTGAGGCGACAGCCAATGCACCTATTCCTCCTTCGAGAGCAGCTATGCGCGCTTCCAGTACAGCATTGGTTGGGTTAGTAATACGTGTGTAAATATTGCCAGCGACTTTTAAATCAAAAAGATCAGCGCCATGTTGAGTATCATCAAAAGCATATGATGTTGTTTGATAAATGGGGACAGCAACAGCATGGGTGGTTGGTTCTGGACTATAGCCTGTGTGTAGAGCAATTGTTTCTGGTTTCATGTTAGAGCCTCATAATTATAATAATATAACAACAAGGCTCTATTTTGCGCAAAAAATCCTGAAAAGGTAAAGTGTTATAATACCATTCTTACGATATCAATATCACCTAACTCTTTATATAGATTCTCAATTTGATCAATGTGCGTTGCATTAATTGTAATTGAAACCGAATGATAATTACCTTTGCTACTTGGTTTAACTGAAGGTGTATAATCACCCGGCGCATGTTTTTGAATGACTGTCACCACTTTGTCAACTAATTCAGGTTTTGCTTCTCCCATTACTTTATACGTGAAAGAGCATGGAAATTCTAATAATTCATTTAATTTTGTTTTCTGTTGCATAATTTGATTTCTCAGTTAATCGGTATTTTTAATTACTAGTGTAATCTACTTTTTCCTATATATAGGCATTTTATGATTCTTCAAGTAACAAAAAATAAACATCGCTTTTTAAAGGCTCTAATTTGATCTATGATAATAAAATTCTATTATGACTTATAAAACATATCTTAACTATCAATCATAAGGCCATACAGCATGTTATCTCAGTCCAACAATAAAGAACCCTTTGGCACATTATTAGGTTATGCACCGGGCGGCGTTGCCATTTATTCTTCAGATTATGAAACATTAGATCCCGAACAATACCCTGATGATGCATCCTTTCGTAGTTATTCAGGATACGAATATATGGGCTATAAGTGGCAATGTGTCGAATTTGCAAGGCGTTTTTTGTTTTTGAATTATGGGATTGTTTTCACTGATGTTGGTATGGCTCACGAAATATTTTCACTACGCTTTTTAAGGCAAGTGGTTAATGAAGCTATTTTACCTTTACAAGCTTTTGCTAATGGTAGTAAAAAAATACCCGAAGCAGGCTCATTATTAATCTGGGATGATGGTGGCGTATTTGATAGAACGGGGCATGTTGCAGTTATTACCGAAGTATTTGATGACAAAATTAGAATAGCTGAACAAAATGTGATACATACGCGTTTACCTATTGGTCAACAATGGACGCGTGAACTTAAGATGACAGTAACAAATGAAGGTTATTTATTACATGATACCTTTGATGATACGAAAATTTTAGGTTGGATGATTCAAACAGATAAAACTGAACATAGTTTACCGCAACCTGAAGTAGCAAAACCCTTACTACAAATTCATAGTGCTCATATAACGAATAAAGAACAATTTGAAAAAAAATGGCTTGATGAGTCAGATCCTTTAGAAAGCACCTATGTGTTAGCCGCAGGTCATGCAATTAGTCATGATGATCATTATCGTTACTTCACTATTTCAGAAAGTGCTGAACAAGAATTAATCCGTGCGACGAATGAATTACATTTGATGTATTTGCATGCAACGGATAAAGTGCTAAAAGACGATCATTTATTAAATAATTTTAATATTCCAGAAATACTTTGGCCAAGATTAAGGCTTTCATGGCAACAGCGCCGCTATCAAATGATAACAGGTCGTTTAGATTTTTGTATGGATGAGCGCGGTTTAAAAGTCTATGAATACAATGCAGATTCTGCATCTTGTCATACAGAAGCCGGGCAAATTTTGGAAAAATGGGCGGTACAAGCTGAACTCAATATTGGTACTAATCCGAGTGCAGGGTTACTCAATTCGCTTGCTAACTGTTGGAAGCATAGTGATGCTCAAGCTTTTGTACACATCATGCAAGATAATGATAGTGAGGAAAATTATCACGCTTTGTTTATGCAAAAAGCCCTGACTTTAGCTGGTTTTAAAAGCAAAATATTACGTGGCTTAACTGGTTTAAAATGGGATAAGCAAGGGCAATTAGTTGATGATGAAAACAGGCAGGTCACTTGTGTATGGAAAACATGGGCATGGGAAACAGTATTAGAGCAGCTGCGACAAGAAAGTGAGGCGCAAGTTGCTGGCTTACCGATTCGTACTTGGCATCCTGAAAATGCGGTCCGATTAATTGACGTGCTTTTAAGACCTGAAGTCTCGGTTTTTGAGCCTTTATGGACAGTAATACCAAGTAATAAAGCGATTTTACCAGTGCTATGGTCATTGTTTCCTAATCATCGTTATTTATTAGAATCAACGTTTGAACTTAATGCAGATCTTATCAAAAAAGGGTATGCCATTAAACCTATTGCCGGTCGACGCGGTAGTGATATTGAATTAGTCAGTAGTCAAGAACAAACACTAGGCAAAACGGTTGGTCAATTTGCTAAGCAAGAAAATATTTACCAAGAGCTTTGGTGTTTACCTAAGGTCGATGATCGATATTTACAAGTTTGTACTTTCACTGTTGGAGGTCATTATGGTGGCGCGTGTTTACGTTCAGATCCCACTTTGGTGATAAAAGGTGAAAGTGATATGCAACCACTACGTGTATTAACTGATGAGCAATTTATGAAATAATTTCTTTGTAAAGAATTTTCAGGTTATAGTTATACCAGATGTAACAAGAATAGACATATTTTAGATAGGTAAATGACTATCACTTGATTAATTTATTTTTAATAAGTTCTCATTGTTATTGACTAACCCTAGTCGACTAAAAAAATTCGATGAAAAACTTACACTATCATGTAGTGTGGTTATGTTTATAATTAGGTTTTTGTTGAAATTGATTGAGTTACATAAATATAATTAAAATAATGGGATAAAAAGGAATATATGGTAAATACATTACTTCGAAGTGGTGATATTAAAGATTTCAAAATGCTTGGGCATGATGGGAAAGCCGCTTATCTTGTTGCGGCGCAAATCCGTGAAATGTTTAGAATTAAATTAGGTAAACAATATGCCGATTGTTTAGCTATACCACAACGTAATGATCAAGGTAATATTATTGATTGGTACATTCCTTTTGAATCAGATCAACCTGATGGGCAATATGATATTGTACCTTGGACATCAGCGAGCGAATCAGAGCAAGAATCAGCTTTGATTTTACTCAAAGAGTTTGAACACAAAGTATTGAATTTTGGTAAACAGTTAGCAAGCAACCCTAATTTAGAAGGCGATCAACTGCTTTTTAGTCGCTTGATTTATGATCCCAACAATAAGAGTGATGACCTAGAACCCAATTTGATGGCAATTCGATTTCCAAGTAATCAATTTGTCTATATTGTTAACGGTAAACCTGTTATTACTTTTTGGGGATTTGTTTATCCGCAAACTGCGCAAGTCAATTCACCATTTTATTGTTTAGAATCATTCAAACAACCAACTCCATCAGCCACTCATACATTTACTGAGCCGGCCACTATTAACAAACCATGGTGGAAACGCTGGTGGCTCTGGTTACTTGCATTACTGCCTCTATTATTACTTTTATTGGCGATTTTTTGGCTTCGAGGCTGTTGGCAATCCCCTGTAGTATCGATTAATGCTGATTTAGGTAGAGATAATCATGTTTCTTCTTCTACTGTTACCGATGAAAAGCTGGAACAAGATAAAAAAGATCCTGAACCTACTGATAAAGTAATCGATAGAAACATTAAAGTGGTTAACGGAGTAACAACCAACGGTCATGATATTATTGATGCCAATGGTACCCGAGTGAATGGTGATGTTGTAGCTAACACCGTTAATCCTGTTGATTCCGCTACATTACCTAATGATGTTAAAGATGATAATAGTCTTAACCAAAACTCAGACACGTTAAATAAAGATGAGCAGGTTAATCATTCAGAAAAAGATAAAGTTGATAATCAAAATAATAACGATGATAAGTCGCCGACTAATGAACCTGATAAAAAAGATGAAAATAGCAAAGGATCAATTCCTCCCGATTTAGATGATGGTAAGCAAACAGGCACAGGAACTAACCCAGATCAAACTAATAATTTAGCTTTATCTCAAGATCAACTTAAACAAGGATCAACTAAATTTTTAGATGGTCAATGGTCTGTTGGAGGCGGTATTCAAGATAAAGCTACAGGCAAACCATTACAATTGAGTTATGACTTTAATGAAGGTAATGGTCAAGTTACCGTAACACGTAGTGATGGTGTTAAGTGTGTAGGTAAAGTAGAGAGCGGTATTAACAAGTCGAATTTAAATATTGCCAGCAATACTGAAGCAATATGTAGTGACAATAGTAAATATCAATTACCAAAAATTCAATGTACGCCTGGTAAAAACAATCAAGCTGATTGCCAAGGGGTTTATGATAACGGGAAAACATTCCCAATTACTATGAAAAAACAATAAGGTAGTATATGCTTCCAGAATTACGCAATTATGGTCAAGAAGTCACACTTATTATGAATAGTGGTATTCAGTTTCTTGATTTTGCACTTAAGATAGATTGGAAAGATAATCAATGGCGCAGTAAATTAAATGGTTATTTTATTGACCCATCTGAAAGCGGGGCATTAATAAGACTGATTGAGAATGCCGAGAGTGGTAAATTTTTTGCGCCAGATGATTTATCTTTTGCGGTTAAACCAACACAAGAAATAAGTGTTGAGCAATCACTAAAATTATATGATGGGATTTGGTTGCCAATTCCTGTCTTAAGATCGATTCCTCCAGAACGTTTTGATAAAGGACCGCATAATTGGAGCCGCGTGCGAATTGTCAGTATCCCTGAGGGTGAAGATCCTGATGGTAATACCCATCGCATCACCTTTGCATTTGATACTAAAATTTTCACCAATATGCAAGATGTGATCTATTTAGCGCCTACCGAAAATGATGTTAAAACTGGAGCAGTATTTAGTTTGGCACATCGTTCAGATCACGTTTCATGGTATTTAGAACTTAAATGGGTAACAAGCTGGCTAATTGATTTGTTTCAAGAGCTAGCGCCTCAAACTGATCGTTTAAAAATACATAAAGATGATATTAATACAGAAATTAATAATAAAGCTTATTATGGACACTATCTAAATATCATCAATTTACTTGCTGATTCATTACAATTACCAACTATTAAGATTGTATCAAATGCTAAAGATGATGTGATTAAATCAATACCCGTTGATATGATTCTTGATGTGGGTAATTCACGCACTTGTGGAATATTGATTGAAGATCATGTGCAAGATAAAGATAGCTTAAATCGTCGTTATGAGCTTGAGATTCGTGATTTAGGTCAGCCTGAGCATATCTATAATGAACCTTTCGAAAGCCGTGTTGAATTTGCGCAAACTTTTTTTGGTAAGGAACATTTTTCGTTACAAAGTGGAAGACGAGACACATTCCGTTGGCCAAGTATTGTTCGTGTTGGGACTGAGGCAAGCCGTTTAGCTAGTCAACGAGAAGGCAATGAAGGTGCTACTGGCCTTTCTAGCCCTAAACGCTATTTATGGGATCAAGATAAATATGAGCAAGGTTGGCGTTTTAATTCCCATTATGTAAAAAGTGATCATGAACCCTTTGCCACCGCTGAACCATTTTCGAGTTTAATTAACGAATATGGTGAAGCACTACATATTTTAAGCAATGATATTGAGGAAGAGTTTGATCGCAAAATGCCGGTTTTTCATCCAAAATATTCGCGAAGTTCGTTAATGACATTCATGCTCTGTGAAGTTTTGATGCATGCATTAATGCAGATGAATAGCGTTGCGCAACGTAATAAACTCGAACACGCTAAAACGCCGCGTAACCTACGTTCTATTATTTTGACTATTCCACCTGCAATGCCAAAACCAGAACAAGCCATTTTTAAAAGTTGTGTATACCAAGCTATTGGACTTGTATGGAAAAGTCTTGGTTGGGATAGTTCTGATGATAATATTGATTTTAATAATCCAGAACAATTAAAAAGTATTTGGCCAAACATCCCTGAAGTTTATATTCAATGGGATGAAGCAACTTGTGGACAAGTTGTATATTTATTTAACGAAACACAAAATAATTACAATGGACGCAGTGAAGAATTTATTGCATCAATGGTACGTCCAGATAAAACCAATAAACAAAAGCTCACAATTGCAACAGTAGATATTGGTGGTGGTACTACTGATTTAGTCATAAATGATTATGAGCTTGATTACGGTACCAGCAAGCAAATCAATAGCAGTAATGCTTATATTGTTCCAATTCAACGTTTTCGTGATGGCTTTAAAGTGGCGGGCGATGATATTTTACTTGATATTATTCAAGACACTGTACTCACAGCTTTGACTAATGGCTTAAAACAAGCTGGGCTTACTGATCCTAATCCAATTTTATCAGCAATTATTGGTTCTCAGCAGCTTTCTATTCAAGATGCGGTATTACGTCAACAATTAACTTTACAGTTATTTACGCCATTAGGTTTGCAAGTACTAAAAAGGTATGAGCTTTATGATCCGCTGCATGCCGAGCAACATGTGTATAATGCTACTTTTAGGGAGCTATTACAGCATAATGTCATGACTGATCATGTGCTTAATTTTATTAATGAACCGATTCGGCGAGCACTGAATAATCCTACTTTTTCAGTATTGGACTTAAATATTGAGATTAATCTTAAACGAATTCATTATTTATTTATACGTGGTGATTATTACAATATTTGTAAAACGTTTGACGCGCTGTCTGAAATCATTAGTTGTTATCAATGTGATGTATTATTGTTAACCGGTCGCCCGTCACGTTTACCTGGTGTACAAAGTTATTTTCGATCGCGCTTGTCAATTCCAGCCGGAAGAATCTTACCATTACATGGTTATTATACTGGCGGTTGGTATCCATTCCATAAACAAGAACGTATTGACGATCCTAAAACAACAGCGGCTGTTGGAGCTATGTTATGCTTTTTAAGTAAAAATTTACGTTTACCTAATTTTTATTTTAGATCATCAAATATCGATTTATATTCTACAGTTAAATATATTGGTCTTTTAGATAATCTTAATATGATAAAAAAGGAAAATGTTTATTACCGAGATATTGATTTAGATGATCCTGATTATGACTTTCCCGATACCTCTTTTGAGATCCGTGGCACCACACGGCTCGGTTTCAAGCAATTAGAAATCGAACGTTGGCCGGCGTCACCAATTTATATTTTAACTATAGAAAACAGTGAAGTGGCTAAACGCTTGAGTACTGAAGGTGTGGTATTAGAAGTGACATTAGGCATAAAAAGTCGACAAAAAACCATTGAGAATTTTTATATTAAAGATGTTAAAGCCTCTGATGGGCGTGCTTGTAATAAAAATCATGATATCAAATTGAACCTAAATACAATGGTTAATTCTGGATTAATAAGTACACAATATTGGCTTGATAGTGGAATGATAAAACGATGAATAATTTAAATGAACAACTTCCTAAATCTTGGGATCAAGTGTATCAAGCGTCAGCACAAGCGATTGAATGGGTGAAACAGACTCGTGATTCATCCAAACGATTGAATAGCGAGGCTGATAACTTAATTCTTGATCTTCGTCGTTTACGTAATACAGCCAAAAGATTGGGTGATGTCTCAAGTAAATCTGTGGCGGTCGGTTTTTTTGGGTTATCGCAAGCGGGTAAATCTTATCTTATCTCGGCATTAGCTGCCGGTGAAAACGGTAAACTTGAAACAGTTGTTGACAATCAAGTGTTAGACTTTATTGAACATGTTAATCCTGTTGGAAGTGGTAAAGAAGCAACTGGACTGGTTACCCGTTTTAGTCGTATAGCCAAAGGGGGAATAGCCAACTACCCATTAGAATTAAGATTATTTCAAGAGATTGAAATTGTAAAAATTCTAATTAATGCTTATTTTAAAGATTTTGATCAACAAAAAATCACGAATAAAATCGAATTCTCTTCATTGAAACAGCTGCTTCTACAGCTTGAAGGCAAGAAGCAAACTGAGCGCACTAGTGGGATAACCGAAGACGATATTGTTGATCTTTATGATTATCTTTCCGAAAATTTTGGCAATGCTTTAGAAGGATTGAAAGGCGGCTATTGGGAAAAGGCGATGCAATTACTCCCCTATCTTTCAATACTTGATCGAGGTGAACTTTTTTCGGTGTTATGGGGTGGCATAAACGAATTGACTGTGGCTTATACCCAACTCGCCACAACGTTAAGCAGCTTAAACCATGTTGATACTGTTTATGCTCCACTATCAGTATTAGTGAAAGATAATGATGGTGTTAAATCGCAAATTGATAGCATTATGAATGTCGATATTCTTGAACGATTAAATACCGATCGCGATACTCAAGTCACTATTACGCCACTAAATGGTGAGCCAACTACAATATCTATCGCTCAATTAGCATTTTTGACTGCTGAGCTGATTTTTCCTTTAGTCAATCCAACACGGGTTACTACTTTTGAAAAAGTTGATTTGCTTGATTTTCCTGGGTATCGCGGCCGTTTGAATTTGATTTCTGTCTCTGATGTTAAAGAAGGTAACCCGATTGCTCAGCTTTTATTGCGAGGTAAAGTGGCTTATCTTTTTGAAAAATATACTGATAATCAAGAAATGAACGTACTGGTTGTCTGTACGCCATCAGACAAACAGTCTGATGTTAACGATGTCGGCCCCGTGCTTGAACGTTGGATTGATAAAACCCAAGGTGAGACAGCTGAAAAAAGAGCAACAAAAAAAGCAGGATTATTATGGGCGATTACCATGTTTGATAAACGTATTGGTAGCTCATTAATACTTTCAGAAGATAATCTCAAAAATAGCTGGGGTAAAGGTGGGTTACTACAACAAACTATTTTAGAGCGCTTTGGTAATTATGATTGGTTAACAAATTGGTCAAATGGTCATAAATTCAATAATGTTTTTTTAGTGCGAAAACCCGGTTTTGATGTGCCGTTTTTAAACGTTGATGCCACTTCCAATCGTGAATTATCTTATAACGAAAGTTATCAACAAAAAATGTTGCTATTGAGAAAAACATTTATTGAAAATCCTGATATTGAGCAATATGTTAATCAACCGGCTAATGCGTGGGATGCTATGTTGCAGCTAAATGATGGTGGGATTGAACGCATTAGCCAATATTTAGAACAAGTTGCCATTACTGAAGTTAAGCAACAGCGTATTTTAGAACAGCTTAATGAAAAAATTGATTATATTATAAATATGCGTTTTGATACTTGGTATCATGCTGATAGTGATGAAGAACTAAGTAAGAAAAAACAGATTATTACTGATGTAGTGAAAGAACTACAAGGGAAAGCATTATTACTTGGCGAATTACTCAAAACTTTAGAACTGCCAGATCAAACTATCCGTGCGCTTTATCATACGAGTAATATTGATACTGAAACAACTCAAGATACTCATAATGTGCATGCAAATAGTGATGATTTATCAACTGATTTTGGCTTAAATACTGATTTTGAGTTATTTTCTGATGCAACCTTTTCGTCTGAAGTGACGCTTACATCTTCGTTACCTACCGAGTCAAAATTAGCCAAAACAGTTTTTACCGCTTGGTTGGATTATTTAAGAAATATGGTATTAGATAAACATGTTTTGCAGTTCTTTGGTTTACATCAGAAATCGTTATCTTTTATCGTCGAAGAGTTAATCACAGCTGCAAATCGTTTAAAGCTTGAGGCAAATTTAACTGATCGCATTTTAAATAATGAAAATACGGGTAGTAAACGTGATGATCTTGAGTCAAGACAAGTGAGCACCATTCATACTTTATTAGCAGATTTTATTGCTTGGCTTGGTTTTGTTCAGGGACAAGCTGTTGATATACCAATGAGCCGGGTGAATCAAGGTAAACCTATTTTTTCTTCACCGGTAGCTGAATTTACGCATCAGCAATCGCATCCATTGCCTATATTAGATGAGAAAACTAAAAATTATTCTCAGTATGCAATATTCGATTGGTTTATTGCATTTGCGATGCTTGCTCAAGAAAACATTGGACATCATGCTGGGCGTGAAATTAGTCAAGAACAAAATAGTCGTCTGGGCGAGATTTTGGCTAGTTTTAAGCAAGCTTATATAAATTAATGTGATAACAATAAGATTGAAAAATTAACTAAAAATAATATTAGATCTTCCTGATTTTAAATGAAAGTTTTGTTATTGATTACTGAATGACAAAATAGGTTGGTGATTGGGAGGCGAAATAGAGGGTACTATGGCATTAAGAATTGAATTAGAAGGTTATAAACCTGGAATTGCGAAGTTTTCGGCAAAAAAGTGGAATGGTAGTGCTGATATCGATATGCTTATACAGCGTAATCAAGATGGTTATTATTTATCTGGTTTGCAACAATGGGGACCCGAAAAGTGTTGGCATTCAATAGCTGATTTGTCAGTAGATAACCAACAAATTAGTGGTTATGTGAGTGAATGGTTAGTTGATTCGTTATTATCTCAGGACAATACCAAACGATTTCTAATACAGTTACGCGACAAACAAAACCAACGTTATATTGATGGTGGTGTTGTTAGTATTGCCGAAGATGTACTTGCTTCAACAGCATTAAATGTTGTTCAACCGCCATTAGATA
Source organism: Gilliamella sp. B2824 (assembly GCF_026536245.1). NCBI lineage: Bacteria > Pseudomonadati > Pseudomonadota > Gammaproteobacteria > Orbales > Orbaceae > Gilliamella > Gilliamella sp. B2824. Next base: position 66,244 of record NZ_JAFNON010000007.1, on the reverse strand, counting down.
ATCCATCGGTTGAAACCAAATCACTTACCGAACCTGTTGAACTACCTGAAGAACCAGAACAAATCCCCAACATTGAGACGCAAAATGATGACCTTATTGAGCCGGTTAAACTTGACGTCGAAACAGTAATTGAACCAGAGATTGCTCAGACTCCTCAGTTAAAAAAATCGAAGAGTAAATTAGGCTTGGTTATCACCATTATCATTGTTCTATTGATTTTAGCTGGTCTTGGCCTAGCTGCATGGTATTTTTTAGTGTTTCAAAAAACACAACCTGTCGAACCTACAGCTCAAGTTAATGCGCAATGCAGTTTAAATAATACCACAACTGACGATCTGGCTTTTATTCAACAGTGTTTACAAACCAAGCCTGATACTCAGGCAATTATCCAGTTAATTAATGATGCAAAAAAGGCGGATAAATGTAATATTGCTCAGCGTCTATATGCAAATCAAGCCCAGCAAAATGGTCAGATTGCTTTCCTTTATGCTAAAGAGTATGACGAAAAATTTTATCAAGCAAATAATTGTTTTAAAGCAGATAAAGGTACAGCAAGTTATTGGTATGAAACTGCATTAGACCGTGATCCGAATAATACATTAGCTAAAGAACGATTAGACGAGTTACAAAAATAATGGGGAACACAGGTATGAAAAAAATAGCCGTTTCAAAATTAGTTATCAGTCTAACGCTTGCCTGTATGCCGTTGATAAGTTCAGCTGCTGAACCACTAAAACAAGAGGGTAAAACAACACTTTATCAACGAGTGCTAAGTACACCAACTTGTGAATTGAAAAAAAATATTACGGATCCAACAGGCGCTACATTACCTGCTTTTTCTCGGTATTATGTGTATGAACGAAAAACAGATAATAATCAAGAGTGGCTTAGTATTGGACCTGATTCATATGGTAATACAGTAGGTTGGATAAATAATTCCTGTGCAATAGCATGGAATATGCAAATGACATTGGTTTTTACCAACCCAGTTGATCGTGATCCTCTATTATTTTTTAAAGATAAAGCGGCTTTAACCAAAATTGTAGATTCAGATCAGCCCGAAACTTTGTTAAAACCCATTCGAGACTCACTAAACGCTGATAAAGCAACGCCTGAAATTGTGGCGCAAGAGCCGAAAGCGTATATTGATTTTAAAACAAACTTTTATTTATTACCTATTTTACAAGGTGAAGAGGTGATGAATGGTAAAGGTTTTTATGAGCGAGTTTTAGAAGTCGCTTCAGTGAGTAAACAAGATAAATTGGTTAAAAATAACACTAATTCTAACTCCACTAATAACCAAAGCTCGGATGATAATACGGCCAATCAAGTTGTACCATTTAAAGCTGCAATTGTTTTTGTCATTGATTCAACCATATCAATGGATCCTTATATTTCGAGAACCAAAGAGGCAGTTGAACGTGTTTATCAACATATTGAAAAGGAACACTTACAAAATCAGGTTAAATTTGGTTTAGTATCGTTCCGTTCTAGTTTAAAAGCGTCTGATAAATTGGAGTTTGTTTCTAAAATTTTTGTTGATCCTAATAAAGTTCAAAATAAAGAAGAGTTCATGAAATTAAGTGCTTCACTCAAGCAAGCGACTGTTTCAACTTCTTATTTTGCAGAAGATTCTTATGCAGGTGTTGCACAAGCGCTAAATGATATCAATTGGAATAGTTTTGGCGCGCGATATATGATTTTAATTACTGATGCTAGTGCCATTCCTGGTGACGATAAACTGTCTAGCACCGGTATGGATGCTGCACAATTAAGGCTTGAAGCTCAGCATAAAGGTGTTGCTATTTATGCACTGCATTTAAAAACACCAAGTGGTGAAAAAGATCATCAAGTCGCTGCCGCGCAATATTCTGATTTAACCTACAATGATTTTATTCATAAATCACTTTATTACCCTGTTAATGCTGGTGATGTTCAAGAATTTGGTAAGAAGGTTGATTTATTAGCTGATGCGTTGTCTGAACAAGTGAAATTAGCATATAAAGGTGAAGCATCTGTAGGTAATGCACTTAATGCTAAAGATGATGATTCGGATATGCTAAAAGATGCATTATTATTGAGTAAAGCAATGCAGCTTGCTTATTTAGGTGATACCAATGGAACGAAAGCCCCTTCAGTTTTTAAAGCGTGGATTGCGGATAAAGATTTTGTTAAACCAACAATACCAACAGCAGAGCCTCGGATTTTATTAACTAAGTCGCAATTGAGTGACTTAAGTGATGTGGTTAGTAAAATTGCTAATGCAGCTAATGATGGATTGATTTCTTCTGATGATATGTTTTCACAATTACGTTCTGTTGCCGCAGCTATGGGGCAAGATCCAAGTAAACTAAAATCAGATTCAGTTACCAAAATTGCTGATTTAGGTTTGCTTGGCGAATATTTGGATAATATTCCTTATAAAAGTGATGTTACTGGACTGGATCAAGATACTTGGAAAAGCATGAGTGGACTTGAACAAGAAAAATTTATTCGTAATCTTAATAGCAAAATTCGTTATTATCAGAAATGTAATGCCGATGTTGATCGTTGGATTTCATTAGCTGAAGGTAGTGATGCTCGTGATAATGTTTATCCTATCCCATTAGAAATGTTACCGTAAAGCTCATGTTAACAATAAAGCAATTAGCCATCTCTCGCTCTACAGGCAAATCTTTTTTCAACGTTTGCCTGCCAGAGCTATCATTAAACGCAGGGCAAGTTGTCGTGATACAAGGCGATAGCGGATCGGGTAAAAGTACGTTGCTTGAAATGATTGGCATGATTTTAAAACCTGATGAGCTGGATTGTTATAAATTAGTTTTAGATAATAGTGATATTGATATAGCTAAATTAATTCACCGTAATGATATCGATGAGTTAGCGATTATTCGTGCTCGTTATTTAGGATTTATGTTACAAACTGGTGGTTTACTGCCGTTTTTGACTATTTGGGAAAATATTGTATTACCGCTTAAATTACTTCAGCTACCCGTTGATATGTCAAGATTCGATTATTTAGTCGACAAGCTTAACATTGCACATTTACTCAGTAAATATCCTAAGCAGTTATCAATTGGTGAAAGGCAACGAGCATCGTTTATTCGTTCGATTATTCATAAACCAGCACTATTACTCGCTGATGAACCGACTTCAGCGTTAGATCCATATAACGCCAATTTACTGTTTGATTTGATTATTGAACAGGCAAAACAAGATAATATTGCCGCGATGATTGTTACGCATGATTGGCAACGTATTGAAAGTAAAGGCTTATTTACTTTATCGGCCAAATTAAACTCTCCACAATCATCAGTTTTTTTACCATTACAAAGCAAGGTATGCGTCGATGAGTAAAATGATATTAAAATGGTTGCTAATCATACGGTTATCATTGTCTGATTTATGGTACGACAAAAAAGTCTCATTTTGTATTATCGCATCGGTCATATCGGTCATTACACCATTATTGTTATTGTTCAGCTTAAAATATGGCGTAGTTTCGCAGCTACGGCAGCAACTACTTAATGATCCACAAAATTTAGAGATAAAGATTGTGGGTAATTTAAATCTGGATGATGCCATGTTTGACTGGATAAAAAAACAACCTGAAACTGGCTTTGTGATTCCTTTAACGCGTTCGCTTAATACTCAAGCCGATCTAGTCAAAGATTCAAGCCACTTTGTGAGCAGTGCTGAAATTATTCCTACAGCGAGTGGCGATCCGCTTACACAGGATTTGCCTTCTATTAATGATAAAACTCAAATTTTATTAAGTGCATTATCAGCGGAAAAATTGCAAGTAACTGTGGGTAGTCATATAAAATTATTTATTACCCGTCAATTAGATGGCAAGTTCGAGAAAGGATCAATTGAATTAGAGGTCAAAGGTATTATTCCTGACAATCGCTATAGTCGTGCTGCTGCGTTTGTCAGTTTAGATTTACTCATTGCAATGGAAAATTTTTATGATGGCTATCAAAGTGAATTATTTGCAACTAATACCGGTAAAAATAATCCGCCACCCCATTCATTATTTGCAAGGGCTCGCATTTATGCCAATTCGTTAGATAACGTAGCACCATTGTCGTTTAAATTAAGAGAAAAGAACATCGAAACACGCACGCAGTCTAATGTCATTGAAAATGTTAAGGCGATTGATCGGGTACTCAATTTTATTTTTAGCGTGATTGCAATAACCGCAGGACTAGGTTGTATTTTATCGTTTGCGGGTTCGTTTCTATCAAATATTGAACGTAAGCGCAAAGATATTGCTTTTATGCGATTACTTGGTTTCCAATCCAAAGCGATAATGGGGTATTTAATCAATCAAGCCGTTATTTTGAGTTGTTTGGCGTTTTTCGTTTCCTTTGTGTTATTTTTATTAGGCAATTATGCCTTTAATGCTGTGTTAGGTAAAAATTTGATTTCACAACCAATTGTAAGTCGCTTACAATTTTACCACCTTATCATTGCATTTTTGTTGTGTATAGTTATTTCAGGTGTCGTTGTAGCCATAGGAGGTCGACGTGCTATTAAGATCCAACCAGCAGAAAGTTTACGCGAAGCGTAACTTAAAACAAATTGCTTTTTGGGGATTAACTATCAGTTTATTTCCGTTAAGTTGCTATGCTGAACCTTGGAATAGTAATTTTTTCAATCCAAAACCAGCAAAAGATGATGTTATTTTGCCTATGCCATGTGATGGTAGTTTGGTAATGAAAAAAATCTATACACCAACGAATAAGCCTTTAGATGATATTAAAGTTATTTTAGGCAGTAATCAAAAAGAGCTCGGTTTTGCCGAATATGCAACCCCCAATTATATTTCTGGTAGTTTTTCTGAAAAGGGAAAAGAGCGTTATTATTTGATTGGCAAATATGAAATAACCGCTTTGCAATATCAAGCTGTCATGAGTGATACTTGCCCCACAGCAAAACTAGCACTTACCTTTCCTATTACCAACATTAGTTGGTTTGATGCTGTTGCTTTTACTGATAAATATAATCGTTGGTTGATTGAAAATCAGTCGAAGATTAACGCTAATACCTTACCGAAAGGTTATATCCGTCTACCTAATAATACCGAATGGGAATATGCAGCTCGTGGAGGGTCAAAAGTGACAGATTCTGAGTTCCGTGAAATGCGTTTCCCAATGACGGCAAATTTAGAAAATTATGCATGGTTTTCTGGTGCAAAATCAGCCAATGGTAAATTACAGCTTATTGGACGCTTACAGCCTAATCCTGTTGATCTTTATGATATGTTAGGCAATGCTAGCGAAATGATGTTTGATTCTTTTCGTATGAATAAACTTGATCGTTATCATGGTCAACCTGGTGGTATGACGGTTAGAGGTGGCAGTTATTTGACACCTGAATCGTCAATCACCACTGCTTTTCGTATTGAAAAACCGTATTACGATGATAAAGGTGCTTATAAAAGTATGGATGTCGGTTTTCGAGTGGTCTATACAACTGAAGTGATGTCTAGTAGCGATATTATCAAAGAATTAGACAAAGAATGGAATGAATTAGGCTCAGAAGCCGAAGAAAATCAAAAACAAAATGTGGTGAGTGAGCTTGAAAAAATCACTAAACAAGTCGAAGATGAAAAGACTAAAAAAGAACTCAATCAACTAAATACCCTTTTACGTAGTGCCAATCAAGCTCGCGACGAACAGCGAAACCGCTCAATTCAATCCGCGCTACAGTTAGGCGCTTTTTTGTGTGCAAATGTCTCTGACTTAAATAGTAAATTTGAATATAATAATAATTTATATAACACCATAAATAATGAAGTTTGTGAAACAAAAGATTCAGAAAATGTTAATAATGACGGTGTGTGTTCACCCGAAAAACTCAATAATTTAAAACACGTTCTTGATGAGTCGAAAAATGCCAGAGACTTTATTTTAAAATATTATGCTGACACCATTGTTAATACCGCATCAAACTATGAAAAAAATACTCTTGATGAGCAAGCAAAGCCCACGCAATTTATTTTAGAAAACAGTGGTAAAGCGAATATGAGTGATTACTTAAAACTTTATTTACAACATATTAATCAATATATTGAGTCTGGTAAGATTGAAAGAACAACTTGGCTGCAATCTTGTAATGAGATAAAAGGAAAGAAATAATGAACAAAATGATAGGTACACTTGCTTTATGCATTTCTCTAGTTTTGGCAGGTTGTCAATCTACATCTGGCGGAGCGAGTACAAAAAATGTCGATCCTGAATTAACTAAAGGTTCAACTGCTGAATTTTTTAGTAAATCTGCATGGCAATCTTGTGCCATAGGTGCAGGTATTAGTGGGCTTGGCTGTGTGTTATTAGGTGGAAAACCTGCTGCATGCCTTGCTTCTGCCGCTGTTGGTTGTGGAGTAATGATGGGCGGAAATTATTATCTGGATAAAAAACGAGCAGAATATGCTAATGCTGAGGCGCGCATTGATGCCTATATTCATGATGTTCAACAAAATACCGCAGAAGTGCAATCAATTACACAAAGTGCTAAAGATGTTGTGGATAGAAATTTAGCTACGCTTAACGCTTTAAATCAACAAATAAAAAGCGAAAGTGTCAATAAAAAGCAGGCTCAGAAAGAGTTAACTCAAATCGACGCGAATATTGCTTATTTAAATGATAAATTAAAACGAATTAAGAAAGTTGAAAATGATTGGGTTAACCTGTCTGTTCAGGAACAACGATCCGGTGTGAACGTCACTAGATTGGATCAAGAAATCGGTCAATTACATAAACAAATAGCAGCACTTGAAAAACAAGTGAATTTAGTTACTCAACAACGCTCAGCTGTTAAGGTTGGTTAATTATGAAAAAAATATCTTTTATCTCTATTTTATCGCTTGCTTTACTCGCCGGCTGTTCTACAACTCCAGAACAATGTGATCCTAAAAATACTAATATCGGTATTATGGATAAAATAAGTTGCAATTATTCCGGTAATTATCAGGCTAGAATTGATCAGAAAAAACAAATTCTTGAGAACGAACAAAGGGCTAATCAACAATTTAAAGAGATTTATGCAAATATCGAAAAACAGAAAAACGATACTACGTTGAGTGTAAAACAGAAACAAGCTCAGCAGCAGAAGTTAAAGCAAGATCTGTCTAAATTAACGAGCGAAATAAAAGCAAAAGCGAAAGGTCGTGACGATTTATTAAAACAAGTTAATGACATTGAGCAACAGTATAATCAAGTAAATAAATCAAACAAATCAGAAGTAGAAAAACAGGTCGAACTGGATAAATTAAATAAAAAACTTCAACAATTACAGAAAGCACTAAATATTTAGCTATCTGAAAACTTGAACAGTATTATTTATTTGAAAAGTTAAAATTAAGGAATATATTGCGCATGCAACGAATAGCAAGGGTTATAGTTGACCATAATGACTCACAAAAAATGGCTTTATTGGATCAATATAATTCTTTGTTATCGTTGTTAAAGCCCAATTTAACTCAGCGATCATTTTCAATTCTCGCGATACCTCGATTAATTGATGATAATCAATATTTAGGTTGGTATACTGAACTTCAAGGACAGCCTACTTCACTGAGTGATGTTAATGATGAGCTCGTGAAGAAACAAGTTACTGAAACGTTACAAACACGCATCAACGATATTGAATTATCCGTTAAGTCAATGCGTTTAGATAGTGAGCAACAAACATTAGTTTCGTCTTGGTTACCAAGAATTAAAAGTTTAGGTAATCAAATTTATATTGTTAATGGTGAACCTGTCATTGTTAATTCTTTTGAAGAACCAATTTTACCCAAACCTACGCCGGTTCCTCCTGTGGTTGCCCCAAAATCATTTTGGCGATGGTGGTATTTGTTATTGTTGGCATTATTGCTATTAGGACTTTTAGGTGTGTTAGGGTACTTTTTTTGCCCATTTAATAAAGATAAAAAGCCTGATGTTATTCCGGCGTTAATAATTATTCCGCCTGTGTTAGTTAACAAGCCACCAGCTCCTGTTGTTGAACCGCCGACGAAAGAGCCTGAACCTGTTGTTCAGCAACCTGTGCCTGAGCCAGTAGCTAAAAATTGTATTCGAAAAGAAGACGTCGCCCATAATAATGACGCCTCTAAAATGGTAATAATATTTGATAATTCAGCATCAATGACATTGACATTAATGGAGTCAAAATCCGCAATAGATCAATATTTAAAAACTAATTTGAATTCCATGTCAGAAAGTCAAGCCAACGCTTATGAAGCAAAGATGACTAGGTTACCTAATCGGTTATCAAGTAGTAAAAAAGTGGCACTATCCACAATTGATAAAATACAGCAAAATATTGATATCGCATTAGTGACACTTACAAGTTGCCCAGTCGCTCAAACCACATCATTTTATAATTATACTAATCGATCAAAGTTAAAAAATAAAATCAATAAATTAAATCCGTTAGAATATAACAGCGCAACGCCACTTTATAGTGGTATACAACAAGCCAGTAAATTACTTAATGGCGTAAATCGTGATGACTATATTTTAATTATTAGTGATGGTGATGATAATTGTACTAAAAGTAATATTTGTACGTTAGCGAGTAATATAGCGGCTAAGCAACCACGTTTGAAAATTAATATTGTCGACATTGCAGGGCAACATAAAATTGACTGTGTTGCTCAAAGTACTGGTGGTAAAGTTTACATTGCACAAAATCCAACAGAAATTGTCAATCAAATGAATCATGCTGTGTCTGATATGAATATTAGTAAACCGATTTGTGAGTAGTGTAAAGCGATAATAAATTTTTGATGTTGTTGATAAAAACAGCCTTGAGTTAATAAGCTTGTTTATTATACGTTCAAAATAGAAGGAAATGCGTGAATAATGCAACGAATAACCCGGATTTCAATTGATCATAATGATTTAACTAAGTTGGCTTTATTGGAGCAATACTCCTTAATGTTATCGTTGTTAAAACCGCATTTGACAGAACGCACTTTTTCCATTTTTGCTATACCTAAACTTATGAGTAACAATGACTATTTAGGTTGGTATACTCATCTTGAAGGGCAACCGATATTAATTGATCATGTTGCAGATGAATCGCATAAGCAAAAAATAAAAGATACATTAACCACGCGAATTAATGATATTGAAACGGCGATTAAATCAATTCCTTTAAATGATGAACAACAAAAATTGGTAGCTTTATGGTTGCCTAGAATAAAAAATTTAGCCAATCAAATTTTTGTTATTAATGATGAACCCGTTATTATTTTCGATCTAGCAAAACCCGTTTTATCGCAACCGGTTATTCCCCCTGTTACGGTTTCAAAATCATTTTGGCGTTGGTGGTACTGGTTAATTTTGGCATTGCTATTACTAGGATTATTGAGCCTATTGTGGTACTTTTTTTATCCATCTTCACCAGAAAACAAGGTGCAATCTGTACCTGAGTTAATTATTATTCCGCCAGTATTAGTCAATAAACCTGAACCTGTATCTAAGCCGGCACTGGTAGTGGAACCTCCGAAAGCGCCGCAAGTTGTCGCTACGCCAGAACCTGATCCCGTACCTGCTATAGAGCCAGAGCCTATCATTAATACTCAAGAAGTACCCAAAGTTAAACCAAAACCTAAGGTTAAAAATCCGCCTAATTGTATCACTCAAGATGAGATAAAGAACAATCCAAATCCATCGAAAATGGTTATTGTGTTTGATAATTCCCTATCGATGACTGCAACTTTAGCTGAATCGCCAGCAGAAGTTGAGCAATTTTTTCAATACCTGTCTTATGGTTATCCTCGTAATATGTCCGAACAGGAAAAAGTTGATTATCAGAAAAAAATGACGCGTTTACCCAGTCGTTTATCGACAAGTAAAAGCGTAGCGTTATCGAGTATCGATAAAATACAACCCAATATTGGTATATCGCTTGTCACGTTAAATCGCTGTCCGGCGGCAAATTTTACGCAATTTTATGATTATGCTGGTCGTAGTATTTTAAAAAATAATATCACCAGACTTAATCCATCAGGTGCAGGTGGGGGTGGAACACCACTTTATAGTGGACTTGAAAAAGCGAGTAGTATGTTAGATGGTGTGAATCGTAATGATTATATCTTGATCATCAGTGATGGTGAAGATAGCTGTTCAAGGAATAATATTTGTACTTTAGCGAATTATATTTCGACGCAGAAACCAAAATTAAAAATTAACATTGTCGATATAGCAGGCGAACATAAAATTGATTGTGTTGCGGATATGACAGGAGGGAAGGTCTATATCGCTCAGAGTCCAAAAGATATGATTAAACAGATGAACAATGCGGTGTCTGATTTGAAAATAAATAGACCTGTTTGCCAATAAAGACAATAATAAAGTATTAAGGCATTAACTTATCTTACAAAATAAGGCTAATTTGCTTTAGCTATCACTATTAATCACTATAAAAAAACCAGATGTTTATCTGGTTTTTTGTTATCTGTAATAGGGCTGATAGGCTGTTAAAAATCAAGATTAGCCGCTTTTAACGCATTTTCTTCAATAAATAAGCGACGTGGTTCAACTTCATCTCCCATTAAGGTAGTAAACAGCTGATCAGCTTCGATTGCATCTTTTATGGTCACTTGTAACATGCGACGGCTGGTTGGATCCATAGTTGTTTCCCATAACTGTTCTGGGTTCATTTCACCAAGCCCTTTATAGCGTTGAATGGTTAAACCACGACGAGATTCACGAATTAACCAATCTACTGCCTCTTCAAATGAGTTAACTGGCTGTTTGCGATCACCTCGTTGAATGAAAGCACCATCTTCCAGTAAACCTTTTAATTGCGCACCTAAATGACAAATATTACGGTATTCATTACTATGAATAAACACTTGATCTAATGCATAATTATTATCAACACCATGTGTTCTTACTTTAATTATTGGCACATATAATTGTGTTTTATCGTTGTAGTCTGCTGAATAGCGATAACTGCTACCGTGTTGTTCTTTGCTGGCTAAATTATCAATAATGGTTTTAGCCCAATGTTGTGCTGATTGTTGATTCTGTAAAATACTTTCATCTAAAACATCATGATAAACCAATTCAGAAAGTAACGCTTTAGGGTAACGACGTTCCATTTTGGTAATGAGTTTTTCAACTTTTTGATATTCAGCAATCAGTTTTTCAAGCGCTTCGCCAGCAAGTGCTGGTGCATGATCATTAACATGTAATGAGGCATCTTCTAATGCTAATGCAATTTGAAATTGTGTCATTGCATCATCATCTTTAATGTATTGTTCCTGTTTGCCTTTTTTAACTTTATAGAGTGGAGGTTGTGCGATATAAACATAACCACGTTCAATAATTTCTGGCATTTGACGATAGAAAAACGTGAGTAATAATGTGCGAATATGTGAACCATCGACATCGGCATCGGTCATGATGATAATGCTATGATATCGCATTTTATCTGGATTATACTCATCACGACCAATCCCACAACCTAATGCTGTAATTAATGTTGCGACTTCTTGAGAAGAGAGCATTTTATCAAAGCGAGCTTTTTCAACATTTAGAATTTTACCTTTTAATGGTAAAATTGCTTGGTTTTTACGGTTTCGTCCTTGTTTGGCTGAACCGCCCGCAGAGTCCCCTTCCACTAAATAAAGTTCAGATAAAGCAGGATCTTTTTCTTGGCAGTCAGCAAGTTTGCCAGGTAAACCGCCTAAATCCAATGCGCCTTTGCGTCGAGTCATTTCACGTGCTTTACGTGCTGCTTCACGCGCTCTGGCTGCATCGATAATTTTACCGACAACAATTTTCGCATCAGAAGGATTTTCAAGTAGGTATTCGGTTAACTTTTCACCCATAACCGATTCCACTGCTGATTTAACTTCTGATGAAACCAATTTGTCCTTTGTTTGTGATGAGAATTTAGGGTCGGGAACCTTGACAGATACGACAGCAATAAGCCCTTCACGTGCATCGTCACCGGTGGCACTAATTTTTGCTTTTTTACTGTATCCTTCGCTTTCCATGTAATTGTTTAGTGTACGAGTCATAGCACCACGAAAACCGGCTAAATGGGTACCACCATCACGTTGAGGAATATTATTAGTAAAACAGTAGATATTTTCTTGGTAACCATCGTTCCATTGCAATGCAACTTCAACACCAATATTATCTTTTTCGGTACTAAAGTAGAATATTTTAGGATGAATTGGATTCTTATTCTTATTCAAATATTCTACAAATGCTTTAATACCACCTTCATAATGGTAGTGCTCACTTTTACCTGTACGTTCATCAATGAGTTTAATAGAAACACCAGAGTTTAAAAATGATAGTTCGCGTAGCCTTTTTGCTAAATGTTCATAGACAAATTCAATATTGGTGAACGTTTTTGGACTTGGCCAAAAACGAACATAAGTCCCTGATTCAGTGGTTTCACCAATAACTTTAAGCGGTTCTTCTGGTACACCTAAATGATAGGTTTGCTTGTGTATTTTTCCTTCACGATAAATGACAAGTTCTAATTTATCAGATAAAGCATTAACTACCGAAACACCAACACCGTGTAAACCACCTGATACTTTATAGGAATTATCATCGAATTTACCACCAGCATGCAAAACAGTCATGATGACTTCAGCTGCTGAGATACCTTCTTCTTTATGTATACCCGTTGGAATACCGCGTCCATCATCACGAACGGATACAGAGTTATCAGGATGAATGATTACTTCGATATGGTTACAGTAACCTGCTAATGCTTCGTCAATGGCATTATCAACGACTTCAAAAACCATATGATGAAGGCCTGTTCCATCATCGGTATCTCCAATATACATACCAGGACGTTTGCGGACTGCATCAAGCCCTTTAAGCACTTTAATACTAGATGAATCATAAGAGTTAGACATGGATTTTTTGACCTATTTAATTTCTTTTATCGTTTCGTACAATTATGAAATTATACCAGATTTTATGTTAAAAATCTTATCATTTTCATCGATCATCTGGGTTATTTGGTCTTGGTTAACGGCTGTAATAAACACTTGTGAATTTGCAAGTTTTAAACGTTTTGCTAATAGATTTCGTTTATTGTTATCAAGTTCAGAAGCAAAATCATCAATTAAATAGATACATGATTGCCCTGTTTGTTTTGAATAATACTCACCTTGTGATAAACGTAAAGCACACATGAGTAGTTTTAACTGACCACGTGATAAAAGATCTTCAACGGGAATGTTGTCAACTCGCAATTTGATATCTGCTTTATGTGGACCTAGCGAGGTATAATTAATTAATTTATCTCGTTCAAATTGCTTATAAAGTATTTCTGCATAATCACTGCTGTGTTCCCAACCTTGATAGTACAGGCAATTTAATTGATATTCAGGTAGAAAATCTTCACAGGTTTTTATAATTTCTGGAAAAATATGTTGAGTATAATCAGCCCTAATCTGGCTTATTTTTTCAGCAACCGGAACTAGCTGTTTATCCCAAGGTAATAGTTGGTTATAGTTATAAGATTGTTTTAATAATGCATTACGCTGTTTATATAATCGTTTTAAATTGTTCCAAAGATAGACAAATTCGGGATAATGGTGAAAGCAGCCCCAATCGATAAAAGCTCGTCGATATTTAGGACCACCAGTGAGTAAATCAAAACCCTCTGGCGTAATGAGTTCAATAGGCAATAGTTTTGCTAAATCAGTGAGCCGAAAACCTTCATCACCATCAATTTTTATTTTATTTTCATTATTGCGTGTTTTTGATAAGCCAATTGTGTGGGTTTGTTGATTGGCAGATTCAATTTGGCTAAATAAAATTAATTCAGGTTGTTCATGTTGTATAATCCGATTGGATTGAATATGTCTAAATGCTCGGCCATGTCCAAGCATGTATATTGCTTCAAGTAGGCTAGTTTTTCCACTACCATTATCACCAATGATGTAGTTAAAATGCCGAGATAACGATAACTCGGCATGATCAATATTACGAAAATGATGAATTTTGATTTGTGAAATTGTCATATAGTATAAAATAAGGCTTCTGACTGGGATCAGAAGCTAAGAGAAGTTATGATTATAAGCGCATTGGCATGACAACATATGTGGCAGATTGATCATTGATATCTTCAATTTGAACACTGGATGTTGCATCAGTTAATAAAAGTTGTACGCTATCACATCTTAGAGTATTTAATATATCTAATAAATAGGTGACATTGAAGCCGATTTCGAGCTCTGATGATTGATATTTAACATCAATTAATTCTTCTGCTTCTTCTTGTTCTGGGTTATTGGCCGTAATTTTTATCTGATCATTATGTACGTATAATCTTATTCCACGAAATTTTTCGTTGGATAAAATTGCCACGCGAGATAATGCATTTCTTAATTCATCACAGGATACTTCAAGTGGTTTATCTGGGTTTCTAGGTAATACGCGTTTATAGTCGGGAAATCTACCATCGATGAGTTTTGAAGTGAAGGTAAAATCGCCAAGATTAACGCGTAAATTATTATTACCAATTTGCATATTAATCAGTTCTTCATTATCGGCAACTAATTTTGCAAGTTCTATCACCCCTTTTCTTGGCATAATGACTGAGCAAGGGCTAGCAATATTTTGACCAATTGGTTGAGCACAAACGGCTAAACGATGCCCATCAGTTGCAACTGTCTTTAATAGACCGTCTTCAATTTCAAATAACATACCATTTAAGTAATATCTTACATCTTGATTAGCCATTGAAAATTGAACAGCATCAATAAGTCGTTTTATTGTTTTTTGCGGAACTGCAAGATCAACATCGCTTTGCCAATTTTCTAAATTAGGAAAATCACTAGCAGGTAAGGTCGCTAAGGAAAATTTACTTCGACCCGATTGAATTATTAATCGATTATCGTCAACGGTTATCGAAATTTGCGCATTATTGGGTAAATTTCGACAGATATCGAGGAATTTTCTTGCTGGAACTGTTGTTGCACCCGGTTCATTTGCTTCGGTTAAAGGTAAATGCGCAATCATTTCGATTTCAAGATCGGTGCCTGTCATTGATAAAGTATTATCGTTCACTTGTAATAATAAATTACCTAAAATGGGTAACGTTGGACGGCTACTTAAAGGTGCGCTGACAAGTTGCAGTGGTTTGATAAGTTTTTCGCGATCAATAATAAATTTCATAATGTTGATTCTTTTTTAAGTTGATAATGTTCGAATTAAATTGGAATAATCCTCTTTAATATCATTGTTTTCTTCTTTTAATTCTGCAATTTTTCGACATGCATGTAAAACTGTAGTGTGATCTCTGCCACCAAATCCATCACCAATTTCAGGTAAACTTTTATTGGTTAATTCTTTAGCTAATGCCATCGCAACTTGACGAGGTCTTGCTACAGAGCGAGAGCGGCGTTTAGATAATAGGTCTGATACTTTAATTTTATAATATTCCGCCACAGTTTTTTGAATATTTTCAATAGTCACAAGTTTTTCTTGCAATGCGAGTAAATCTTTTAACGCATCTTTAACAAAATCAATCGTTATCGCTTTACCTGTAAAATTAGCATTGGCAATGACTCGGTTTAATGCACCTTCTAGTTCTCGTACATTAGAACGTAAGCGTTTAGCAATAAAAAATGCTACTTCTTCAAGTAACTTTATATGATTTTCTTCTGCTTTTTTCATTAGTATTGCAACGCGAGTTTCAAGCTCTGGTGGTTCTATTGCTATTGTTAGCCCCCAACCAAAACGTGATTTTAAACGATCTTCAACACCATTTATTTCTTTCGGATAGCGATCAGATGTCAAGATAATTTGTTGATTACCTTCTAATAATGAGTTAAAAGTATGAAAAAATTCTTCTTGTGAACGCTCTTTATTGGCAAAAAATTGGATATCATCAATTAATAACGCATCAACTGATCGATAGTAATTTTTAAATTCTTCAATAGCATTATTTTGTAATGCTTTGACCATATCCTGCACAAATCGTTCCGAATGCATATAAACAACTTTTGCATTATTTTGTTCTTCAATTATTTGGTTACCAACTGCATGCAATAAATGTGTTTTGCCTAAACCCGTTGATCCATATAAAAATAATGGGTTATAGGCTTTACCTGGGTTTTCTGCCACTTGTTTTGCCGCCGCGACAGCAAGTTGGTTAGATTTACCTTCTACAAAACTATCAAAGGTATGTTTTTGATTGATTCCTGAATGATAATTATAGTTACTATTATTTTCTTTAGTTGTTTTCCATGCCGGAGCCAGATCAGCTTTCGGTTGTTCCTTTTTGACTTTTTTATCAATTGATAACGTAGAGCCAACTTCAAGATATAGCTTTAAAGAATCGTTATTGAAATGTTTATTTAATAGTTGTGTGATAGTTGAGAGATATTTATTTCGAACCCAATCGAGCACAAATCTATTTGGGGCATAGATGTAAAGTTTATTATCAACCATTTCCGCTTGCAATGGCCGAATCCATAAATTAAATTCAGTTGTCGGAAGTTCTTCTTGTAATTGAGAAAGACAATCTTGCCAAATAGCGGTAGGCACAATAACCCCTTTAATTATAATTACTAACAAAACAGTACTGATTATAATCTTTTTTGTGGGTAATTTATAGATCGAAGGTGATATATTATTTAGTTACTAACCAAATCTTATAAATAAAAAAACCCGGCATCAGCCGGGTTTTAGTGATTAAATCAATCAAAATTAATTGGTTGAGTCGATCACTTTCACTTCTTTAACGTTACGTGCTTTAACTTCAATTTCAACACGACGATCTGGTGCTAAACATGCTTTTAAGTCAGCGCCGCGAAGTGCATTACATTTAGTACCTGTAACTGGTTGAGATTTACCCATACCACGAGCACTAATTAAATCAGCTGGAACACCTTTTTCTACTAGGTATTTCATTACTGAATGTGCACGTTGTTCAGATAGTTTTTGGTTGTAGCTGTCTGAACCAATACGGTCAGTATGACCAATTACAACAATTGCACTTTGAGTTGGGTTAATTTTAACAAGAGATGTTAATAGGTTATCAAGTGCTTGACGTCCTTCTGGTTTTAAATCAGCTTTTGCATAAGCAAATAGAACATCTTCGTTTAATACATAACGGTTTTCTTGAGTTTTAACTTCAACTTCTGGAGCAGCAACTGCTGGAGAACCTAAACGGTAAGTAATACCTAAAGTTAACAAGCCTGAATCAGGTGATGCATCACTTTTAGTATGAATATGTTGAGTGTATTGGTACTCTAAACGAGTAGAGAAGTCTTCGTCTAAGCGATAATCAAGACCTAATGCATAAACTGGAGATACATCAGTTTTAGTGCCACCATGACCATAATAGTCTTTATAGTCACCACTGTTTTTCCATTTAGCAATAGTCACCATACCACCAGCACGACCGTAAACATCTAAATCGTCAGAGATGAATGATAATGGATAGCTTAATTTACCAGTTAAAGAAACACCTTGCGCAGAAACTTTGCTGTTACCTGCTTTGGTATTATCATCTGACCAAGTTCTTTTATATTTAGCTGAACCTAACCAATCATAGCCTAATTCAAATGCTAAATAAGGGTTAGCTTGGAAGCCTACAAAAGCACCACCAGCAACGTTGCTACGGTCTGAAGTTTTAATGCCAATTTCATCATCACCACGAACTTTATGTGCATCTAAGCTATAAAGTTCTCCCCAACCTAATTTAGCACCTGTATAAAAAGTGTTGTCTTCATATGCTGCGTTAGCGGCAGTAGCTGTTAAGCTTGCAACTGCAATTGCTAGAGCTAGAGTTGTTTTTTTCATTTTCTTGCCTCAACTTATATGTTGTTATAGACGTTGTTTAGTTTGTTTTTATTTAAGTTTATTTGAAATAAACTAATAATAATTTATCTTCAAGTAAATTATGCTATACATAATCTTTCGTAATTATAGCATACTTTATATGCAAAGCTAGAGTTTATGATAGAACACTAAAAAAATATTTAAATAATATTATCAAATAATTTTGTTAATCACGAGTGTAAACTCATTAATGGTATTAGCTAAAACGTTTGACATAATAATAAAATCAGCTTCGAGACGCTTATCAAATTCATCTGAACCGATGTCTTCATTTTCATCTAAAATGATAGAGTCAAACTTGATTCTTTTTAACGTCAAATCACTGTGTACAATGAAATTCACACCTCTATCATCAATAATTTTCATTTTTGTGATCCATTTTCCTGAATCAAAATGAATTAGCATTTCATCACTAGTGATATCTTGATTTTTACAACTAATAATGCCATTTCCTTCAAGCGGATCTTTCAATTCAGCTTGATCGCCTAATATAAAAGGTGGAAAGCTAAGTTTTTCTTTAGCCCAAGTTGTTAATATTTGTTCTAGCGGTTTATCAATTGATAACGGTGTTAAGGCAAGTGCGCCTAACTCTTTACGTAAAATAGCTAAAATATCTTCGGCTTGTTTAAAATTGCTACTATCGACAATGATACGTTTATTGTTGGTATCAATCCAAAGCCAATAGTGATTATATTTACTAAAGGCTCGAGGCATGAGATCAATCATGACTTCATCTTTTAATGTCGCTTTCTCATTTTTAGTTAATTTTCTACTTAATGTTTGCTCTTGTTTATCTATCTTTTCTAATAATGCTTGTTTGATAACTGGCGCAGGTAATATTTTTGTCTCTTTTTTTATACGTAGTAAATATTGGCCATTGATATCAATAATTAAATTATCTTGGTTATCATCACGATAAGGTGATACCCAACCTATTTTAGTGGTATCAAGGTTACCACAGGGTGTAAACAGTTGGGATTTGACTGCTTTTTCAATAGTGTCTTTATTTAGTAAGGTGTCATTATTAAGTTGGTAAATAATGGCATTTTTAAACCAAAGCATGTTATTACACTTCCTAAGTTTTATTTAGGATAACTATTTTACCATAATTGTCGTAAATAAAGCGTACGATAATAATACGATTGACCTATTGTTTTATCATCAGCTTTAATTCTAAAATAGACCAAAACACTTAGAATTTATAAGATAATCCCATATAAACAGAAGTAATTGTACTGCTGTCTACCATTGGACTATCGGCAGCATCACCGGTTAATTTATCAACGTGAACACCACCAAAAGTAGCAATATTATCCGTTAATGAATATTGGGCGCCGATTTCAGCATAAGGGGTTACTGAACTATCAGCATTAAAATAACGTAATCCAGAGCGAGATGATTCTCTGTGAGACACACCATAGTAATAATCGTTATGTTTGCTGTTTGCCCAATTGATACCAATGGTTGGTACTATAACTAAATTACCCTCTAGGTAAGGTAAGCTATAATCAGCATTAGCTAAAATGCTGTTACTTTCATTAAGAACATCGGTACCAACACTACTAGAAAAACTGCCGAAGTCAGTATCAATTGAATATTCGATTTCTGCAAGTAGAGTAGAATGGCGAGTATCTAATTGTTTTAAGCGGTGATTATCAGAATCATGAGGTTTAAATTCATTAGCTAAATAGCGAGCACCAATTGAAAGACTTTGTCCATTGGCCTGATATGCATAAACACCTGCAGATAAATCATCGATAAAAAATACACCGTTATCATAATCAATATGTGGAACTGGATAAATTTTCGAGCTGTAATTCTTATATGGTGATGTTGCCCAACCTGCTCCAATTCCAATAGAAGTTGGATCAGCAGAAGCAATAGGTATGTATGTTAAAGTCATTAGTGTAAATATATAAGTAGCACAGCGCGATTTTTTCATTTTCTTTATACCCATTAAATTTCTAATGCCATTATCTGGTCGAATATTTTTGTTTTAATTGAATTAAAATGAATGGTCACAAAATCTATACATTAATTGTACATTGTAACAAACAAATTTCTTGAATAATAATGCCACATTTTATCATATTTGAATATGGATTAGTGAGATAAATTATGAGTAAACCAACTTTAGAAATGATTAACAGTCGCCCTGATGATGCCACTCTATTAGCCGACGAAGCCAAATATTGCTCTTTTGGTGATACCGTTCATTATGTTGAACCGCCAAAAATTTTCGATGGCTGTGAAGGTAGCTACATGTACGACAAAGAAGGTAAAGCCTTTCTTGATTTACAAATGTGGTATTCAGCATGTAACTTTGGTTATGCAAATGAACGATTAAACAATGTTCTAAAAAAACAGATTGATACCTTACCACAGTGTGCAAGCCAATATTTGCATCCAACCAAGATCGAATTAGCAAAAACCATTGCTCAAGGTATGGAGCAGCGATTTGGTTATCAAGGTCGAGTGCATTTCAATGTTGGTGGTTCACAATGTATTGAAGATTCGCTAAAAGTTGTTCGTAATGCAACAGGTGGTAAGTCACTGATGTTTGCTTTCCAAGGTGGATATCATGGACGTACACTGGGTGCCTCTTCAATTACGTCAAGCTACCGTTACCGTCGTCGTTATGGACATTTTGGTGATCGTGCTATGTTTGTTCCATTCCCATATCCGTTCCGTCGTCCAAAAGGCATGACTGCTGAAGAGTATGGTGAACATTTAGTTGCTGAATTTGCACGTTTATTTGAAACTGAATATCACGGTGTATGGGATCCAAAAGTAGGTCAGGCTGAATATGCTGCATTTTATGCTGAGCCACTACAAGCAACGGGTGGTTATATTGTTCCGCCACGTAATTATTTTAAAGGTTTGAAAAAAGTTCTCGATCAATATGGTATTTTATTAGTTGTAGATGAAATCCAAATGGGCTTTTACCGTACTGGTAAATTATGGTCAATTGAACATTTTGATGTTAAACCTGATGTGGTGGTATTTGCTAAAGCATTAACTAATGGTTTAAATCCATTAGGTGGTTTGTGGGCTCGTGAAGAGTTAATTAATCCAGAAGTGTTCCCTGTTGGATCGACGCATTCAACTTTTGCATCAAATCCACTAGGTACAGCCGTTGGTCTTGAAGTGTTAAAAATGACGTCTGAAACTGATTACGAAAAAATGGTAATGGATAGCGGTGCATATTTCCTTGAGGGCTTAAAAACACTAGAGAAAAAACACAAAGAGATCGGTGAAGTAGATGGTTTAGGTCTAGCACTTCGTGCTGAAATTTGTACTGATGATGGTTTTACAGCCAATAAAGCTTTGGTTGATAAAATGGTAGACATTGGTATGTCAGGCGATCTTGATTGGAAAGGTACGAAAATGGGCTTAGTGCTTGATATCGGTGGTTATTACAAAAACGTAATTACATTTGCCCCTTCGCTACACATTACTCGTCAAGAGATTGATCAAGGTATTGAATTACTGGATCAGTTAATTACTCGAGCTAAAAAAGAGCTTTAATCCATTATTTCTAAATTTTCCCGCTAATGGCTATTAGCGGGATCTCTTATTCAATTCAAACAGTTAACATTTATATCGTTATGAAATATATTAATCAGTTAGAGCCTAATGAATTAATAGACAATTTTTTAAATCATCCTCCACATAATTTTGCTGCTTGGCTAAGTGATGGTGGTGTGCCTGTTTTTTCAGCAAAGTTCGATTTATTGACAACAGCTGATGATAATTTCAAAAATAAAATTGAAAAATTACCACTATCCAAAAAATGGCGGCACTGGTTACAACCTAAAACATGTTTTGTTGGGACAACTGTCTCTGAATATGGCATGCTCAATGATAAAGTTGATGCAAAAAAATTAGCGGGTAACCTGAAAGCAAGTTATAGCAAAGAATATCCTTTTGTTATTGTTAAAGATTTACCTTTATCTTCCCCCTTATTGAGTGATAAAGATAATCAATATTCTGCCGAATTTATATCGGCGTTAAAAAATCAAGGTTTTATTGAAGTTGAAGGGCAAGCATTAGCTTGGTTACCTATAGATTTTGATAGCTTAGATGAAGTTTTTTCACGTTTTTCATATAGTCGTCGAAAAAATTTTAGGCGGAAATTAAAATCTCGCCAAAAGCTAGAGATTAATGTTTTAAATAGTGGCGATGACTGTTTTTTTAATGATGCTGTTTTAGATAAATATTATCAACTTTATCTTAATGTTTATCAGCAAAGCGACGTCCATTTTGATTTGTTAACTAAACCATTTTTCGTGCAATTATTACAGAACAAATCTGCTCAAACACGTATTTTTACTTATTATCATGACAATGAACTTATTGGTTACAATATCTGCTACGTGGTCAATAACATGTTAATTGATAAATATATTGGTATGGTTTACCCCCAAGCTCAAAATCTCAATCTCTATTTTGTCAGTTGGTTTGTTAATCTTGAATATGCAGTTGAAAACGGCTTTAGTCACTATATTGCCGGTTGGACCGATCCCGAAGTTAAAGCATCACTTGGTGCCAAATTTACGTTAACAAAGCATTTAGTTTATATCCGCAATCCTTTATTAAGAGTGGTAATACGTAAATTGATTGGTCACTTTGAAAGTGACAAGGAGAAAGTAGCATGAAATGCCCTATAATTCTCGACTTTGATCAAAGTGTCGGTGAAATTAGTGATGCTAAAAAAATAGATTTAACCGCTTGGCAAGAGACTCTGCGTTTTGGATGCTCTCGAACTAAATTTCAACAATTTAGCGCAAAACTTCAACAATTTTTACCTGAGCATTATGGTACAGTTTTGATGGGAAGCGGGGATTATCATCATATCTCACTATTATTGATTGCGCGTTTAGCGAAATATTACTCAGCAGAAAATCCCATTGAAGTAATAATTTTTGATAATCATCCCGATAATATGCGTTACTTATTTGGTATTCATTGTGGTTCATGGGTCAGTTATGTCGCAAGCTTACCGTTTGTGAAACAGGTACACGTATTGGGTATTACCTCACATGATATTGGCATTAGCCATTTTTGGGAAAATAGATGGAAACCACTTTTTCATAAAAAACTCACTTATTGGAGCCTAGGTGTTAATGTGTCATGGGCAAAAAAAATAGGTTTAGGTCATGCATTTCGGCATTTTTCTACTCCAGATGATCTTATTGCGAGTTTTTTATCTGAACAGTATCACAATGCAGAACCCGTTTATTTATCGATTGATAAAGATGTATTAAGTGAAGAGGTTATTCATACCAATTGGGATCAAGGTCAGTTACAGACTTACCACCTATTGGATGTTATTTCATCGATTAAACAGCGTGTTATTGGTAGTGATATCACCGGCGAATTGTCAATATGGCAACCATCGAACTGGTTTAAGCGCTTTTTAAGTTCATTAGATAAACAACCCATCATACCGGCTGATAAGTTACAAACTTGGCAAAGCGAACAACATCAGCTTAATTTGACCTTGTTAAAAGCATTAGTTATATAACTGAAAAATCGAATAGAAAGTGTAGTTGTTTTAATAGAAAACCACCTACACTTTGTTGAATAATTTAGGTTTAATTTAATGATTGTTTTGTTGAGTTAATTTGTTTTCAGCTATCGCTAAAAACACAATTCCTGACACAATTAATATTGTTCCAATCAATTTAAATAAGGTTATTGGCTCGTTAAATAACCAAATTGATGCGATCATAACTGTCACCACTTCAAAATGAGAAGCGGCAAAAGCAGGTCCAACTGGTGCTTTTTTTAGTAAGGTCATCCAGGTAAAAAATGTGAAAATATAACCAGCAATTGATATATAGATCCATGGATTAGTAAATACGCGAACCAGCCAATCAATACTCATCGCTAAAGGTTCAGCGTGAATTGCTGCTAATTTAAAACTGCATTGTGCAATCGTATCAAAGATGAGTAATACTGTGAAGCCAATTAAATAAAATCGTGCCATATTAAGACAATCCCACAAAAATAACGCCAGCTGTGATTAAAAGCATACCAACTATACGATGAAAGGTGAGAAGTTCCTTAAAAACAATACGACCAACCAACATGATGGTAATAATATTAAATGAGGCAAGTAAAACACCCTGTGACAGTGGAACTAATGTTAAAAATGCTAACCAAAGTAGGAATTCAGCAATATAGGATATAATACCAATCCAAATCCAATGATTTTTTGATAAATCGATCCAATAGTACCAACCGTCACGATTATTTGTTGAAGTTGCAGCGAATTTAAAGGCTATTTGCCCTAAAGTATCAAAACAGATATTGCTAACCCAAAGTATGATGACTAATGGTGACATTAAGTGTTTGTTCCTTCTACTATACCTTTAAAAAAAGAAACACATTCTTTAATCACTTCGCGGCGTTGAGAATCAATGGTGATTAAATGATAACTCTCATTTAATACGATTAATTTTTTAGGTCCCGATACATGCTTTTCAACTAATTTGGCATTGGTTTCAATATTTGCGATATCATCATTACCCGAATGCATAATTAAACAAGGTGAGGTAACATTCGGCAAAATTTGTCGCACATTTTTTGCTAATAGTTGCATTTCTGCCAGCGCCGGAAAAGGGTTACCAGCAAGGCCGGCAGACGCTGCATCGCCACTAAGCATACTTTCTGAAACGACAGCACGAATTCGTTCATCTTTAAGCCCGTAAGGCGGCTTTTCAATAAAAGAAACTTTTTGAAAAATACCTAATTTTTTAAAATAGACGAGTAAGAAAAAGAATTTTTTTGCCCAAAAAGGCATACTCCAACCATCATAATAAAAAGTGGGCGCAAGCACACCCACTCCCTTAATTTGTTCAGGTCTGTCAGCTGCTAATTTTAACGCTAGCAGGGCGCCCATAGATAATCCCGCCACAAAAATATTATCTACATGGTTGGCTAGATAATCTGCGCCATCTTGTACGCTTTTATACCAATCTTGCCATGTGGTTTTACAAAGATCGGCTTCAGTCCCACAATGGCCAGCTAATTGTATTGCATAAACGGTGAATCCAGCTTTATGTAGGCCATTTGCTAAAATTCTCATCTCATTTGGTGTACCTGTTAATCCATGAATTAAAAGCACCCCATTTTTATTACCTGGTAAAAAGTAAGATAAATCTTGAATTGTACTCATTATTATTTCCTATTATTTTACCATCACAGTTGGAATAAGTGCTTGCTGTGACTGTTTTAATGCTTGAGTAACATCAGAAAAATATTTAATAGCACTATGTTCAATATTATTTTTTTTGCAATAATGAATCAATTTATCTTTGGCAAAAACAAAATCCACATTATGAGAAACACAATAATCAGACGTTCCATCACCAACATAAAGAATTTGTGGAAAATATTGCTGTTTTTTAACGTGATTACATTTACAATTTCCACTTTGTTTAATGCAATTTTGATTAGCATAAGGAAATTCAAGACGCCAGCTACGTTCATTATCGTGTAATAATCTATTAGCAAAAATAGGTAAATTTTCTATGCCATGACGTTTTAACACAAATTCAATTGCGTAATCTAATCCGTCGCTGACAACGTGAACCGGTATGTTGTTTTGATCAGTGTAATCAATGAATGCCTTAAAGGTTGGGTCAATTTCAATTTGTGATAAAACTTCATTAAGTTCTGCTAAACTGGCATCCATCAAAGCAATTTGCTTACTCATGCACTCTTGAGAACCAATTTTACCATTCACCCATAACTCTTCAAGCTCGTCACATCCATCTTTACCGAAATGATTCAGTAAAGTATCTGTTACATCTTTAACACTAATGGTACCATCAAAATCACACAACACGATTGGCGTATGATGTTGTGAATAAGATGGATGAAATAGATGACTTGTAATTGATGAAAAATTATTCATTTTTGAAATTAAATAGCCTATTTATCGATATTGTCGCAAATTTTCTCATAGAGTGATTTCAAACTTTGTAGGCTCTTTGTATATATTTTGTAACGAGAATAAAATTGCCTGTATAATAAGGCCTTACTACTTACTGTTACCATACTGAGAATAAGAATGAGTGAACGTATACTAATTATTGAAGATGACCAGCGACTTGCTAATTTAATACAAGTTTATTTGATTCGACAAGGTTATCTTGTTCAATGGCATAATAGTGGTAATGGTGCAGAAGAAAAAATTCAACAATTTAATCCCGATTTAGTCATTTTAGATGTCATGTTACCGGAAAAATCTGGCTTTGATATCTGCCGTGATATACGTACTTGGTTCAATAATTACATTCTTATTATGACAGCAAGTGAAGATAATATTGATGAAATTGTCGGTTTAGAACTGGGTGCCGATGACTATTTGGCTAAACCTGTTGAACCAAGATTATTACTTGCACGTATTCGAGCGCTACTTCGGCGAAAACAAATTGAATTAGACAAAGATAGCAGTAAAGAAACAGCCGCTCCGCTCAATAACAAAACATTAGTTTTTGATAATCTTACTATTGATGGTGAAAATCGTAAGGTGCTATTACAAGATCAAGAAATTGATTTAACCACCGCTGAATTTGATTTGCTTTGGTTACTCGCTGTTAACGCCGGTAATATATTGACTCGTGATGATATTTTTTCTCAAGTTCGAGGAATTGATTTTGATGGTAGTGATCGTTCAATTGACGCTCGGATTTCTCGACTACGTCGAAAATTACTTGATGATCCCGATAATCCATCACGCATTAAAACAGTAAGAGGCAAAGGTTATTTATTTATGCGAGAAGGGGATAATCATTGAGCCAATTATTAGCAAAACCCCTTTTTTTTAATCGCCGCATCGTATTTTATCTGGTCATTTTGCTTTCATTGCAATGTATCATTGCTTATGGTGCATTACTCGTATTTGATTCTTTACCTTCATCATTAACCGATATGCCAGATGATCATATTGTGTTTCGTGAGTCACAACGAGGCACAGTCAACCTGATACGCATGCGCATTAATGAAAATAAACATCGTCCTCTTCAAGAAGTGGTCAATGAATTACAACCCTATTTTGGTTATCCAATAACCATTTTACCCGCTAATACACCACTGCCTGAAACTGTACACAACGAGTTAAAAAAATTAGGTTTTTCATACGATGGTGATGAAGAGGTTGTCTATATCGATTTAAACGATGGCAAGTTGCTACAACTCGGGCCCATGGTTATGCGCGATATTTTAAAATCTAACACTATGTCACTTAGTGTTTTTTTAATTATATGGGCATTATTTAGCGCTATTATCTTTTTTATTTTGATCTATTTTGCTTTCAGTGCGGTCTGGAAAGATTTAGTTAATATTAGGCAGACAGCTGAGCAGTTAGGACAGGGTAATCTTAAGGCGCGAACGGAAAATGTCAAAGGTTGGTTATTTCAGCCATTGGCTAATGTCCTTAATAACATGGGGACACATATTGAACATTTAGTTGGGACCAATCAAACTATTTCACATGCCATGGCGCATGAACTTCGAACCCCACTGGCACGAATGCGATTTGAACTTAGCATGCTTGAAGAGTCAACCGACGAACAAGAACGGTTATTGCTACAAAAAGGTATGAATGATGACATTAACGAACTTGAAACGTTAATTAATGCTAGTTTAAGTTACTTTAAAATGCAGCAGAGTAATATTGAGCTAAATTTAACAACAGTATCACTCAAACAGTGGAGCGAAAAAGTTTGCCAATCACTCGCATTATTCAAACCCAAAGACTTTGAGTTAGTGTGTAATAGTCAAGATGCTCAAGCCGTGATAGATATCAATTTAGCCGAAACCATTGTTAAAAATTTACTGCTAAATGCTTTTAAATATGCAGCACATAAAGCGGTATTAAATATCACCAAACAAGAAAATGGCGTTGTGTTTGAAATCGATGATGATGGTCCAGGTATTCCATTTGATGCTCGAGAAAAAATTTTTATGCCTTTTGCGCGGTTAGATACTAGTCGAACTCGTTCAACGGGCGGCTATGGTCTTGGTTTAGCTTATGTAAAACTAATGGCTGAATTTCACGATGGCAAAGCATTTGTGGTGACAAGTCCATTGGGTGGCGCACGATTTGTTGTTTCATTAAAATCGAATGATTGTTAATTATTTTTTTATAATCAATGTTTTTTTATTAAAAATAATCATAATTGTGATATGTGAGTAATTTATTTTTTTGACGTTATCATAAGATGATACTTACTTTATGCAACGGTAAGGTGAGTAACATGGCAAGCGATTCAAAAAACGCCACTCCAAATGCTTATTGGATCAAATTAGTTATCATTTTCTTTTTGGGCTGGATTGTTATTTATGCTGGGCGATCAGTTTTAAGTCCGCTTATTGGTGAATTACAAACTCAGTTTGGCTTAAATAAGGCTGAAACTGGCGGTATAATGAGCCTGTTTTTTCTTGCTTATACCGTATTTCAAATACCTTCAGGTATATTTGGCGATAAAATAGGTCGCAAGCGTGTGCTTGTGACAGGATTCATATTATATGCCATTTTTATTGCATCAATATATTTTGCTCCTTCTTTCATAATCTTTTTGATTCTTTGGATATTAGCTGGTGCGGCACAAGGCTGTTATTATGGACCACAATATGCGTTATCATCAGAAGCTATTCCTAAAAAATGGATAACGTTAGGCAGTGCTATTATTGGCAGTGGAATGTCATTTGGTATTGCCATGGGATATTATCTATCAAGTGTGATGATTTCAGTATTCCATAGTTCTTGGCAACTACCGTTTGTGGTTGTTGCTATTCCAATAATAATCGTTACTTTACTGATGGCTGTGTGTATTAAAGAAAAAGTGGCCAAACCGACAGCAACACAGGTTTCACAGTCTATAAAATTTTCGGAATTGTTCAAGAACCGCAATTTGGTTTTAGCTTATATTACAATCTTTTGTTCAATATATGGTTTTTTTGTCATTATCACCTGGTTACCAAACTATCTTGAAGCAGAAAGAGGAATGGATAAATTACAAGCTTCACAAATTGCATCAATTGTACCTTGGATCTCAATTATTGGTACTTTGTTGTGTAGCTATATATCGGATAAACTTGGTCGACGTAAACCGGTAGTGTTATGCATGATGCCATTATCATTAATTGCTATTTTTTCGATTGTGTATAGTGAATCATATGCTGTATTAATTGCAGTACTTATATTATATGGTTTTATTGGTAAAATAAGCTTGAATCCAGTATTAATCGCTTTAGTTGCCGATAATGCGCCTAAAGCTTCGCTTAGTACGGCTTTTGGGTTATACAACTTTTTTGGTATGAGCGCATCAATTTGTGCTCCTTATTTTACTGGATTGATAGCGGATAAAACAGGTAGTTTAAATAGTGGTTTTTATTTAGCCGCAGCGTTAACTTTAGTGGGTATAACCGCTATGCTTTTTGTCAATGAAAAGAAAAATAAAAATTAACATTATCTTATTACTAAAACTAAAATTTTAAACTCACTAGTTTACTCAAATATAAATAATACCCAATTTTAATAGTTGTTTTAATTATATTTGAGTAATGTCACTTTTTAGGTTGTCGTCACATGCAATTTTTAGGAAAACCATCGATTTTATAAAAAACATTATTTTGTCACAGTAAATACACGTTTTTCCATTTCAGAAAAACAAAAAATTTGTTATATTCTTTGGCCAAAATGATAAAAAGTGACAAAACAAATTTCTAAATTCGTCATTGAAATATTTAATCAGAGGTTTTTTTATGAGCGGTTCCTTACCGACAGAGACAGAAAATCGTCCAACTAACTTTATTCGTCAAATTATTGATGCAGATTTAGCAGCAGGTAAATATAAAACCACGCATACGCGTTTTCCACCTGAACCAAATGGGTATTTGCATATTGGTCATGCTAAATCAATTTGTTTAAATTTTGGTATTGCTCAAGATTATCAGGGTAAATGTAATTTACGATTTGATGATACTAATCCAGTCAAAGAGGATGTTGAATACGTTGAATCGATTAAAGAAGATGTTCATTGGTTAGGTTTTGAGTGGGATGGTGAAATCTGTTACTCATCTGATTATTTCGACCGATTATATGAATATGCAATTGAGTTAATTAATAAAGGTCTTGCTTATGTTGATGAACTTTCAGCAGATGAAATTCGTGAATATCGTGGCACATTAAAAGAGCCCGGCAAAAATAGTCCTTATCGTGATCGTAGTATCGATGAAAATTTAACGCTATTCCAACAAATGAAAGAAGGAAAATTTGCTGAAGGAAAAGCGTGTTTAAGAGCAAAAATTGATATGGCTTCCCCTTTCATTGTTATGCGAGATCCAGTGTTATATCGTATTAAATTTGCCGAACATCATCAAACCGGCAATAAATGGTGTATTTACCCAATGTACGATTTTACTCATTGTATTTCTGATGCAATTGAAAATATTACTCACTCATTATGCACACTTGAATTTCAAGACAATCGCCGTTTATATGACTGGGTATTAGATAACATCACAATTGACGCTCGCCCACATCAATATGAGTTTTCTCGATTAAATTTAGAGTATGCTATCACCTCAAAACGTAAATTAAATTTACTCGTGTCAGAACAAATTGTTGATGGTTGGAATGATCCACGTATGCCAACTATTTCAGGTTTACGTCGCCGTGGTTATACACCTGCTTCCATTCGTGAATTTTGTAACCGCATTGGTGTAACCAAACAAGAAAATACCGTTGAAATGAGCACGCTAGAATTTTGTATTCGTGAAGATCTTAACGAAAACGCACCACGAGCAATGGCTGTGCTTGACCCAGTGAAAGTTGTGATTGAAAACTTTTCAGAAACCTTAGATGAAGTGCTCAGCATGCCAAATCATCCAAATCGTCCGGAGATGGGCAATCGTGAAGCACCATTTACCCGCGAAATTTATATTGATCGCGCTGATTTTAAAGAAGAGGCGAACAAAAATTATAAGCGCTTAGTATTAGGAAAAGAAGTCCGTTTACGTAATGCTTATGTTATTCGTGCTGATCGCGTTGAAAAAGATGCAGAAGGTAATATACAAACTATCTATTGTAGTTATGATCCAACCACCCTTAATAAAAACCCAGAAGATGGACGTAAAATTAAAGGTGTGATTCATTGGGTATCGGCTAAATTTGCAAAACCAGCCGAAATTCGTCTTTATGATCGTTTATTTAATACTCCAAATCCTGGGGCGGCTGAAGACTTTTTATCAACTATTAATCCAGAATCATTGATTATCAAAAAAGGGTTTGTTGAACCAAGCCTGCAACATGCTGAAGTTGGCAAAGCTTACCAATTTGAACGTGAAGGCTACTTCTGTTTAGATAGTAAATATGCAACTGATGACAATTTAGTATTCAACCGAACGGTTGGATTAAGAGATAGCTGGAACGAAACTCAAGCTAAGTAATGATTATCGCCGACTTCAGTCGGCGTTTTATTCACTAAGCAAATTTTAAGCAAATCGTGTTAAGACCTATTTTAATACATAACTATGCAACTTTTTACTATTAATTAGTTTGTTTGACTTAGATAGAGATCATACGTTTCTTGGCTTTGATTACAATACATCAGTAAAGATATAAATTGACAACTTATTTAGTGTAAAACTCGATATAAAAGACTAAACAACAATTGAATAAAGTACAAATGATGAGTATGCAAAATTATTAAGTTATTATAAGGAAATTCTAAAATAAATATTGATAAGTCGATTAGTTATAGTGTGTTAGTAACAATTTTATCAATATTGTTGCTTAATTTATTAAATTTTTAAGATAGCCACTTGGGTTACTTTCTTTTATAATATTGCTCTATTTTTACTTATTTTTGGCTTAAAAAGAGTAACTTACATGAAAATCTTAGCTGGTTGTTCTGCTCTATCTGCATTTCGTATTAGTAAAATCTTATCAACTTGCCGTGAAACATCGATTCCTGTTATTAACTTAGAAGCGCAATACATTCACTTTATTGACTTGTTTGGTGATTTAACAGCGGATCAACAATCTACGCTCGAAAGTTTGTTGCAATATGGTTCTAAAAATGCCCAAATCGATATTCAAAATAAAGACAGTAAATTACTCTTTTTAGTTACACCTCGAGCCGGTACGATTTCGCCATGGTCATCAAAAGCAACTGATATTGCACATAATTGTGGTTTATCGCACATCCATCGCATTGAGCGAGGTATTGCTTATTATGTGCAAGTGAGTTCGGCGTTAACCGACATCCAAAAAAATGAGTTTGCAGCATTAATACATGATCGGATGATGGAATCGGTATTAACGAGTTTTGATCAAGCTGATCAACTATTTAAAATTGAACAACCCGCACCAGTTGTTACCATTGATTTGTTAGGGCAGGGGCGACAAGCTTTAGAGCAAGCCAATCTTAAATTGGGTTTAGCATTAGCATCGGATGAAATTGAATATTTAATCGAAAATTTTAAAAAGTTAAATCGTAATCCGACCGATATTGAACTTTATATGTTTGCACAAGCGAATTCTGAACATTGTCGACATAAAATTTTTAATGCTGATTGGGTTATAGATGGCAAAAAGCAGCCTAAATCGCTATTTAAAATGATCAAAAATACGTTTGAAAGCACACCTGATTATGTCTCCTCGGCTTATAAAGATAATGCAGCGGTGATGGATGGCTCTATGGTTGGACGTTTTTTTGCTGATAACGAAAATAAAACCTATAGCTATTCTCAAGAATATGCAGATATTTTAATGAAAGTTGAAACGCATAATCACCCAACAGCAATATCACCTTGGCCTGGAGCGGCAACCGGTAGTGGCGGTGAAATTCGAGATGAGGGTGCGACAGGGCGCGGCGCCAAACCAAAAGCAGGATTAGTTGGTTTTTCAGTATCAAATTTACGTATACCAGATTTTGTTCAACCTTGGGAATATGATTTTGGTAAGCCTGATCGTATCGTGAGTGCGCTTGATATCATGATTGACGGACCTTTAGGTGGGGCTGCTTTTAATAACGAATTTGGTCGTCCTGCTTTATTGGGTTATTTTCGTACTTATGAAGAAAAGGTAAATAGTTACAATGGTGAAGAAGTTAGAGGTTACCATAAACCCATTATGCTTGCGGGAGGAATAGGAAATATTCGTCGTGATCATATTCAAAAAGGTGAATTTCCGGTAGGTTCTAAATTGATTGTTTTAGGTGGACCTGCTATGAATATCGGATTAGGTGGCGGAGCCGCATCCTCAATGACATCCGGTCAATCTGATGCTGATCTGGATTTTGCTTCAGTACAACGTGATAACCCTGAAATGGAGCGTCGTTGTCAGGAAGTGATAGATCGCTGTTGGCAATTAGGCGACGACAACCCTATTTTATTTATTCATGATGTTGGGGCGGGTGGGTTATCTAATGCCATGCCGGAGCTTGTTAATGATGGTGGTTGTGGTGGTCAATTTGAATTGAGAAATATCTTAAACGATGAGCCTGGCATGTCACCGTTAGAAATTTGGTGTAATGAATCACAAGAACGTTATGTGCTAGCTATTCGCCCCGAAAGTTTGATGCTTTTTGATAAATTGTGTCAGCGAGAACGTGCGCCTTATGCTGTAATTGGTAGTGCAACGTTAAATAAAGCGTTGGTTTTGCATGATAATCACTTTAACAATAATCCTATTGATCTACCTTTAGATGTTCTTTTAGGTAAAACACCGAAAATGTTACGCGATGTAAAAACCTATCAAGCTCATGGTGATAATTTTTCAACCTCTGACATTAATTTATATGATGCGGTAAAACGTGTGTTACATTTACCAACAGTTGCTGAAAAAACATTTTTAATTACTATTGGTGATCGAACTGTCACGGGTATGGTGGCACGTGATCAGATGGTCGGTCCATGGCAAGTACCGGTGGCTGATTGTGCTGTTACCACAGCGAGTTTAGATAGTTATTATGGTGAAGCAATGTCAATTGGTGAACGTGCGCCAGTTGCATTACTCAACTTTGCCGCTTCAGCAAGGTTAGCTGTTGGTGAAGCGATTACCAATATTGCAGCAACGAATATTGGTGATATTAAACGAATTAAACTTTCGGCTAACTGGATGGCCGCTGCTGGTCACCCAGGCGAAGATGCCGGACTTTATCAAGCAGTGAAAGCTATTGGTGAAGAGTTATGCCCGGCTTTGGGACTTGCTATTCCTGTTGGAAAAGATTCCATGTCAATGAAAACCACTTGGCAGCAAGATGGTGAACAAAGATCGGTAACTTCGCCGTTATCATTGGTGATTTCGGCCTTTGCTCGGGTTGAAGATGTTCGCAAAACTGTTACACCTCAACTTTGTGTAGATCAAGATAATACATTATTATTTATCGATTTATCAAAAGGTCATCAGGCTCTTGGTGCGACAGCCCTTGCTCAAGTCTATCGCCATTTAGGTCAAAAAACGGCAGATGTTCATGATGCTAAAGCGTTGGCTGATTTTTATCAAGCTATGCAAATGCTAGTGAATCAACATTTATTGCTTGCCTATCATGATCGTTCAGATGGCGGCTTAGTGGTTACCTTAGCTGAGATGGCTTTTGCTGGACATTGTGGTATAGATGTTGATATTTCGATGCTAGGTCATGATGTGATTGCCGCGCTGTTTAATGAGGAATTAGGTGCTGTTATTCAAATTGCAAATAGTCACTTAGATCAGGTAATGGCGTGCTTTAAGCAGTTTAATTTATCTCACTGCGTGCAAGTGCTTGGTAGTGCTAAAGTTGGGCAGCAGTTTATTATTCGAAATCAATCAGCAGTCGTTTTTAGTGAGTCACGTTTAACGTTAAGAACGTGGTGGGCAGAAACCACTTGGCAGATGCAACGCTTACGTGATAATCCGCTATGTGCCGATCAAGAACATCTGGCAAAACAAAATGAAAACGATCCGGGACTAAATGTGTTATTAACATTCGATCCACAGCAAGATATAGCAGCCCCATTTATAGCCAAAGGTATAAAACCTAAAGTCGCTATTTTACGTGAACAAGGTGTAAATTCACATGTCGAGATGGCTGCCGCCTTTGATCGGGCTGGTTTTGCTGCAATCGATGTGCATATGACCGATTTACTTGCTGGTGACACCAGTTTAGATCAATTTAAAGCCGTTGTTGCTTGTGGTGGCTTCTCATATGGTGATGTGTTAGGGGCCGGTGAAGGCTGGGCTAAATCAGTGCTTTTTAATGAACGTGTTCGTCATGAGTTTGAACAGTTTTTTAATCGTAACGATACGCTATCTCTTGGTGTCTGTAATGGTTGTCAAATGATGTCTAATTTGAAAGATCTGATTCCAGGTGCTGAATTATGGCCACGTTTTGTGCGTAATTTATCAGAACGCTTTGAAGCGCGCTTTAGTTTAGTGCAGATTCAGCAAAGCCCTTCTTTATTCTTTACTGATATGGCGGGTTGTCATATGCCAATTGCAGTTTCACATGGGGAAGGACTGGTTGAAGTTAATGACGAAAATCATCTAACTCATTTAGAGGCAGCCAAACTTGTTGCTGTGCGTTATATTGACCACTTTGGTCAAGTTACCCAGCAATATCCGGCTAATCCAAATGGTTCACCTAATGGTATTACTGCTGTGACATCTAAAGATGGACGTGCAACAATTATGATGCCGCATCCAGAGCGGGTATTTAGAACGGTAAGTAATTCATGGCACCCTAATAATTGGGGGGAAGATAGCCCATGGATGCGGATATTCCGTAACGCTCGTCGGCAATTAGGTTAACATAAAAATTATCGCCGATAAAAGTCGGCGATAATGTGTTTTCAACCAATTAAGCGGTTATTGGTTGTTGTTGTCTTTTTAATAAAGGCTCAGCTAACAAGCTATTCATTTTTCGTAATAACTCATCAGTGCTGTCCCAATTAATACAAGCATCAGTAATCGATACACCATATTTAAAGTTTTCTTTTGGTTGTTCTGACGATTGATTACCTTCAAATAAGTTACTTTCAATCATAACCCCAATAATTGAATTATTACCGTTCTCAATTTGCTCAATAATTGAATTAGCTACAATTGGTTGATTACGATAATCTT
Organism: Gilliamella sp. B2824; assembly: GCF_026536245.1. Classification (NCBI taxonomy): domain Bacteria; kingdom Pseudomonadati; phylum Pseudomonadota; class Gammaproteobacteria; order Orbales; family Orbaceae; genus Gilliamella; species Gilliamella sp. B2824. The sequence goes on along the minus strand of NZ_JAFNON010000007.1, from coordinate 30,268 downwards.
TATTGGAATTAGCGTGGCTACAATCAATCATTAAATTTGGTACTAAACCGGCTTTTTTCATTTGAATTTCACATAATGATACGTTTTGAGCATCATAGTTTGGCGTTTTTCCACCACGTAAAATAACATGCCCGTGTGGATTACCCATTGTCTGTAGGACAGTAACTTGCCCTTGTTGATTGATACCAACAAAACGATGTGCCATAGACGCTGATTTCATCGCATTGATTGCAACATCTAAACTGCCATCTGTTCCATTTTTAAAACCAACTGGCATCGATAATCCAGAAGCCATTTCTCGATGTGTTTGTGATTCAGTGGTTCTTGCACCGATAGCAGACCAACTAATTAAGTCACCGATATACTGTGGAGTGTTAGGATCTAAAGCTTCTGTTGCCATTGGCAAGCCAATTTGCGCGATATCCAGTAATAATTTTCGTGCTTTTTTTAGACCATATTCAATATCAAATGAACTATCCATATGTGGATCGTTGATCATGCCTTTCCAACCAACGGTGGTTCTTGGTTTTTCAAAATAAACACGCATCACAATAAATAGATTATCTTTTACTTCATCTGAAAGTTTTTTTAATCGATGCGCATACTCAATTGCAGCATCGGTATCATGAATTGAGCAAGGGCCACAAACAACAAGTAGCCGGTGATCGCGGCGTTCTAAAATATCAACGACTGTTTGTCTAGATAAAGTAATTTGTTTTTCTAACTCACTTGATAATGGATAAAGTTTTTTTATTTCATCAGGTGTAATGAGCATGTGTTCATCTCGAATTCGAACATTATTCAGTGTGTCTTTTAACATTGTATTTTCCTAGTTAAAATCATTTAAACTTTTTTGTAAAAAAAATATTACAATTAACGGTTAATATGTAAACACAAAATTACATTATAGTAAATGATATTTTGTGAATTTTACAAAGATAATAATTTAATGTTGGTATAATCGATGTTTTTTTGATTTTTTCTATACCAGAAAAGCTATTTTACACTTTATTGTAATGAAATATTTACACTTTGCATGTTTGAAATGATTTATTATTAACAAGTCTTTGGTGATGGCTAGATTTTCCTATTTTATCATTGTAAGGTATTAAGATATTAATTTTAGGAACAAAGCAAAATGAACCAAGGTAAGCGCTTGCTTAATTTGATGGGCACGAAGATTCAAATATGGCTAGAACATGATGAGGTTGAACACTTATTGAATCAAGCTCAAAAAATGTTAATCGACTACGAACAGCGCTTTAGTGCTAATCGCTTAGATTCTCAATTAATGCAGGTTAATCTTAATGCGGGTATTAAACCCGTAAAACTGCAATCTGATCTTTTTAGATTAATAAAAATAGGCAAAACTCAGAGTTTAGCAAAAAATAGTTTTTTAAATATTGCAATAGGACCACTTATTCAAGCGTGGCGGGTTGGCTTTAATGATGCTAGATATCCTTCTGTTTCAGAAATCAATCAACTTTTAACACTCATTAACCCTAATGATATTCTTTTAGATGAAGATAATTCATCTGTGTTGTTAAAGCATTCTGGAATGGCAATCGATTTAGGTGCGTTAGCCAAAGGTTATTTTGCTGATAAAGTTATTGAATTTTTTAAACAACAAAATGCTCACGCAGCGTATATTGATTTAGGTGGAAATGTATTAACATTTGGGGCGTGTCCTTTTCATGATGATGGATATTGGCGAGTAGGCATTCAAAATCCCTTCTTAACCAGAGGCAATGTGATTACTGTTTTGAAGATTCAAAATCAATCAGTGGTGACTTCTGGTATTTATGAAAGAACATTTAACTATAATGGTAAAACCTATCATCATATTTTTGATAGTCAAACAGGTTATCCTGTTGAAACCGATATTGAAAGTATTACTATTGTGACTGAGCATGCTATAGATGGCGAAATATGGACTACACAATTATATGGTTATTCTGCTCAACAGGTAATTAAGCAAATAAATAAAATTGACCATATCGAAGGGATAGTTATCACCAAAAATCATGAATATGCTAGTTCTAATGGTCTATTGATCTAGGTATTTATATGATGTTACCGCGTTAACACTCGTTTAGTTTTCATCTTTGTATTATTGATTAAAAGAAGAGACGAAAAGGTTGACGAATTCTTTTTCAGCCACGCTAAGCATTTTATTTGCTGAATATGCAATGAAATAACTTAACGAGATGAATTCTAATGGTAGGGGGATCAAATTATATGCTAAATCGCCAGTTTTTCCGCAGATATTGACACTTTCCGGAATAAACGTCACCCCCATTCCTTTTTTTGCTAATTCGACAAGAGTAAAAATGTTACTGCTTTCAAGTACGATATCGGGTTTAATCTTATATTTTGCAATGAGGTATTCAATTTGTTGTCGTATACCTGAACCGTGAGACGTTAGAATAAGTTTTTCTTGCAATAATTTTTTTATAAAAGAATGATTACATTCAATATTACTTGTTTTTTTTCGATAAAGTTTAGAACTTTCTGGTATAAGTGCATAATAATGATGTTTACCACATTTATGACTAATTAAATTTGGGGATATTGTTTCAGGATTTTGCCCAATAAAAAAATCGAGAGTTTGGTTAATGGTTTTTTCTTCACTGTTTTTGGGCATATATTCATGTAATTCGATTTTAATATTGGGATATTTTTGCATAAAAGCAGGTAGAACTAGAGGTAATAAGTAGGTTCCTAAGCTTGGCAATACACCGATTTGAATTGCTGTGTAGTTAGTATCAGTATATTTTTGGATTTTTTTTCTAAACTGTTCCTGTTTGTTGACTAACGACGTGAGATATTCATAATAAATTTTTCCCGCTTCGGTTAACTGTAATGGGACGGTTTGTCGATTGATGATTTCAATACCTAGTTCATTTTCAATTTTTTTTATGGTTTGTGTTAGGTAAGATTGCGAGATATAAAGGTTTTGTGCTGCTTTGGTATAATTACCATGCTTAACTAAAACATCAATATATTGCAGCATTATTAGTGAATTAATTTTAGCCATTCCGCTTGTTTTCATCCTTTTTAAGATTATAACAAATTAGTTATAACCCCATAATTAATCAGCTATTTCACAAATATTTTTTTCTATTTTACACTAGATAACAAATCATATTGCACAATAATTAACATAATTAATAGAACAAGAATTTATTTTACCATTTTGTGTGATTAGCTAAAGAATTTGTATTACGAAAATTAAATATTAACAAAATTGTGCCGCAAGGTACTAAGTGAGGTTTTAAAGTGAAATTTGTTGCTATAGTCGGAACGAATTCTGATCGTTCTACTAATAGAAAATTACTGCATTTTATGCGAACGCATTTTGCCGAAAAAGCAGAAATTGAGGTCTGTGAAATTAAATCATTACCAGCATTTAATGAACCTAAGGATAAAACTCCGCCAGCAGCAGTAAAAGAGCTATCAGATAAAATACTAGCCGCAGATGGTGTGATTATTGCTACTCCCGAATATGATCATTCCATTACCGCTGCGTTGAAAAGTGTTATTGAGTGGTTGTCTTATACTACCCGCCCTCTGATTAATAAATGTGTAATGATTGTCGGTGCTTCACATGGTATGTTGGGGTCATCAAGGGCTCAGGCTCATTTACGCCAAATTTTGGATGCGCCAGAATTAAAAGCACGAATTATGCCAAGCTCGGAGTTTTTATTAGGGCAGTCGTTACAGGCTTTTGATGATCAAGGTAATCTTATTTATGCTGATAAAGTCAAAGAGTTAGATGAATGCTTTGATGAATTTTTATTATTTGTGTCCATTACTAATCAATTACTCAAAACAGCAAAAATTAATACAGATCAAAATAAAAAATTTAGTTGGAAACAGGCCGCAGAAGAAGGAGCATCGTTATGAAATTTATTGGTATAGTAGGAACAAATGCTCAAGAATCTTATAACCGCATGTTATTGCAATTTATGCAAAAACATTTTAGTCATAAAGCCGAAATTGAAATATTAGAGTTGACTGATGTTCCAATGTTTAATGAGTCAGATGACCAATCTAATAGTCCTATCATTCAGAATTTTAATAATAAAATTATTCAAGCAGATGGTGTTATTCTTGCCACGCCAGAGCATAATCACTCAATTCCATCAGCCTTAAAAAGTATCATTGAATGGTTGTCATTTAATTTGCATCCGTTTGATGGTAAACCGGTTATGATTGTTGGTGCATCTTATGATGTACAAGGCTCTTCTCGAGCACAATTACATTTACGTCAAATCCTTGATGCGCCAGGGGTTAATGCAACGGTTATGCCGGGTTCTGAATTTTTACTTGGTCGAGCCCATCAAGCTTTTGATGAGCAAGGTAATCTTAAATCAGAACGAACAGTCGATTTTTTAGAAAGCTGTTTTTTACGTTTTTTGCGATTTACTCAAGTTGTCAATTTACTTAATGTGCCGGAAGAAATCTCGTATGAACCAGGTAAATATTGTGTAACAGCACCGGGTCATAATGGCGATTTACCTATGGTTGTTACTTTATCAACTGACCGCATTGAATCGATTGATATTGATACCGAAGGCGAGTCAGAAGGTATTGCTGACGTTGTGTTTAAACGTATTCCATCCCAAATCCTTGAAGGTCAGACACTGAATGTCGATTTGATTTCTGGTGCATCGGTTACAAGTAATGGTGTTATTGATGGTGTGGCAAAAGCCATTAAAATGGCAGGTGCTAATCCTGATGTATTAAGGAAAAGACCAAAAGCACCAAGCGCGCTTGATAATAGTGATGCGCAATATGTAACAGATGTCGTTGTGGTTGGTGCTGGTGGTGCAGGATTATCAGCCGCGGCAAGTATTTTACAAGAAGGCAAGCGCGTTGTCGTTGTTGAAAAATTTCCAGCCGTTGGTGGGAATACTGTCCGTACTGGTGGTCCAATGAATGCCGCCAATCCTAAATGGCAAAATACTTTCGATGCTATCGCGGGCGAAAGCCATACTTTATCTGAAATAGTAGCAATTGATGAGTCCGTGATTGATCCTGAATATTTGCAAGATTTTAGAAGCTTAAAACAGCAAATTAATGATTATTTATCAGAAAATAAAGGCAAAACCGGTTACCTATTTGATTCGGCACTACTTCATCGTATTCAAACCTATCTTGGCGGTAAGCGTACCGACCAATTAGGAAATGTAATTTATGGACAATATGATCTGGTTAAAATCTTGACTGATGAGGCGCTAGAATCGGTTAAATGGCTTGAAAATATTGGTGTTGAATTTGATAAACATGATGTCACTATGCCTGTAGGAGCTTTATGGCGTCGAGGTCATAAACCGTTAAAAAGTGAAGGTTATGCTTATGTTTCTGCATTGCAAAAATATGTAGAAGATAAGGGAGGAATTATCATAACCGATACGGCTGTTAAATCGTTAATTGTTGAAGATGGGCATGTGTCTGGGGTAATTGGACAAGGTTTAAATGGTAAAAAAGTTACCGTTAAAGCCGATGCTGTCATTTTGGCATCGGGTGGTTTTGGTGCTAATACCAAAATGCTCAAAGAGTATAACACTTATTGGACTGAAATTGATGACAATATTAAAACCTCTAATTCTCCGGCAATCACTGGTGATGGTATTTTGTTAGGACAAAGTGTTGGTGCGGATCTGGTTGGTATGGGCTTTTCACAAATGATGCCTGTTTCTGACCCAGAGACTGGGGCATTATTTAGTGGGTTACAAGTTCCACCACAAAATTTCATTATGGTTAACAAACAAGGAAAACGTTTTGTTAATGAATATGGCAGCCGAGACAAACTTACACAAGCCGCTATTGATAATGGTGGATTATTTTATTTAATAGCTGATGAAGAAATCAAAAAGACGGCTTACAACACATCACAAGAAAAAATTGATAAGCAAATTGCGGCTGGTACGCTATTTTGTGCAGACACTTTAGAAGAATTGGCCGAAAAACTGGGAATGGATGCTGATATTTTTAAACAAACGATTGCCAACTATAATGCGTATGCTGATGCTGGGTATGATCCTGAATTTGGTAAAGATGTATTTGATTTGAAAGTAGAAGTCGCTCCATTTTATGCAACACCAAGAAAACCAGCGGTGCATCATACAATGGGTGGACTAAAAATCGATACACAAACCCATGTTTTGGATAAATCAGGACAAAAAATTTCTGGCTTATATGCGGCAGGAGAAGTAGCAGGGGGTATCCATGCGGGTAATAGATTGGGTGGTAATTCACTAACCGATATTTTTACCTTTGGACGAATTGCGGGAAAAACTGCTTTGAAAGATATCAAGTCAAGAATGGAGTCTGGACATGGAACAACAAACTAGAAATCTCAATCGATGGCTTGTACTGATAGCATCAACATCAATCTTGCTTTGTACTGGTGCGATTTATGCTTTTAGTGTTTTTGCCGGTCCTTTAAGTGCCGCTAAAAATTGGAGTATGTCAGAGGTGATGACAGCGTTTGCTATTAATTCAGCTGTTGGCCCAATTCCTATGATTTTAGGTGGCTTTTTAACGGATAGAGGATTAGCTAAATGGTCTAGTGTTTTAGGTGGTTTGCTGTTTGGACTAGGCTTTTTTCTGACGGGTTATGTGACCAGTCCACTAATGCTTTATGTGACTTATGGCTTATTAAGTGGCTTTGGTCAAGGGCTTGCTTATTCGGGCTGTTTAAGTAATACCATTAAATTATTTCCTGATAAAAAAGGTCTCGCTTCAGGTATCATTACAGCAGGTATGGGGGGCGCTGCAATTATATCAGCACCAATCGGTAACCATTTGATTGAGCGTTTTGATGTGCTATATGCTTTCCAAATTCTAGGTTGTACCTATATAGCTGTGGTTATTGTTGCCAGTTTCTTTATAAAGGTAGCACCCGCTAATTATCAACCGCAAGGTTGGACTCAAGCACACAGCCAACAAAATGCGCCTATTGTTAACAAAAATTGGCAACAAATGCTACAAACGCCATATTTTTACCTCATATTTTTTATGTTAGGTACTGGTGCATTTTCTGGGTTGATGATAGCTTCGAATGCATCGAGTATTGGGCAAAACATGTTTGGGCTATCTTCTGTGGCAGCAGCATTTTATGTCAGTTTATATTCATTAAGTAATTGTGCTGGGCGAGTTGTTTGGGGAACGGTATCGGATAAACTTGGTCGTAATCGAACATTAGATATTATCTTTTCGGTAATTATTTTGGCTTTTATGGCATTTTTATTTATTCCAACACAAGCAGGATTTGCAATAGGAATTATCGCGCTTGGTTTATGCTTTGGTGGTGTGATGGGCGTGTTCCCACCAATGGTTATGGAAAATTATGGACCGATTCACCAAGGTGTTAACTACGGTATTATTTTTGTGGGTTATTCTTCAGCGGCATTTTTTGCACCAAAATTAACGGCGGATATCCTTATCAATAATAATGGCAGTTATACTTACGCATTTTATATTGCGATCGCTGTAGCCTTTGTTGGCTTAGTGTTAAACATGATTTATAAATTTACTAAACAAAGACAATCGAACAATTAATAATAAGTTCGCATTTAAGCTAAAGGAGCACAGATTTCTGTGCTCCTTATTTTGTATACTTAACTACCAATCTAATAATTCACTATTATATACATTATTATGTTCGTTCTATCGACTCAAGGACGATGTTTTTATCAATGCCATCAAGCACTTCAACTTGTCCAATTTGTGTCGGAATAACTAGCCTGAGTTTGCCTGATAAAACTTTTTTATCGCGTAACATGTGAGGAATATAAGCATCACTTGTCATTTGAGATGGCCGAGTAACTGGAAGTTTTGCTCTAATAAGTAGTGTTTTAATACGATCAATATCAGCGGTTGTAAATTTACCCAACAGTTTAGCTGTTTGAGCAGCCATCAACATACCGACACTGACAGCCTCACCATGTAACCAATTACCATAACCTAATTCTGCTTCGATGGCATGACCATAAGTATGACCCAGATTTAAAATTGCACGCATATCTTGTTCGGTTTCGTCGGCCGCAACTACCTGTGCTTTGAGTTCGCAGCAGCGATAAATGCAATAACTGAGTGCTTCGACATCTAATTTAAGTAACTGGTCAATGTGCAATTCTAACCAATAAAAAAAATCAGCATCCATAATAATGCCATATTTTATGACTTCGGCCAGACCTGCTGATAATTCACGCTGTGGTAACGTTTTTAAACAATTGAGATCGATAACCACTGATTGAGGTTGATAAAATGCGCCAATCATATTTTTACCAAGAGGGTGATTAATGGCGGTTTTACCACCAACAGACGAGTCTACTTGCGAAAGTAAAGTTGTGGGCACCTGTATAAATTTAATTCCTCGTTGATACGCTGATGCCGCAAATCCAGCGACATCACCAATAACACCACCACCTAATGCAATTAGTCTGGAATTGCGCGTATGATTATTGGCAAGCAAAGCGGTAAGAATTTTATTCCATGTTTCCATGGTTTTATATTGTTCACCATCAGGCAAAATGACAGAATCAGTTTTTATACCGTTGTCTTCAAGCATATCAATTAAAGTTTGTAAATATAGTGGAGCAATGGTGTCATTTGTTGCGATTAATACACGTTGACCTGGCTGGAGTTTGAAATGTTTAAATTGAGTTAAAAGATTTTCGCCAATAGTAATAGGATAACTACGTTTTGCTAGCGCCACATTTAAAATTTTTTGCATAATAATACCCAGACAAGTCAAAGCTAATTTATTGTTGCATGTTAGCGATAAAAAAGTAGCAGTGCAACTTAGAATCATTTAAACTTATCGCCAATTTTGTTTAGTAATATTAAATTTAATATGTCAATATCTCTTGTTTTAGCTCAAAAAAATTGGCGCGTAGGCGATATAGAAGGCAATGCTCAAAAAATTATTGAATTAATCAATAGCCATGTATCTTGTGATCTTATTATCTTTTCAGAATTAGCGTTATGTGGTTATCCACCTGAAGATCTTATCTTTCGTTCAGATTTTAAACAACGTTGCCAAAAAGCTTTATCAAATATCCAACAAGCTAGCACAAAATGTGCTGTGATTGTTGGTCATCCTGATTGGCAAGGTGATAAAATTTATAACTCACTTTCGTTTTTTGCCGAAGGAAAATTGTTAGCGGCTTATCATAAACAGTTGCTTCCTAATTATGATGTATTTGATGAAAAACGTTACTTTACTGCTGGAACACAAACTTGTGTAGTGCAATTTAAAGGTCAAAAAATAGGCTTATTAATTTGTGAAGATCTTTGGCAAAATCAACCTATTGATGATATCAAACAAGCACAAGCCGATTTTGTTATCACTATCAACGCTTCACCTTATGATTATCAAAAACAAAAGCAACGACAAGATTTAATTAAAGCACATGCTACTCGTACTCAATTACCGATTATTTATGTTAATCAAGTAGGGGGGCAAGATGAGCTGATATTTGACGGTGATTCTTTTGTCTGTAATGAGCATGGCGATATCATTTGCCAATTGAAATCCTTTCAAGAGCAAGTTGCCTTTTTTGCGTTTTCTTCTAATTACCCATCTCAACAAGTTGAGATAACAGAACAATCTCAATTAGCATCGGTATATGATGCATTAGTTTTGGCAACCCGTGATTATATTACTAAAAATGGTTTTCAAGGGGCGGTATTGGGACTATCTGGTGGGATCGATTCTGCTTTGACGCTTGCTATTGCCGTTGATGCGCTTGGTAAAGATAAAGTACAAGCCGTCATGATGCCATTTCGATATACGGCCGATATTAGTATTGCTGATGCTAAAGAAGAGGCTGAAATATTAGGTGTTGAATTTGATATTATCTCGATTGAACCAATGTTTGATGCATTTATGTCTTCATTAACTCCCTTATTTGCAGGAACACAAAAAGATACTACCGAAGAAAATCTGCAAGCACGTTGTCGAGGTGTTATTTTAATGGCACTTTCTAACAAACGCCGTAGACTGGTTTTAACTACTGGCAATAAAAGTGAAATGTCGGTTGGTTATGCAACGCTTTATGGTGATATGGCAGGTGGGTTTGACGTACTTAAAGATGTGCCTAAAACGATGGTGTTTGCATTATCTCAATTCCGCAATACACGTTCTTATGTTATTCCTGACAGAGTTATTACTCGTCCACCTTCAGCGGAGCTTGCACCCGATCAGAAAGATGAAGACAGTTTACCGCCATATGAAATTTTGGATGGCATATTAAAAGGTTATGTTGAGCAAGATCTTACCGTTTTACAACTTAAGTCACAAGGGTATGAAGAGCAAACCATAAGACAGGTAATTAAACTGGTTGATATAAATGAATATAAAAGACGTCAAGCAGCTGTCGGTCCTAAAATTACAACGCGCAACTTTGGAAAAGGCAGACGCTATCCAATTACTTCTGCTTTTGGATTTAACAATTGGCCATCGGCAATTAAGGGCAAATAGATATGAAAAAAATAGAAGCTATCATCAAACCATTTAAACTAGATGATATTCGTGAGGCACTAGCTGATCAAGGTATTACGGGGATGACCGTGACTGAGGTTAAAGGCTTTGGTCGTCAAAAAGGCCATACTGAGCTTTATCGTGGCGCTGAATACATGGTGGACTTTTTACCCAAAGTAAAAATCGAACTGGTTGTATCAGATGATATTTTAGAAATGTGCATTGATACCATTATGAAAACAGCGCAAACAGGCAAAATTGGTGACGGTAAAATTTTTGTCTATAATGTAGAACAAGTTATCCGTATTCGTACTGGTGAGATGGATGATTCTGCAATTTAATTGAGATTATTTGATATCAGGTCGCTCTTGTTTGAGTAATTCATTAGTCACAATGCCCTGCATAGAACAAATAAGCAGATTCATATTTGTGCCTTTTTCAATTAAGAGTAATTTTTCTGTTGTATCCGGTGCTGGAATTGTTTTTACACCAACTACAGTACCGGTGTTTTCTTTCCATACATGAACATCATCATTAATGTTACGAATCATTGGATTGGCGATGTACAGTAAGTCATCTTCCATATCTTTCCAATTGATAAAATTTAATGTCTCTTTTATTTGATTTATATCGTTATCAATAATAAAACCCCAAAAATAATATTTTCCTATTTTGCCTAAATCCATCGCACTATCATAATAACCTTTAATTGTTAGATTGTTATAGTGGATAGGGGTTTGAAAATAAACATAATTTTTATTAGTGTCACTGCGATTTTCAACGGGAATAAAGGCCTGATTATTATTAATTACATTGACATTTGTTACTTTTAGTAACTCATCTTTATTATCATATATAGCTTTGAAAAAATTGGTATTACAGAGAGATAATGACTCTATTAATGGTAATTTATCGGCTGATGCGACAAAAGAACAAACTATTAGTATTACTGTAATAACGCTTTTGATCATGTTGGTTGGAGTTGACAAAAAATAAAAATTATTAAGTTAAGTTGCCTTGATTGTATAATTTTTAAAGAATAATAACAATGTTAATCCCCCTTTTCTTTTTTAAAGAATTATTAAGATTGGTGAATACTTAACCTTTATTAAAGGTATTGAGTAAATCTAACAATATAATTATATATTTTATCAAGCAATAATCTTATTTATCTTTATTTATGGAAGACTGATCCCAAAATGATGAATTTATTTGAAAAATAGTTTGAGTATTAGAAAAATTACTATAATTTTATTTGAGCAGTAAGTTGTTTATGTTATTCAGTCAATTAATTTTAAATGGAAATAAATTATGAGTTCAACATTTGCAAATAAAATACTAGAAGATTTTTCTTGCTTTGAGGATATTTCAATCAAAACATTTTTTGGTGGATTTAGTATCAATAGCAAAGGAGTCATGTTTGGATGGATTGGTAAAGGTGAGATATATTTAAGGGGGCATGATCACTATCGTTCAGTTTTTATTGATTTGGATATGCCCACATTAACACTACCAACCGCAATGTCTAGAAAATCACTTGATTATTATAAAGTGAGTGATGAATTGTTAAAACATCCTAATAAGCTTCACGCTATGGTCAAAATGGTCATTGAATATGCTATTTTAGAACATAGTGAGAAAATTCAATTAAAAAATCAGCAAATTAAGACTTTACCTAATATCAACTTATCTTTGGAAAAACTATTATTTAGCGTTGGTATAACCAATATAGAAATATTTAATAAAGTTGGTTATCTGGAGGCTTTTTACCGAATTAAGAGTATAAAATCGACTATTTCGGACAATGTTCTATTTGTTTTATATAGTGCATTAAATTATTGCCATGTAGAAGTATTATCTAAATCGACAAAAACTGATATTGAAGTTGCATATCAAGATTTTTTAGACAATATATCGGATAATTAAGTTGTAAACTTTTATCTATTATTATGATTATCAGTCAACCATGAAAATAACAGTTATCCTGAAATCAATTCATGTTAGGATAACTGTTTTTTTGTAAATATTGTTATGAAGACGTTCTACGACGTGATGTTCGTTTAAATGGCTTTGGTGTAGGTAAATTCGTTAATAGTGCTGTTGGATCGTATTGGCTAACAGGAATAGCATGATCAATCGCTTTTTCGATAGCGGGTAAATTTTGTGAGTAACGTTCACAAGCAAGTGAAATAGAATAACCTTCTGCACCAGCACGACCAGTACGCCCGATTCTATGTCTGTAATCATCACAGTCATCGGGTAAGTCGTAATTAAAAACATGTGTTACATGAGGAATATGTAAACCTCGCGCAGCCACATCTGTTGCCACTAAAATATCTAAATCGCCTTGCGTAAATTGTTCAAGAATCGATAAACGTTTCTTTTGTGCAATATCACCAGTTAATAATCCAACTCGATGGCCATCTGCAACTAAATGGCGCCATATTTTTTCACACGCAACTTTGGTATTGGCAAACACAATACAGCGATCTGGCCACTCTTCTTCTATTAGTGTTTGTAACAGCGCTAATTTATCTTCATTCGATGGGAAAAATAGTTCTTCTTTTATACGATGACCAATTTTTTGTTCTGGTTCCACTTCAACATATTGTGGATTATTCATATGCTCAAATGCTAATTCACGGACATTATGCGTGAGTGTTGCAGAAAATAGCATAGTTAATCGTTTTTGTGGTGGCGTCATGTGTCTAAAAATCCAACGAACATCCCGAATAAATCCTAAGTCAAACATACGGTCAGCTTCATCTAAAACAACAACTTGTATTGACTCAAGATTTATATAATTTTGTTTAGCATAATCGATCAAACGACCTGTCGTTGCGATGAGAATATCGACGCCAGCTGATAACATTTTTAATTGTTTATCATAACCATCACCACCAAATGCTAAACCTAGTTTTAGACCTGTTTGTTCTGATAATACTTGAGCATCATGATAGATTTGCACAACGAGTTCGCGAGTTGGCGCGATAATGATTGCTCGAGGTTGGTTGGTTTGATGATCAGGTAATGGTTGATGATTCAATAAATAATTAAACGTTGAGGCTAAAAACGCGATGGTTTTTCCTGTCCCTGTTTGTCCCTGCCCAGCAATATCAATTCCTTTTGTGGTTAACGGTAACGTCTTTTCTTGAATTGGCGTACAATAAGTAAAGCCATTTTGATCAAGGGCTTTTAGTACTAATGGATGTAAAGGAAACTGACTAAAAGTCGTTTTGGTGAGATAGGATTGAATCATTATGGTTTCAAAGTTAATTATCAAAGTTTTTTAATTATAACATATTAGTCATACTGACATCACTAATAATTATCTCCTATTATAATAATTACTAGCGCGTGCTTTGAAAATATTTTAACATTTAAAACCATAAAAATTATATTATTATTGGAGATAATAAAATGAGTCATAATATTGTTGCGTTAACTGAAGCAAGTTTTGAGAAAACCATTAACGAAGCAACTAAACCCGTACTAGTTGATTTTTGGGCTGAATGGTGTGGTCCTTGTAAAATGGTTGCGCCTATTTTAGAAGAAATAGCTCAAGAATATAGTGATCGTATCGTTATTGCTAAACTAAATGTTGAAGAAAATCCTAATATAGCACCTAAGTTTGGTATTCGTGGCATTCCTACATTACTCATTTTCAAAAATGGTGAAGTTGTTTCAACACAAGTTGGCGCGTTATCTAAAGCCCAATTGAAAAGTTTTATTGAAGCACAACTGTAATAGTTGTGATTGCTGCCCTCACAAAATCAATAAAAAACAGTAATAAGCGTAATAAAAATTACGCTTATTACTGCTTAAATCAAGTGCGTTGTTATTTTCAATAACATAATTAAATATAGACAGACTACCTTTTTTAGTGTAAATTGCTAACTTCTTACGAAAGCTCCTTTCTGCAATCCATTGTTTTTATTGATTAAGTGGGTGAACAGTCTATATTTAAACGCATAATTATCATTGAAAACTTAGTAATTCATTGCGTTTGTATATTGTAAGAAAGAGATTTTTTTATTAATAAATGAAAGAAATATACAAAAATAGCAGTAATTGCAAACATATCAATTTTATCCTCAAGAATTTTTAAAATTATGAATTTAACTGAATTAAAAAACACTTCTGTTTCCGAGCTTGTAACGCTTGGCGAAAAAACAATGGGTCTTGAAAATCTTGCTCGCCTTAGAAAACAAGACATTATTTTTGCTATTTTAAAACAGCATGCCAAAAGTGGTGAAGATATCTTTGGTGACGGTGTGCTTGAAATTTTGCAAGATGGATTTGGCTTTTTACGTTCTGCTGATAGTTCGTATTTAGCGGGTCCTGATGATATTTATGTTTCACCTAGTCAAATCAGACGATTTAACTTGCGGACGGGTGATACAATTGCCGGTAAAATAAGACCGCCTAAAGAAGGTGAACGTTATTTTGCTTTATTAAAAGTTAATGAAGTTAATCATGATAAACCTGAAGATGCCCGCAATAAAATCCTCTTTGAAAACTTAACTCCGCTTCACCCAAATTCTCGATTACGTATGGAACGAGGTAATGGTTCAACAGAAGATATCACAGCAAGAGTACTTGATTTAGCATCACCTATCGGTAAAGGTCAACGTGGTTTGATTGTTGCTCCACCGAAAGCAGGTAAAACCATGCTTCTGCAAAATATCGCACAAAGTTTAGCGGTAAATCATCCTGAATGTGAGTTAGTTGTCTTGATGATTGATGAACGTCCTGAAGAAGTTACCGAGATGCAACGTTTAGTTAAAGGTGAAGTGGTTGCTTCAACTTTTGATGAACCAGCAGCAAGACATGTTCAAGTTGCGGAAATGGTAATTGAACGAGCAAAACGTTTAGTTGAACATAAAAAAGATGTGATTATTCTATTAGACTCAATTACTCGTTTGGCGCGTGCTTACAATACTGTTATTCCTTCATCGGGCAAAGTATTAACAGGTGGTGTGGATGCAAATGCTTTACATCGCCCTAAACGCTTTTTTGGTGCAGCACGTAATGTAGAAGAGGGCGGTAGCTTAACCATTATTGCAACAGCATTAATTGATACCGGTTCAAAAATGGACGAAGTTATTTACGAGGAGTTTAAAGGTACCGGTAATATGGAAGTACACTTATCTCGTAAGATTGCTGAGCGTCGTGTTTTCCCTGCTATTGATTTTAATCGTTCAGGTACACGTAAAGAAGATTTAATGACTTCGCCTGATGAACTACAAAAAATGTGGATTCTACGTAAGATCTTAAACCCAATGGGTGAAATTGATGCGATGGAATTTTTAATTGATAAATTAGCGATGACCAAAACCAATGACGAGTTTTTTGAAATGATGAAACGCTCATGATTTTGGGAATCAATTAGCTTAGTCAAAAATAAAATAGCCGTATTATATCTTGATACGGTTTTTTTATGGCAAAATATAAGATAATTTATAAAACCCGTTTAAGTTTTAAGTTGTAAAAACCTTATTATCAAGGTCATGTGAGATTATATAAAGGAGCCAAATCATGTCTAAACAACAAATCGGTGTTATTGGAATGGCAGTAATGGGGCGAAATCTTGCTCTTAATATTGAAAGCCGTGGATATACTGTCGCGATTTATAATCGCTCTAAAGATAAAACCGAGCAAGTGATGGCTGAACATCCCGATAAACAATTGGTTCCCCATTTTACGATTGAAGATTTTGTTGCTTCATTAGAAAAACCGCGCCGTATTCTGATAATGGTACAAGCAGGTAAAGGAACGGATGCCGTAATTGATGAGCTACGCCCCCTGTTAGATAAAGGCGACATTATTATTGATGGTGGTAACGCCTATTTTGAAGATACCATCCGTCGCAATAAAATGCTTTCAGATGAGGGTTTTAATTTTATTGGTACTGGTGTTTCTGGTGGTGAGGAAGGAGCACTTAAAGGACCATCTATTATGCCTGGTGGTCAAAAAGAAGCCTATGATTTAGTTGCACCAATATTAGAGAAAATCGCTGCCAAAGCTGACGGTGAACCATGTGTTACTTATATTGGACCCGATGGCGCAGGCCATTATGTGAAAATGGCTCACAATGGTATTGAGTATGGTGATATGCAGCTAATTGCTGAAAGCTATTCAGTATTAAAACATGTGGTCGGATTAGATAATGAGCAATTATCAAGTGTGTTTACTGACTGGAATAAGGGCGAGTTAAATAGTTATTTAATTGAAATTACTGCTGATATTTTTAAATATAAGGATGAACAAGGTCAATATCTGATAGATGTGATTTTAGATGCAGCAGGTAATAAAGGAACCGGTAAATGGACCAGTCAAAGTGCATTAGATTTAGGTGAGCCTTTATCATTGATTACTGAATCAGTATTTGCCCGTTACATTTCGGCTATTAAAGATCAGCGTGTTGCTGCGGCAAAAGTTTTAAAAGGGCCACAACAAGTGACTTATACTGGTGATAAAAAAGAATTAATTGAGAAGGTTCGCAAAGCACTTTATATGGGAAAAATTATCTCTTATGCTCAAGGTTTTGCACAACTCAAAGCTGCATCAACTCATTATAATTGGCAGTTAAATTTTGGTGAAATTGCTAAAATATTTAGAGCAGGATGCATTATTCGTGCACAATTTTTACAAAAAATTACTGATGCTTACGCAGACAATAATGATATAGATAATTTGTTATTAACACCTTATTTTTCTCAAACAGCTCAAGCTTATCAGCAAGCATTACGTGATGTGGTTTGTTTAGCCGTTCAACAAGGTATTGCAGTGCCAACGCTTTCTGCTGCTATTGCTTATTACGATAGTTATCGTTCACCTGTTTTACCAGCGAATTTAATTCAAGCACAACGAGATTATTTTGGTGCGCATACCTATAAACGTTTAGACAAAGAAGGTGTATTTCACACTGATTGGTTAAATATTGAATCGTAATTGGTCGTAATACTGTTACATCTATTTTTTAGTTAGAGTGTAAGTATACCTTCCGCTCTAACTAAAAAATTCTTTGAATCCGCCCCGCTTTATTAAGCTCATTTCTATTATTAAAAATAAAAACCGTTGCGTGCATTAATCTTAGGCTTGTCAAGCAATTTTATTTTTTTTAAATTGTAGAAAAACACAATATATGGTGTATAATCATAATATATTTACTATATATAGTATCAGTCAAGCGATGTGAAAATTCCGGCGTATATCAAATTAAGTCTAATATTCTAATAAAGATTTAAGAAATCCCGATAATTATAATGAGTATTAACATTGATATATGACCCATTAACCGCTAATAAACCATGAATATTGAGGAGTATATATGCCCGTAGTCATCAAACGTGATGGTTGTCAAACCGCATTTAATGAAGGTCGGATTAAAGATGCCATAGTTAAAGCAGCTGTTGCTGCTAATGTGAATGATCCTGATTATTGTGCTGCTGTTGCTCGCGTTGTGACTAATCAAATGACAGAACGTGAAAGTGTTGATATTAACGAAATTCAAAATGCGGTTGAAAATCAGTTAATGTCAGGACCTTATAAAAAACTGGCAAGGACTTATATTGAATATCGACATGATCGTGACCGAGCGCGAGACCAACGTAGTCGTTTGACTCAAGATATTCGCGGCTTAATTGAACAGAGTAATGTTGCAATTTTGAATGAAAATGCTAATAAAGATAGTAAAGTTATTCCAACACAACGCGATTTGTTAGCCGGTATTGTAGCAAGGCATTATGCTAAACAATATTTATTACCAAAAGAAATATCACGCGCTCATGATTGTGGCGAGATTCATTATCATGATTTAGATTATGCACCATTTTTTCCTATGTTTAACTGTATGTTAATTGATTTAGATGGTATGTTGACCAATGGCTTTAAAATGGGTAACGCTGAAATTGAGCCACCAAAGTCGATTGCAACAGCGACAGCGGTCACCGCACAAATAATTGCACAAGTTGCGAGCCATATTTATGGTGGTACAACTATTAATCGTATCGATGAAGTGCTAGCGAAATTTGTTACCATTAGTTATCAAAAACATAAACAAATCGCTCAAGAGTGGGATATACCTAATCCAGAGGCATATGCAGAAAGCCGTACTCAAAAAGAGTGTTATGATGCGTTTCAATCTTTAGAGTATGAAGTTAATACTTTACATACTGCTAATGGCCAAACTCCTTTTGTTACTTTTGGTTTTGGTTTAGGAACAAGTTGGGAATCACGTTTAATTCAAGAATCTATTCTAAAAGTTCGCATTAAGGGTTTAGGTAAAAATCATAAAACAGCAGTTTTCCCAAAATTGGTATTTGCCATTAAAGATGGTATTAATCACAAACAAGGTGATATTAATTACGATATTAAAGCGCTAGCGTTAGAGTGCGCAAGTAAGCGTATGTATCCTGATATCTTGAATTACGATAAAGTGGTTGAAGTCACCGGATCATTTAAAACTCCAATGGGATGTCGAAGCTTTTTAGGTGTTTACGAAGAAGATGGTCAGCAAATTCACGATGGCCGTAATAATCTTGGCGTGATTAGTTTGAATCTGCCGCGTATTGCCATTGAAGCCCAAGGTGATGAATCTCGTTTCTGGCAGATTTTAGATAAGCGTTTAGAGTTATGTAAAGAAGCCTTAATGACACGTATTGCTCGTCTTGAAGGGGTAAAAGCTCGCGTCGCGCCTATTTTATATATGGAAGGGGCTTGTGGTGTGAGATTAAAAGAAGATGATAGTGTTTGTGAAATATTCAAAAATGGTCGAGCTTCGATTTCTTTAGGCTATATTGGTATTCACGAAACATTAAATGCACTTTATGGAAATAAAACGCATCCATTTGATAATGATACATTACGCGAAAAAGGCGTAGCTATTGTTCAACGTTTACGACAAGCTGTGGAACAGTGGAAAGCTGAAACGGGTTATGGATTTAGTTTGTATAGTACGCCAAGCGAAAACCTTTGTGATCGTTTTTGTCGACTTGATACTGCTGAATTTGGTGTTATTCCAGGGGTAACTGACAAAGGTTATTATACAAATAGTTTTCATTTAGATGTAGAGAAGAAAGTCAATCCATACGAAAAAATAGAGTTTGAAAAGCCTTATCCTGAAGTAGCTAATGGCGGATTCATTTGTTATGGTGAATACCCTAACATGATGAATAATATTAAAGCATTAGAGGATGTTTGGGATTATAGTTATAGTCGAGTTCCTTACTATGGGACTAACACCCCGATTGATGAGTGCTATGAGTGTGGTTATACCGGTGAATTTTCGTGTACAAGTAAAGGTTTTGTTTGTCCTAGTTGTGGTAATCATGATTCGTCAAAAGTCTCTGTTACTCGCCGAGTTTGTGGCTATTTAGGTAGTCCTGATGCCCGTCCATTTAATGCCGGTAAACAAGAGGAAGTAAAACGACGAGTTAAACATTTGAACAATGGTCAAATTGGATAATATTAATTAAATAGTTATGAATTATCATCGTTATTATCCTGTAGATGTTGTAAATGGTGAAGGTACGCGCTGTGTATTGTTTGTCGCAGGTTGCGTACATCAGTGTCCTGGTTGTTATAACAAAAGTACATGGGGAATCAATTCAGGCGTACCTTTTACACAATCGCTTGAAGATCAAATTATCAAAGATCTGCAAGACACAGAGATTAAACGCCAAGGATTATCGCTTTCTGGTGGTGATCCTTTGCATCCACAAAATGTTCCAGCTATATTAAAATTAGTTCAACGGGTTAAATCAGAATGTATAAACAAAGATATTTGGCTTTGGACAGGGTATAAACTTGATGAATTAACCGCCGAACAACAAGTAGTAGTGCCTTATATTGATGTATTGATTGATGGTAAATTTATTCAAGAACTTGCTGATCCTCGGCTGTTATGGCGAGGAAGCAGCAATCAAATCATACATCGATTTAAACAATAAAATTATTTGCCATTATTGCGATTTGTGTAAGTTTAAAAGATAAGAAATCGCTTCACGATAATTAATTTCTAGATTTTCACTGCTAGACGAGGTGATGTGTAAGTCAGTAATTTTACCATTATCAATACCATAAACCCATCCGTGCAAATTAACTTTTTGACCGCGCTGCCATGCCGATTGAATAATGGTTGAGTGACCTAAATTATAAACTTGCTCAATGACGTTGAGTTCACATAAAATATCTAGGCGAATATGCGCTGGAAATTCACCAATAAGTGAGCTATATCGAAACCATAAATCTCGAATATGTAGAAGCCAATTGTTAATTAAACCTAAATCTGGGTTTTCAACAGCTGAGCGTATTCCACCACATCCTAAATGGCCACAGACAATAATATCTTCAATTTTAAGTACATCAACGGCATATTGGACGACAGATAAACAATTGAGATCGGTATGAATGACTAAATTACCTACATTTCGATGGACAAATAATTCACCAGGTTGCAATTTAATCAGTTTTTCGGCAGGAACCCGGCTATCAGAACAGCCGATCCATAAAAATTTAGGATTTTGGGCAATTGCTAGTTGTTTAAAAAATTCGGGATCTTCTTGCTCAATTTTTTCTGACCACTCGTGATTAAAACGAATTAAATCGTTTACATTTACCATTCATCTATTCCTTTAATATTTCATTATTATAAGATTGTATTATTTTTGAAAATAAACTTTATATTATTTAATTGGTTTCAATGTGTTGGATTTTACTTTTCATTATTAATTTTCGCCACATTGGTGTGGTTAAAATTTTGGCCTTGATAATTTTGCTGTATAATTTTAGACGTAATAGTAGTGTTTTTTGGTAATACAGTTTATTGGGTTTTGCTTGGCCGCTATTTAATATTTTACTTAGAATCTCAGCGCTATCGAGTGCATAGCTAATTCCTTCCAAAGAACTTGCACTAATAAAACCAGCCGCTTCACCGATTAAAAATATGTTCTCATTGCCCGTGTAAAAATCACGTAAACGATTTGGATAGATAACGAGGCATTTTTCAGTTTTGACTAAATCACTAAAAATAAAACCTTGTTGCGTTAATTTTTGTTTTAACTTTTCGAAATGTTGATTTGCTTCTTTTTTTGCAAAGGCTCCACCTAAAATAAAGTAACCATCTTTAGACATACTCCATGCATAACAGTTAGTTAAATTGTTGTCAAAAATGCAAGAATAAAAAGGTGTAGTATGTTTTTCAGCAAACCATTGCTGAATAGCGACATATTGTCTAATGGAATGTTTAGGGTAACGCATTCGCCTTACAATGGAATTAGCACCATCAGCACCTACGACATATTGAGCAGTGAATTTTTGTTCTCTATTATTTTCATCAACATAAGTGACTTGGTATCCATCAATGATTCTTCTTACTTCTTTGCATAACGTATTATGTAAAACAGTAACGGTTTCGGGAATGAGTGACTTTAGCCATAGATCAAACTTATGTCGATCAAAGCTGATATAACTGCGTTGATAATTACGAACTAGTTGAGTTTGCAAATCGATGGTTTTAACGCTAAATATTTGTGGATCGGTTAAAATGTCAGCAGGTATGTTTA
Organism: Gilliamella sp. B2824; assembly: GCF_026536245.1. Lineage (NCBI taxonomy): Bacteria > Pseudomonadati > Pseudomonadota > Gammaproteobacteria > Orbales > Orbaceae > Gilliamella > Gilliamella sp. B2824. Next base: position 8,206 of record NZ_JAFNON010000007.1, on the reverse strand, counting down.
ATTTTTGTCTGACAAAAGATTTTTGCGCATCATTTGCCAGTAATCCACCACATGGTTTATGAAAGCCATCATGACCTGTTTGGTTTTTTTTGTCTAGTGCAATAATTTTAAATGAAGGACTAAGTAATCGTGCCAACGTACTACCGGCAGGCCCTAGACCAATAATTGCAATATCGTAATCCATAAAATTATGTTATTTGCCCTATCAATTTTTGACTAATGTTATATTATCACATTTAAAGTGAAATGTGGCTAATCAAGGACGAGAATAGGGTAACTTAGGTATCGTTGACATAGTATTTATTAAGCTATATGGATATTAATCCATATAGCTAAGTTAAAATTGGCTTTTTTTAACTGGCAACGGTGGTCAAGAAAGCGTGATTTAATTCTTCAAAGGGTAAAGTTCGGCTAATTATGACTAAACGTGATAGTTTTTCTGCAGAATCTTGCCAGGGTGAACCATAATCAAAGCCAACGACTTTGTGGACGCCTTGAACAATTAAGCGTTGTGGATTATTTTTGATAGCAAGTACACCTTTGTATCGTAGCATGTCATTGCCGTATTGCTCGACTAAATTTTCCATAAAAGAGCCAATTTTTTTGATATCAAGCTCACCTGCTTCAAAAAGATAAGAGCAAATATCATCATTCCATGATTGAGTTTGCTTTTGTCGAGGCAGAACAGTGAAATCGGCCATAAATTTTTTGGCGGGATTAATGACAAAATAGCCTTTATGAATACTTAGATCATCCGTTAGATCAAAAGCATGTATATCAATCCACTGCGATTTAGGTATTTGCCCGTTTACAGCTTCAATGATTGTGGCTTTATGGTTGATGTTGTTAATTCGATTAATCACTTTTAATTTTTCTGAATTACTAATGCAGTCAGTTTTAGTCACAATAATGCGATCTGCAAACCCAATTTGTGAAAGCGTGACGCGATGCTCATCAAGATGCTGTAAGATATGCTGGGCATCGACTAAAGTAATAATTGCATCAAGTTGAAAGCTTTGACGAATCAAATCATCAATAAAAAATAGTTGAATAATTGGTGCAGGATCGGCAAGTCCAGTTGTTTCAATTATTAATCGATCAAATAATAACTCTCCTGCTATGCGCTGATCGTGTAATTGGTATAAGGCATCGGTTAGCTCTCCTTGTACTGTACAGCAGATGCATCCATTAGTCATTTCAACAATTTTAATGTCGGTTGTTACATTTAGCAGATGGCTATCAACGTTTATCGGGCCAAACTCATTTTCGATAATAATTATTTTTTCGTTAGGATTCTGTGCTAACAAATGATTAATTAATGTGGTTTTACCTGAACCTAAAAATCCAGTTAATAAAGTGACAGGTATTGATGGGGAACTGGTTTGTATTGTCATTTCTTCATTCTTTACTATTTAGCAACTAGCAACATTTGAATCCGCCTTTACCACCGTAACGTGCATCTTGCCTTTCTTTAAAAAACTCTTCATAAGTCATAGGCGTTTGTTCTGGGTGGGTAAGTTTCATATGTTGAACATAAGTATCATAATCTGGAATACCGACCATAAGTTTAGCTGCTTGGCCTAGATATTTTCCTGCTTTGGCGATTGAATCAAACATATTTTATCTCTTATTAGCTAAAGATATTGATAAGTAGATCTTATTTCTTCATTATAATCTGTGACACATAAATCACGAATTACTGTTGATTCACTATAAAGTGCTAATTTGTTTGAGTCAATTGCTGATTAATACTAATTTATACAATGCTATAAAAGCTAAAAAGAAAGTATAATTTTGATTAATTAAATTCAAGTGGTGATGTTTTAAAAAAGGTTTCAATAAATTGATTTATCTATGAGTAAATAACTTTTATAATATCGGGCAATTTAATTCTAATAAGAGTCTATAATGGAAAAGTTTCACCTTACTGGTCCAACTTCTTTAAATGGTGAAGTTGTGATTTCTGGGGCTAAAAATGCAGCCCTACCTATTTTATTTGCTGCAATTTTAGCTGAAAAACCCGTTGAAATTCAAAATATCCCTAAGTTAAAAGATATTGATACAACGTTAGAATTACTCAGTCAGTTAGGTGTGAAATGTACCCGCAATGGCTCGATTCATTTAGATGCAGGGCAAGTTAATAATTATTGCGCACCTTATGAGCTAGTCAAAACTATGCGCGCATCCATTTGGGCATTAGGCCCATTAGTTGCTCGATTTGGTCATGGTCAAGTATCTTTACCAGGGGGATGTGCTATTGGCGCTCGACCTGTTGATTTACATATTATTGGCTTGCAACAATTAGGGGCTACAATTACTCTTGATGAGGGGTATGTTAAAGCAACTGTCGATGGTCGATTAAAAGGTGCGCATATCGTAATGGATAAAGTCAGTGTTGGTGCTACTGTGACTATTATGTCGGCTGCAACCTTAGCGGAAGGAAAAACGATAATCGAAAATGCTGCCTGTGAGCCTGAAATTGTTGATACTGCTAAATTTTTAAATACGTTAGGTGCTAAAATCTCGGGTGCTGGTACCGTGCGTATTGAGATAGAAGGCGTAGAGCGATTAGGCGGCGGCGTACATGAAGTGGTTTCAGATCGCATCGAAACCGGTACCTTTTTGGTTGCAGCAGCGATATCAAAAGGTAAAATTACCTGTCGTAAAACAGATCCAAAATTGCTCGATGCTGTATTATCTAAACTAAAAGAAGCGGGCGCTGATATCCAAACTGGCGATGACTGGATTTGCTTAGATATGCAAGGTAAACAGCTTAATGCAGTTAATATCCATACTGCTCCTTATCCTGGGTTTCCAACTGATATGCAAGCTCAATTCTCTTTACTTAATATGGTTGCTCAAGGTACAGGAATTATTAAAGAAACAATTTTTGAAAATCGATTTATGCATGTTCCTGAACTTATTCGAATGGGGGCTAGAGCCGAGATTGAAGGTAACACTTTAATCACGCATGGAGTTGATAAACTAAGTGGTGCCCAAGTTATGGCAACTGATTTACGCGCTTCAGCTAGTTTGGTTTTAGCCGGTTGTATTGCTGAAGGTTCGACATTGGTTGATCGTATTTATCACATAGATCGTGGTTATGATAATATTGAAGATAAGCTTAGAAAATTAGGCGCTAATATTGAAAGAATTAAGTAGTTTTTAACTTAAAATACTTGTAAATACAACGTAAGGTGATAAAGGAGTGTAATCGTGACAAAACAAGCTTTGGTCTGTTTATCAAATGGTTGTGAAGAAACAGAAGCTGTAACAACAATTGACCTTTTAACCCGAGCGGGTATTAATGTTGCCACCGCAAGTATTTCGCAGGATAGAGAAGTGCATTGCTCAAGAGGGGTGACTATTTTAGCTCAAAAAACTTGGCTTGAAGTTAAAGAACTTAATTTTGATGTTGTTATTTTACCTGGTGGATTAAAAGGCGCAGAAAATTTTCGTGATTGTCCTGCGCTTATTGAAAAACTACAGCAAACCCATCAAGCTGGAAATATCGTTGCTGCAATCTGTGCTTCACCAGCAATGGTTTTACAGCATCATCATTTATTTCCTAACGCTTATATGACTGGGTACCCAACAACGAAAGATGCCTTTCAACTTTGGAAAGATGAAAGAGTTTATTTTGATCAAAAAAATAACGTGATTACCAGTCAAGGTCCTGCCACATCGATTGATTTTGCGCTAAAAATTATTGATGTTTTACTCGGTCGTAAAAAAGCCGCTGAAGTTGCACAGCAACTTGTTCTACCATCAGGTATTGAATGCTATCAATAGGTATCAAATGTTAAATTCACATTTGTATGAAAAGTTAGTAAAACGCGCGACACTTAGTGCTGTTTTAATTTCTATTGTTTTGATCATAATAAAACTGCTAACTTGTTGGATTACAGGATCAATAAGTTTGTTGGCATCTTTATTAGATTCAAGTATTGATTTGCTTGCTTCAGGATTGAATTTTTTTTTGGTTCGTTATGCGTTAAAGCCGGCAGATGATGATCATACTTTTGGACATGGTAAAGCTGAATCACTAGCTGCTTTAGCACAAAGTACTTTTATTATAGGGTCGGCAACAATTGTATTGTTGTCGAGTGTAAAATCAGTTATTTCGCCTAGTGAAATTCAGGTTCCTTTACTCGGTATCATTATCTCAATTATATCGACTGTCATAACTGCATTTTTAGTCTTATATCAAAAGTACGTCATAAAATTGACAAGAAGTAAAGCAATTGAAGCTGATATGTTGCATTATTCTTCGGATATGTTAATGAATATTGCTGTCATATTTGCCTTAGCTTTAAGTTGGTATGGCGTGGCTTATGCTGATGCTTTTTTTGCTTTCTTTATTGCTTTATATATTTGCTATAGCGCTTATCAAATAGCTTATAATGCTATTCAAGATTTACTTGATCGCTCTTTACCGGATAGTGATAATGCCAAAATTGCTGAAATTATTGCTGCCTATCCCGATGTGCGTGGTTTTCATGATCTTAAAACCAGACAAGCCGGACCATTAAAATTTATTCAATTACATCTTGAGCTAGATGATGATATGCCTTTAATTCAAGCCCATGCTATTGCCGATAGTGTTGAAAAACGTATTTCAGAAGAGTTCTCACCGGCAACTGTTATTATCCATCAAGATCCTATTTCTGTTGTACCTATCGAAATGATGCAGTAGACAATTTCAGCAAAATAGCTTTTATCATCTATTGTTAGATATCTGTTTAAACTCTATAATAGTTAAAATTTAATTAGTTGGAGTTATTTTGTATGATAAAAAAAATAGGTATTTTAACGAGTGGTGGTGATGCTCCGGGAATGAATGCTGCTATTCGAGGAGTAGTTAGAACTGCGTTAACAGAAGGTTTAGATGTTTATGGTGTTTATGATGGTTATTTAGGGCTGTGTGAGGATCGCATATCTCAACTTGATCGTTATAGTGTTTCCGATATTATCACTCGTGGCGGTACTTTCTTGGGTTCGGCTAGATTTCCTGAGTTTAAAGATAAAGAAGTTAGAAAAAAAGGTATCGAGAATTTAAAAAAACACGGTATTGATGCATTAGTAGTTATTGGTGGTGATGGTTCTTATATGGGCGCCATGCGTTTAACCGAAGAAGGTTTTCCATGTATCGGTTTACCGGGTACTATCGATAACGATATTCGTGGTACTGATTATACTATTGGTTATTTCACTGCGTTAAGTACAGCGGTTGAAGCTATTGATAGACTGCGTGACACTTGTTCATCACATCATCGAATTTCAGTTATTGAAATCATGGGGCGCGATTGTGGTGATCTAACCTTAAATGCAGCGGTAGCTGGCGGGTGTGAGTTCATGATCATTCCTGAGGTTTCTTATACTAAAGAAGATTTGATTGAAGAAATTAAATTAGGCTTTGCTAAAGGTAAGAGACATGCCATTGTCACTGTCACTGAGCATATGTGTGATGTTAATCAGCTAGCTAAAGACATTGAAGATGCGGTAGATCATGAAACTCGTGCTACTGTTTTAGGACATGTGCAACGTGGTGGAAGTCCTGTTCCTTATGATCGTATACTTGGCTCACGTATGGGTGCATATGCCGTTCAATTACTTCTAGAAGGGCATGCAGGTAGAAGTGTCGGTGTGCAAAATGGTAAGTTAGTTCATCATGATATTATTGATGCAATTAACAATATGAAACGACCATTTGATATGGATCTTTATAATACAGCAAAACGTCTTTTCTAGCGGTGAGTTTGATCCCGCACGATTAATAGTGTTATGAAAATAAAACAATTTAGGTGAATGCTTATTGGTAATAATTTAACCAAATAAGTATTCACTTTTTTCATTGAAGTTCTTAGTTATCAGCTGATAAAATTAAGTTAGTTCGTTATTCTTAAATAATAGTCTTTACAAAAGTGCAAATTAACTGGTTTATGCACCACTTTAGTCATTAGCATTGATAAATGCTTCAATAAAGTTTCATTTCATTATTATTATCAATTATAAGTAATTAATTATTGAAGAGGGGAGATAAATAATGGCATTAAATTATTTAGAAGATCATGAGCGTTTCTATGTTTGTGATGCTAACAATAAGCAAATAGCAGAAATGACGTTTACTAGAGTTGGTCAAAATAAAGCAACAATTAATCATACTTATATTGATCCTGAATATCGTGGCAAAGGGATTGCAGATAAATTATTAAATTTGGTTGTGACCAAATTGCAACAAGAACAACGTGAAATTATTCCTATCTGTTCTTATGCAGCTAAAAAATTGATGAAATAATACTGGAACCATATTCAAATAAACTAAAAAATTTGAATCAAATACTGTCAAGTTTTATTTTGATTATTATTTTTTACAAATTTAATTATAGTTAAGTGAATATGTGCTAATGTATAGCAATTTCCTAAACGTAGAATTTCGATATTTAAGATGGAATCTGCAAAATCACAAAAAATTCACTCAATCCACGTTTTACGTGGTGTTGCTATTATCATGATTGTTTTTAGCCACTGTTTAGGTGTGTTTAAAAATAGTAATTTAATTGCAAACAGTTACTTATTTTCTTTTTTAAATCTATTTGCCTTTAATTTCACAACATTTTTTGTACTCATTGCCGGATTTTTATTTCAACATTTGACTTATAAATTTAATACTAAAACTTACTATTTATCGAAATTTAAAACAGTAGTATGCCCATATATTTCAGTCTCTATTTTTTGTTTTCTGTTTTTTCATTATCAATATTTATCTGATTTACCGTGGATTTCATCAACAGAGCCTAGCATATTAAGCACAATAACTAAAATGATGTTGACTGGAACACAGTTATTACCGTTATGGTTTATGCCAATGATTATTATTATTTATTTAATGGCTCCTTTATTGTATATGTGGTCACATAAAAATTTAATTGTTGCTGGTTTAATGTCTATGTTTTGGGTCGTGATTTTTACCAAACCTGATTTTACTCAGCCTATTTTAAATTTATTGCATTATGGTCCGGTTTATCTAATTGGTATGATGATTAAGCAAAATTATCAAACTATTATGAAGGCAGTGAAAGATAACCTATTTTTGTTTATATCCTTTTTCTGTTTATGCTTTTTTGTGCCCTTTGCTTATCGATATATTAGCCAATTGGGTATTGAAAATCTTTATTTTGATACATTGCAAAAAATTATTTTATTCATATTAGCACTCTATTTATTGGATCCACTAAATCATAAAAACAACGATGGTCGAGTTTATAAATTTTTCTCTTACATGGCTAATATCAGCTTTCCAATTTATTTTATACATGAAATTATCGTATTAGAACTTGAGCAGCAAGTGATTAATTCAGCTATAGGAGATGTCATTAAAACTGATAATGGTCAACTCGCATCATTAGGTGCAATTAGCTTTTTAGTATTAACATTATCTATTAGTATTGTTATAGCTAATGCAATAAAATTTATCTTCAAAGATAAAGCTAAATTTTTTATTGGGGGAAGTCGCTAATCCTCAATTATTCGCATTGAAATTCAGCGCTTATGAGATATTTGTTATTATTTGACGGCACAGTAAGTGCTTTGCAATCAGAAACATAAATAGCTTTTTTGGTTAATTGAATACTATTTTCATACTGGCAAACGAAGTAAATCCAATCATTAAATCCCTGATTATAAGAATTTAAATCTTTCCAATGATAGTTTTTATTGCCCTTGTTTTCAGAGGGTATGGGTTTATCATTATTATAAAGATTAATGCTAGTTAGATGTGCTTTTGGTTTAGTAAAAGCATTCACATCGATATTAAAAGGTAAAGGACGATTATGCTCTAATACAACTGAATCAATATAAACCACTTCAGGACAATCAAATACCATTTCATCAGCATAACTATTGAACGTAAAAAGTAGACCAGTAGTTAATAATACAAACTTCTTCATTGTTTAACCCAATATCTTATTAAGCTTTCTATTATTATCAGATAATACGAGGATATTAATTCCTGTTCAAGTTAATAAACTAATATTAAAGTAATAAATTATTTTTTAATAAACTTATTAATGTTTATTTATTTTACGATAATTGTCTATACAACAATTAAATTGAGCAAATAAAACACAAACAGAAAAAAAATAGCAATAAACACTTGCAGGAATTTTTTAAGTGCCTATAATGCGCATCCACTGACACGGCGTTA
>NZ_JAFNON010000006.1:0-190350 GCF_026536245.1 Gilliamella sp. B2824 | reverse complement strand
TGGCAGAAGGTTTACGTTTTGCGATTCGTGAAGGTGGCCGTACTGTTGGTGCGGGTGTTGTTGCTAAAGTTATTAAATAATTTTAGATAATAACTAGAGCACGATGAGTGCTCTTAATTAGCTCAGAAGCAGGTGCACAATGTGCACCTGTTTTTTTATCCAATGAAAAAGAAAGCAAATTGACATCTACAATACAATATCGGTTAACAATCCTTTTTTGATTGTCTTATTGTGACTGTAATAATAATGTTTTATTCAATATCTTGATTGATGGCATCAAGGATTTGTTGATTCAGATTTAAAAAATCGCCCGTATTTAAGGTAGATTTATTTCTTGGACGCATTTGATTAACAGGAAAAATTGCTTTAATCCCTTTTTGTTTCACTGACAATAATACAATTCTATCAGAAAGATAAATTGCCTCTTCAACATCATGAGTAATAAAGATTACAGTGAGTCGATGTTGTTCCCATATTTTAGTCAATAATGTTTGCATTTGATGACGAGTAATTGCATCTAGTGCACCAAATGGTTCATCCATTAATAAAATCTTAGGACGATATGAAATCGCTCTCGCCAACGCAACACGTTGTTTCATACCACCTGATAATTGATTAGGATAAACCTTAGCAAACTTAGATAAATTGACTAACTCAAGGTGTTCTTTGGCAATATCACGGCTTTCGTGGCCTGAGTAACCGGCAGCTGAAAGCGCAAATTCAACATTCTGCTGGACAGTAAGCCAAGGTAATAAAGTGTAAGATTGAAAAACCACACCACGATCGAGCCCTGGGGTATAAATGGGTTTATCATCCACAAAAACTTCACCACTATCATAAGATTCTAAACCTGCGATAATCGATAATAGCGTGCTTTTACCACAACCTGAAGCGCCAACAATTGAAACAAATTCATTATCATTAACCGATAAATTTATATCACTTAATACATTGCGCTGATGCTTACCTAAACAAAAACTTTTATTCAGATGTTTGATAGTTAAGCTCGCCATTATTTTGACCTCACATTATAGCGGAATAGTATTTTTTCAAATAGGCGCATTAACTGATCTGTTATTAATCCCAATAAACCTAAAATTAAAATATAACCAATGATAGTATCCGTTTGAAAATAACGCTGTGAAAGTAGAATTCGATAGCCCAAACCCGATGTTGCCGCCACTAATTCAGCAACAACTAACCAAGTCCATGCCCATCCAAGACTAATACGTAAGGTATCCCAAATAGCTGGCAAAGCCGATGGAATAACAATCTTGAAAAGAATTTTACTTTCACTCATACCTAACGTTCGCCCTAAACCAATAAAATCGGCAGGCACACGTTTAGTCGCATCAATCACCATTAAAACTTGTTGAAAAAAAGTACCAATCCAAATAATGATAAATTTTTGCTGATCGCCAGTACCGAACCATAAAATGGTTAATGGTACAAACGCTACAACAGGCATATATCGAATAAAATCAACTAATGGCTCAATAATGGCTTTACCAACCGCAAAACAGCCAGCTAACACACCAATGATAATTGACATAATTGACGAAATAATAAAAGCGGTAAGAATTCGATAAACACTGACTTGAATATCAGAAATTAATGTACCATTATCCCATAAAACAACCAGCCGCTGCCAAACCGATGGTGGGGAAGGAATAAATATAGGTTGGACTAAACCGTAAGTTGTCCCCCCCCACCATAGCACCAAAAGTAAGCCAAATGTCACTATTGAAATTGTTAACATACTACAGCGCGAGAGCTGCCTACCTATTGTAAATATACGCTGTGACGTGTGTTTGCCTTGTAAGGACTTTTTAGATACCATTATTGCAACTCAACTACTCATACTTAATAAATACCAACAATTTAAATACTCACTTTGATACCTAGTGAGATAAATTATCAACAAATCGACTATCAATAACATTTTCATAGCTTATTGGTTGCATAATCATACCTGCTGAGGTAGCCGCTTTTAATATTTGTGCAAATGTATTTTGTTTAAATGCACCATTGAATTGCTGATTATTATCAGCAATAGATAGATATTCGACGCCATCAAAAGCAGTGGTAATTTCTTCCGGTGACTCACCAATACCTTTTGCAATAATTGCTCGTCCATCTTGTGTATGTTGATGATAATAACGTACAGCATCATTCCAACTCTTAACGAGTGCATAAACTTTGCCTGGATTTTTTTCAATTACTTCGTTACGAACAACAAAGGCATCACTAATCAAACCCGGAACTTGCGCGCCATCATATAATACTTGAATAGAAGCATCATTTGCTTTACTTACAGTAATATATGGCTCATAAGTTACAGCGACATTGACGCGTTTAGTGATTAATGCAGAGCCTGCTGAAGCTGCTGGCATGGGTACGGGGCTAATTTGATCCCATGCTATGTTGGCTTTGTCTAACGCATTACGTAATAAGATATCGCTGGTGGTACCTTCTTCATAAGCTATAGACTTACCTTTTAAATCTGCTAATGTTTTGATGCTTGGCTCAACTAAAATAGCATCTGAAGTTTTACTGGTATCAAGTAATAAAATAATTTTAACTGGAATGCCTGCAGCTACCATACTCATAGCGGTATGGGTTGCCACATTCGCACCATCAATTTGTCCGCTGGCTAAAGCCGCATTAATATCTTTATCTTCAATAAAATTGATCATCGATACATTGGTTAAACCATTTTCGTTAAAAAAACCTTTTTCTTTAGCAATATACCATTGTCCATAACCAAGCCAAGGTTGAATACCAATAGTGACATTTGGTGATTCTGGTTGTGGGATTTGATCGGCAGTTGCTAAAGGATGAAAGAATATAGCGATGAACGTTAAGATTAAGGACGATAATTTTATTACGATGTTTTTAAGCATAACTATAACCAATTAAAAAATATTCAATATGGTTTTAATATAACCGATTTTTTAGCATAACAGCAAGATAGATCTAAGATATTGCCATATAACAAATTACAAAAGCTGATTTAAGTGATAATGCACTTAGAAGTTTAATGATACAAATAAGACCCATTACCGAAGAATCGTTGAGTCACTATTTGCAAGTAATGATATTAAATTATCACAAAGCATAAACTTATCACTATTTTGGATTGAATAATAAATAATCTCTACCCTTATCGTTGAATTGACGACAATCATGAATTTTTGCATGAATTGACCTCATATTAGATGACGTTCAAAACATCATTATCATGACTTAATAACGTTTTTTTGCTATAGTAGGTCCTATTTTATTCAATTTGGATTAATCATATATTATGGAATCTATACCTAACTGCCCTAAATGCCATTCAGAACATACCTATCATGATGGTACTTTTTATGTTTGTCCTGAATGTGCTTATGAGTGGGACCCAAACCAAGCGACTGAAGCATCTGACGCCCTTCAGGTAAAAGATAGTAATGGAAATTTACTGGCTGATGGCGATGATATTATTTTAATTAAAGATCTTAAATTAAAAGGATCATCAACTGTGCTGAAAAAAGGGGCTAAAGCAAAAGGCATTCGTTTAGTTGAAGGCGATCATGAAATCGATTGTAAAATTGATGGTATGAAAATTATGCTAAAAGCCTGCTTTGTCAAAAAAGCTTAGTCAATAAATGTTTGTAATACTGATCTTATCAGTATTACAAACACTTCAATAGGTAAAATACTTACCCCTATTTTGTTATTAAAACTTTTTATAAAATTAAAATACCTTTCGCATGTTCGCGTTAACAACAATCACCTTTACGATCATCTATATGCTTATCATGCTGAAAAATTACCATTATTAACTATTAGGTTAATACCCCAGCTTGTAAATTGATGATAAATTTAATTGATTGCAACACATTAACGAAAATAAAGATGCTGAAAAAAGTGATAATAGCATTGTTGTTAGGCTTTACATCAGCCCCATAGAAAAAACCATTAATGAATATCATGCTTGATTATCTAGGTTGGCATGAAAATTAATAGTCTAGCTAAACAAAATTTAAATTAAAAATAAATATTATATAAGGGACGATAATCACATCATCCCTTAATTATTTATCCTTGATAACTCTTTTTATCTAAAAAATTATAGCTGGAGTGATTTATATGTAAATATAGCTATTGCTTAATTAATTTTTCCTATTTTGTTTTCATAGCCATCATAACCGACTCCACCATTAATACTATGTACAACAAAGTGCCTAACTTGGCTTATCACTGTACTATTTATTAAGTTAGCATATAACCCTATCAATTTTAGATTTAATTACTATCACTTAAACCCAAAAGCATGGTTGAAATATGTTCAAACATTTGTTCAAAAATAGATTCGGCAAAAACAGGCAATGTTGAAATCAGGTAAGTTAACATGGTCAGTCCCAATAATAAGGTCACCGGATAGCCGACCACAAAAATGGATAATTGTGGTGTCATTCTGTTTAATAAACCAAGCGCGACGTTAATTATCAACAACAATGTCATTAACGGAAGGGCTAACATAAGACCATTAACAAATAATGATGCGCTAACTTCAATTAAAACTAAATAGCCATTTTGTTTTAAAGGGGTAAAGCTAATTGGAATGATATCAAAGCTATTAGCCAAGCCATATAACAACCACAAATGACCATTTAAACTTAGAAACATTAACAGTGCAATTATATTAATTAAGCGCGATAATACCGAGGTTGCAGGGCCACCAATTGGATCAAAAAAAGTCGCCATACCAAGTCCCATTTGCATACCAATTAATTCACCCGAAAACCTGACTGCCATAAATGCTAACTGCATAGTAAAACCTATCATGACACCGATGACAATTTGTTGAAAAATAACAGCAACCCCGATAAAAGAGTAGATCCCTAAAGTATTATCAAACTCAGGTAAGGGTAAAAGTATAGTAATAAATAAAGCTAAACCAATCTTAAGTCGCTTAGGGACCTCTTTTTCACCGGTAATAGGGGCAACCATAATCAATGCTAAAATGCGTACAAATGGAAAAAAACACTGTTTTATCCAAGTAAACAAATCAATATTAAGTAATTGCTGAATATTAAAATCCATTAAGCCTAACGCGTTAAGTTTGGAATATCGGTAATAACGATTCGAATATAATCAATCATTGTTGATAACATTGATGGACCTAAAATAATGAGTACTAAAACTACTGCCAAAATCTTTGGGATAAAAGACAATGTCATTTCATTAATTTGAGTTGCCGCTTGTAACAAACTAATAATCAACCCAGTAATGAGTGCAGCAAGGAGTAAAGGACCAGCAAGCAAGCCTGCCACTTTTATCGCTTGCATCGCTAATGTACTGATATATTCAGATGACATAACACTCCTCAACTAAAAAAACTTTGCGCCAACGATCCTAATAATAAGTGCCACCCATCAGCTAACACAAACAGCATGATTTTAAAGGGTAAAGATACCGTTGCTGGTGGAACCATCATCATACCGAGCGCCATGAGTGTGCTTGCTACCACTAAATCAATCACTAAAAAGGGAATAAAAAGCGTAAAACCGATTTGAAAAGCAGTTTTAAGTTCACTCACCACAAACGCGGGCACCAATATTTTTAAAGGAATTTCATCACGCGTTGCAATATCACCTGAATGAGACATGTTTACAAATAACGCTAAATCATCTTCACGGGTTTGAGTTAACATAAACTCTCGTAATGGTTGACTGGCTGTAGATAAGCCCTGATGCAGGGTAATTTGGTTTTGAGAGTAAGGTAAATAAGCATCTTGATAAATTTTATCAAATATCGGTGACATAATAAAAAATGTCATAAACAAGGCAATACCTAATATAACTTGATTAGGTGGCGCTGACTGGGTGCCAAGTGCATTACGTAACAAACCTAATACAATAATAATCCGCGTAAAACTGGTCATTAACAGCAAAATAGCGGGAATGAAGGTCAATAGTGTAATAAATACTAGTGTTTCAACCGGCAATGACCAACTTTGCCCACCTTGCGCTGTGGGTTCGGCAATTAAAGAAAACGGCGAAACGTCAGCCTGACATAATTGACTGAATAATAATAAGCTAAGTAAAAAAACGATTTTTAACTTCACTCGTTATTACTCCTTTTCGAACTTAATGTAGACAGTAATAGTTGATGAAATAAATTATTTTTACTTGATTCTTTGCTTGCGGTAGATTGGGATAATAACATTTCAGTACGTTGTTCATCTATCGTATGTAATAACGTCATTTGTTGTGCGCTCACCCCGACAACCAATAATTGGTGATCAACATGTACTAAAATAATGCGTTCTTTTGGACTTAAGTTATAGGTAGATTTAACCTCAATTAACTGCTTTGTCTTTTTTTTCCAACTCAGCCGCTTGACCATCCAACCTAATAACAAAATAACGCTAATAACTAAAACAAAGGATAGACCCATCGATGTTGCAATTTGTGTATACAGGTTCATTTCTGATGAAGAAGGCACGATATGCTCACTTGTGGATATTGCTTGAGATGTATGTTGATTGTTGCTAGACATTAACGACTCAATCTACGTACACGTTCAGAAGGTGTAATAATATCAGTAATTCGCACACCATAATTATCACCCACCACCACAATTTCACCTTGTGCAATTAAATAACCATTAATTAATATATCTAAAGGTTCACCGGCTAAACCATCTAATGCAATAACTGAGCCTTGCGTTAAATTTAAGAGATCTTTAATCGCCATTTTGGTTCGGCCCAATTCAACACTTAAATTCACAGGAATATCTAAAATCAAATTGATATCTTGCTTTTTGATTTCGGTTTGTTGTGGTGAAAGTGTTTCAAAAATAGTTTGTTTACTCACTGATTCATCAGCCATAGCGGACGTTTGATCCTCATCATGAGTTGATTTGCTATCAGTCATTAAGTGCTCCTTCATTCAGTTGTTCTAAAACAGGATTAATTACCTGTTCGACTTGAATTGCATATTGTTTATTCACTTTACCATAGTGACCTTTTAGCACTGGCACCCCGCCAACAGTGACATCAAGATGTGTAGGCTTTTCAATTACTAAAATATCATTCACTTTTAAGGCTAAAAGTTTATTGACTGTGGTATGGATATGAGTAAAGTTAGCCACTAATTCAACGGTTGATTGTTTAATCCCACTGGTTAACGAACTCATCCAAACATTATCATCCTGATACGTTTGTTGTTCCACTGGCGGTTTTATTAGTAATTCTTTGATGGGTTCAACCATTGCATAAGGAATACAGATACAAAATGTAGCTTTACAATTACCGATTTCGACTTTGAATGTGGTTGTTAATACAACATCATCCGGCGAGCTGGTAATATTGGTAAATTTACTTTGGATTTCAGAACGAATATATTCAGTTTCGATTGAATATATATCTGCCCAAGCATTTTGATAGATAGTTAAAGCGAGCTCTAATACTCGTTTTATAATTTGTTGTTCAGTATGAGTAAATTCTCGCCCTTCTGTTTCAACTTTAGAGAGGTGACCATCACCGCCAAATAAAGTATCGACAACAATAAACACCAGTTCTGGGGAAAATGAAAATAAACTCGTCCCCCTTAGTGGATTAAGATGGACTAAATTTAGATGATTTGTTGCTGAAATTGCCGAAAACTCTTTAAATGTTTTGGGCTCAATCGGGCAAGCAATAACATCGGTGTTACGGCGAAGTAAATTAAATAAGCCAATGCGAAACTGGCGCGAAAAACGTTCATTAATAATTTCTAAAGCGGTTAATCGCTCAGGAATAAAACTATGTTTTACCGATAAATCATAGGGTTTGACTTCAACCTTTTTACCAACAGATTGCTGAGAATCAATCAAAATATCGGATTGAGCCTCTGCTGGGTTATGAGTAAACTCAGCATCTGGAGTTAGATTAATGTCAACTGTTGATTCTTGCTTATCAGACATAATACTTACCGAAGTATAAAATCAGTAAATAGCACTTCATCAATTTTTACAGAATGTTTTGCGTCATATTGACGAGTTAACGTCGACTTAATCTTTTCTTGTAAATCAGTTTTACCGTTCTCTTTTTTAAGATTATTAACATACTGCTTTGATGCCAAAAGTAAAACATCACTTCTCACTTCTGGTAAATATTCTAACAAAACTGTTTTTTGTTGCTCATCAGCAACGCGTAACACCATACCAACATACAAAATTTTAGTCGCATCACTATTATCTTCGGCAACCGGTAACGAAAGGGTAAAAGGTTTTAAAGTTAAAAATACCGGAGATACAATTGGCGTTTCTTGCTCAACTTGAGGCTTGTTACTTGAATGATTTTGTAACCATAAATAAACTGCAGTGCCTGATGCTAATAACGTAATGATAATAAGTATTATGTTTAAAATACTTACTTTTTTCTTGGTAGTTTGCATATTAATTATTATCTCAGTAAAAATTTAAAATTATTTTTTGACCAACTAAATGGTAAAAATTACAAAAATAATAAATCATGCGCCAAAAATTGATTTGAAGAATAGACAATAAAAATATCACCTATTCGACGTTTTTAACATTGAAACAACGGCTAAACCGAAGCTAACGCCTTCACTTAAGCAAATATACTTAATCCTAAGTATGATAATGGCTTGTCAGCCTCCACTTGCTCAACAGATTCATCAATGGTATCTGAATTAGCAGCAGTGAATTGATGATTTTTACTTGATTTATATCCAGAGGATTGCTCTGAATGATGCATCGTTGAAAAATCACTAATATTGGTTTGTGCTAAACTCATGCCTTGCTCTTCAAGGGAAGCTCTAAGATAAGGCAATGTAGATTCCAAAACACCTTTAACTGCCGAATGGGCAACTATCATATGCATATTGATTTTATCATCGAGCAGATCAAGCTTAATGTGTAACGATCCTAATTGTTCCGGGTGTAACTTGATTTCCGCACTTTGAAGACCTTGACGTGTTATTAAGCTAATTTGCTCAGTCAACGCTGCCTGCCACTGTGTTACATCAACCGGCATAGGCAAATTCATCACAAACGTCGAGGTTGAAACAGGCGCAGCTTGTTGTGAAAAAGGTTGAGTGAACGTATTAATACTGGTCACAAAATGATTATCGGCTTGGGCATGAATGACAGTATCATTATCTACAGAATTAGTTGCAAACTGATCAAATAAAGCAATGGGTTTATTTATACTACCAGAATCGAGCATCTGACTTGATGTATCTGTTTGCAAATAATGGGCGGTAATTGTTTTATCCGCCAAATCTTCTGCCATTAAACGGTTACTAGCGCCATTACGTTGATTAAAGAACTCATCTGGCTGACAGATGTTGTTGATCAATTGTTCACTATCATTGATCGATATCAACAACTCGGTAACTTGATTATTGGCAATTGTCTGAAAATCAGCATCTTGCAGCGTATTCAACGGCAAGCTATCAACCTTAGCCGATTGATTAGCATTTAAGACCCAATCTGATTTCTCAATTAAATGATGGGCAATCATATCATTTAATGTTACATCTGATCGGGAATTAACGATTTCTAGCGGAGATGGCGTTATCCATACCATAGCTAAACTATTATCATCTTGTTGAAGATCCGCGTCACTATCATCACTTATTTTTGGCGTTAAGTTAAGGCTGTGTTGCAAACCTAACCCATGATTTTGATTAGCGTGTAATAATTGCTGAAATAACTCGCTATTTGCCAACGATAAATCTTCATCCGTTGAGGGTAACTGCTTTGAAGATGCTAATGCTACATCAGTGATTAGGTTAATATTCATTTAACGCTCTCCTGGCTAATTGTTGCTGAGCAAATTCATCTGTGAGTTTTTGTTGTAACCGGTTTTGTTGCTCTACATATTTTTGCTGCTGCTTATCTAACAATGTTTTATAAGTATTAAGCTTTTTTTGAGATTGATTAAGTTCATGCGTTATCTGTTTTTTTTTGATATCTAACGTCAATAATAACTTTCTTTGTTTCGCAATACCTTGCTCAAGTGTTGCAATAAAAGCCTGAAAATTTGATAATTCATGTCCTTTAATGCCATTAAATAAGGCTTTATTCAATCGTCCCTGATACTCAAGATAATACTCATTTAATAAATTGAGCTGAGACTGAGCATGACGCTGATTATCATCAGCTTTTTTTAACTTAATTAACGTATCATCTAGCGATTTTTTCGCTAACTTTTTTAATGTTAAAAACGCCAAATATCCTGAACTTTTATTCATCATCCCCCCCTTTTAATTAGTTAAAATGGGTTGCAACATATTGGCTAATTGTTGATAAGCATCTTGATAACTACAATGTTCATCAATGCCTTGTTGTAAAAAATCTTTCATTGCTGGGTACAATGTTATAGCGCTGTCTAATAAAGAATCGGTGCCCGAAACATAAGCCCCGACATTAATCAAATCACGATTTCGTTGAAAACTCGAAAATAGCTGTTTAAATAACCGAGATTTTTTTTCATCGGCAACAGGCGTTAAATCAGTCATGACACGGCTGATTGACGCTTCAATATCAATTGCCGGGTAATGCCCGGATTCTGCAAGTGAACGCGATAATACAATATGCCCATCTAAAATAGCACGTGCTGAGTCTGCAATCGGATCTTGCTGATCATCGCCTTCAGTTAATACGGTGTAAAATGCAGTAATCGATCCTTGACCTTTATCATCATTACCTGCCCTTTCAACTAATGCCGGTAATTTAGCAAATACCGAAGGTGGATAACCTTTGGTAGCGGGCGGTTCGCCAATCGCTAAAGCGATTTCTCGTTGCGCCATGGCATAACGGGTCAACGAGTCCATAATGAGTAGCACGTTAAATCCTTGATCGCGAAAGTTTTCTGCAATTTTTGTTGCATATGCCGCGCCTTGTAAACGCAGTAGCGGTGAAACATCAGCAGGTGCAGCCACCACAACCGATCGCGCTAATCCTTCTTTTCCTAAAATATTTTCGATAAAATCTTTCACTTCCCGACCACGTTCACCAATTAAGCCAACGACGATAATATCGGCTTTGGTATAACGCGCCATCATCCCTAATAAAACACTTTTACCAACACCTGAACCGGCAAATAACCCCATTCTTTGCCCTCGACCAATGGTTAACAGCGCATTAATAGCTCGAATACCTACATCTAAGATCTCATCAATAGGTGTACGTTGTAGTGGATTGAGCGATGGATTAGCTAATCCTTGATATTCAATATTTTCAGGTAATGGCATACCATCTAATGGTCTTCCAGCTGCATCAACAACCCGACCCAACAATGCCATACCAATAGGCAACACTTTATGATTAAAGTGGGCTAAATCATATTGTGCGGTATAAACTCTAGCACCTAACAAAATACCTTCAGTGGTATCAAAAGGCATTAAATATAGAGTTTTATCGTTAAAGCCAATGACTTCACACTCCACCGCATCAATTTTTCCATGTGATTGCCGCTCAACAAAACAATTTGATCCTAACGGTAATTTTAATCCGATAGCTTCAAGTACCAAGCCCGAAGCTTTAACTAATCGTCCATAATGACGAATTAACGATAACGATTGCAGCTGCTGCGTCGCATACTCAATTTTAGCAGCCCATTGCTTTGCCAAGCTCACGCTACAGATTCTCTCCTTGTATACAATCGGCCATCATTTGCCAATGACAAGCATTGCTAGCATCGACTTGATTAGTATCGGTCCATATTTTACAGTCACCTAATTCAACATTCGTATCTGCAACTAATTGCCAATGATATTGTTTAATTTCATCTTGTAATAATGGTTCAATCCATAACAGATCATCGGGATGCAGATGCAAAGAAGCTGACTTAATTATCATCGAACCTTCGTCAATTAAGGTCTTAATGGTATGCATTAACTGTTTTTGTTTAACTTTAGATATTGTCCCGACCGTTTTTTGTGCCGCAACTAAGGCTAGATCCAACAATTGAGGAACAATTAAATCATCAATTTGATTGATAGCGGCGTGAAAATGGCTAACTAAATTAGTTATTGTCTCCACTGCTTTTAATTTTTCTGCATTAAGCTGCTGTTCAATTGCCGCTTTGCCTTCTTGCTGACCAATGGCATACCCCTGCTCATAACCTGCTTGTTGACCTATATTAAACCCTTCTTCTTTACCTAAATTAAATCCCTCTTGATAAGCTTGCTCTTTTGCTTGTTGCTTGATAATGGCTAATTGTTGTTCAATAACACTGTTGTCGACTTCAATAACTTTAGGCTCTGGCTTGAGCTCAACCTTATCAGCATGTTTAGTTATTTTCTTTTTGGTTAACTTTTGTGACTTAACTAACGTTAAATCCTGAAAACTTAATGGTTCCCAACTCAGGGTATTGGTTCGATTATACATATTCGTCATCACCGCTACTTAAAATCATTTCACCACTTTCAGCCAATTTGCGCGCAATAACCAAAATTTTCTTCTGTTCTGTTTCGACTTGAGATAAGCGCACTGGTGGTCTATTTTCTAAATCCTCACGTAAAATCGAAGCTGCACGCTGTGACATATTACTTAATAGCTTGTCACGTAATGCCACTGATGCGCCTTTTAAGGCAATAATCAATGTTTCATTATCCACCTCTTTAAGTAGACGTTGGATACTTCTATCATCGACTTCAACCAGATTTTCGAACAAGAACATTTCATCAATAATTTTCTGTGCAAGTTCACTGTCATAATCACGTAAGGAATTGATCACCAATTCTTCTTGTTGTGATTTCATCAAGTTAATAATTTCAGCCGCAGTACGAATACCACCCAGGTTATTAAGTTTAATATTTTGACCATGTAGTAACGTCGATAATGAGGCAGATAAAACCTGAAGTGCCGACGGCTCAACTCCGCCAAATGTTGCGATTCGAAGCATGACATCATTACGTAATTCATCATCAAATAAATTTAAAATTTCGGCAGCTAAGTCTCGATTTAAATGAACTAAAATTGTAGCAATAATTTGTGGATGTTCTTTTTTAACTAAATCAACCGCTCTGGCCGCATCGACAAAATTAAGCATCTCAAGTCCGTCTTTCGCCTCTTCTAAATCGACCTCTAACAACTCATCAAGTAACCGATCGGCTTTTTCAGTACCAATTGATTTTTCGAGAATTGAACGTAAATAACCATTGGTATCAGTATTAAGTACAGCACACTCTTCAAGTGTTTTTTGACATTCATTTAAGATGTCTTTCAACTGTTCTTGAGAAAGTTGTGGTAACGACATCATGGCACTACTAATTTGCTGTACCTCTTTAGGATTAAGGTATTGCATAACATTAGCGGCAAGCTCTTCACCTAACACCATTAACACAGTTGCTGCTTTTTGAGATTCACTTAAACTTAAATTCATGGATTTGTGTCCGCCTTACTTATCCAACCACGTATAATTAACGCCATGACCCGAGGATCTTTCTCGACAATTTTGCGAATATATTGTTGCTGCTGCATATTATCTTCAAATATCTTCTGCTGCTGTTTACTATGCGCCTTATAATCTAACTTATCCTCACCCGATAATTTAGTATCAGTTGAAGCATGATTCACATTAAAGAGCTGGCGTTGTAATTTAATCCATAAAGCACGTAACATTTTGCGCCAAACAAACCATAACACTAAAACATAAACAAGATATTTAATTACTGTTTTTAGCACATCATAAAACTCATGTGTTCGCCAAAATGGCAAGCTATCATCCGTTTCGAACGCTTGATCGGTAAATTTTAAATTTGCAACCGTCAACGTATCACCGCGTGAATCAGAAAATCCCATTGCTTGACGCGCTAATGCTTCAATATTATCCAGTTCATCTTTATCTAATTTCACCCACTGTGGTGCTGGTTCCTTGGCATTGTCTGATTGCTCTTGTAATTGAGATTGATCCAATTGTTGAGCCATAAATTTATAATTAACCAGCACAGCGACTGACAATCGTTTAATACGCCCTTCTGGGATTTTACTGTGCACGATTTGTCTATTTACTTCAAAATTTAACGTATTATTTGATTGTAAATTATAAATTTTTTTCTTATCATCTTTTGATTTTGAGTCTGGATTCTCATCTATGGGCGCACTCGGTGTTGGCATAGGTTGGTTTGACAAAGCGCCCGGCACACCACCGGTGTTATCGTTTGCTGCTAACTGACGATTCTCCACTTGATGCTTACTACGTAGGGTTTGCTGAGCAGCATCACTATTGGGATCGAAGGTTTCAGATGTTGCTTCTTGCCGGCTATAATCAATATCAGCATTAACTTGCACCATAATATTTTGTTTACCTAACACCGGTGTAATGATTTTTTCGACCCGCTCTCGAATGGTATCTTCTACTTTTTGACTGTATTCTAACTGCGCGACATTGACGTTACCGTCGCGAAATTTTTCACCCGTTAATAAATGACCTTGCTGGTCAATAATTGTGACTTTTTCTGCTTGTAATTCCGGTACACTGCTTGAAATTAAATGAACAATAGCATCAATTTGCCCTTGTGATAATGAGCGTCCAGGTAATAATGTTAATGCTACAGACGCGGAAGGAAATTTTCTTTCACGTACAAATAAAGAGGGCTTAGGCATCGCTAAATGCACTCTTGCATCATCCACACTACTAATAATTGAAATGGTTCTTGACAGTTCACCTTCTAATGCGCGTTGATAATTAATCTGTTCATTAAATTGACTCATACCAAAGCTGTCTTTGTCGAGTAATTCAAAACCAACAGCACCACCTTTAGGTAAGCCTTGCTGGGCAATACGTAAGCGCGTGTCATAAACTTTATCAGCAGGAATTAAGATAGTCGATCCTGAAGATGAAAACTGATAAGGAATATTCATCTTATCGAGTTGGCTAATAATTTCGCCGCCATCTTTATCGCTCAACTGGCTAAACAAAACCCCATAATTATCGTCTTTTAGCCATAAATAGGCGATACTACTAATAGCAAGCACAACCACGCCAGCAACAAGCAGCAGCATTTTACGATTTTGTTTAAATTGATTGATAAATGGTAACTTGCTCAATATTGATTCGCCTTTGTTACCGACAGTTTGGCTATCCATAAAAACCCTAATGCTAAACTAATTAGATTTGTTCTAGAGTTTATTATCAATCCATTTAAAAAAATCAATAGCTAAAAAAGCAAATGCTTTACCCCTTACTTGTGGCATTTAGATTTAAGGTTGTATGTTAAATTCAATCACATATTGAGCAAGTTAAGAAGAGATGACTTTTAACGCCATGAACACGCTAAATACAATTAATAACACCTTTCTAGTTGATTTTAATCAAACCAACGCCACAATAAACAACCAAGCAAAGAGCGCACAATCTGATTTTACTGCGGCATTAAAAATGGCACTCGATCACATTAGCCAAACACAAATTCAGGCCCATAATCAAGCACAAGCTTTTGAACAAGGAAAGCCCAACATCACGTTAAATGAAGTGATGGTTAATATGCAAAAATCTTCGGTTTCACTTCAATTTGGTATTCAAGTACGTAATAAACTCATTGGCGCCTATCAAGAAATCATGAACATGAATGTTTAAATACTGTTATTGTCTATGCTATCTTCAATTTGCAGGTTTAGCATTACTCACAGCTTGTCATATTGCTATAAACGGTTGTAAGCAGTGCTAAACAAGATTCAAACATCTGATAAGTGATTGCGATACCACTTATCATAACCAAAAATCACTAGCCAACAATATAACTATTTTGCTCAACATAGTTAATATTTAACCGTATTTTATTAATAAAACTAAAGCTAATAAGACAAATTAGATTAAACTTGCAATTTTTTGATAGCTATCAAGCTTTGTTTGATAATCGACTTGTTCGCCAATTAACTCTTTTAATTGAGCATGACGATAAATAATTAATTGGCTAATTTGCTGTTGATAGCTATGAATATTTTTAATATACATACTAAATATATCTTGCTGTTTTAAAGGTATTTTATCAACAGCAGTGAGATCATCGACTTGCATAATCGCTTTCGTTAATTGGTGATATTTAGCTTGCCAAGTTAACAATAAATCCCAATTTTCATCACGCGCATTGATAAGCATTTGTTCAGTGACATAATTAAGTTGTTCATATTGTTCTAATAAAGATGTTTTCACATTCCATTCCTTTTTATCTCGCAATTTCGCGCCAAGATTCAGCAATATTATTAAGCAAATCAAAGCAAGTTTGTAATTTTTGCCTATCATTATGTAAATTTGCTAGCACCAATTGTTGAGTCATATAGTGATATAAACGATCTAAATTTTCAGCAATTTCGCCACCTTGTTCTAGGTCTAAACAACTTTTCAACCCATTATCAATTATATTAATGGCTTTTGAAATTGCTGCGCCTTTACCCGCAATATTGCCTCGTTCAATGTGTAAACTGGCCAAGCGAATAGCATTAAGTGCACCATCAAACAGTAATACAATCAATTGATGTGGGGACGCCTGGCTAACTTTTGTTTCTAAACTAACTTGCTGATAAGCATCAGAACCAACTTTATACATCGGGTATTCCTATTTTTTTAAATTGGCCATCATGTCAAATTGAGTAGATAAATAGTTACTCATGCTATCTAACGAGCTGATTAAAACATCCAACTTAGTAAATTGCACTCGATAGCGTTCAACAGTTTGTTCAATTGAGTTATTCACTTGTTCATAACGCTTATCTAATGATTTTAATGTCGAATTTAAACCATTCGTTGCTGAATCAATCATACCGTCATTATCAATAAATCCACTAATCTTAGCGAAAACCTCATTAGCGATACCGCTATTTTGACCATCACCAATAAACAACTCAGCAACAGCTTCACTATTCTCACTCAGTACTTTTTGTAATTGATTTTGGTTAATCGTTAATGAACCATTATTATCCATATTCACACCAATTTGTGCTAAAACCGAAAACTCCCCAGCCTGCCCTTTTGCAAAAATTGAACGAATACTTTGATCGATATTACGTAAAGTAGAATCACCAATAAGCGGTCCATTATTACTATCTAACTCTTCGGAATTGGCCTCTTTTGCGGTAAATTTAGTCAAGCTCGATATGGTTGATTGTAATTGGTTAAATGCTTCAACCCACTGTTTAATAGCTTCTTCAGCTTTTTCGTTATCAGCCGTTATGGTTAAATTTTCGCTAGTTGTAGTCGTTGCCTTTAACGTAATATCAATACCTGCAACCACATCTTTAACGGTATTTGAAGCACTGGTAATGGCAATACCATTAAAAGTAAACTTAGCATCTTGCGCTTGACAAACTTCAGTCATATTAGCATTATCTTTTTGATTATAGTCAAAGCCAATTATGTTATTTAACTGCTCATCATCTGACGAAATGGACGTAATAGTCTGTTGTTCACCGGTCTCTTTAGCGGTGATAACTAACTGATAACTTCCTGTACCTGAACGAACAACGGCTGCATTCATCGTCGATTCACTCGTGCTACCATCAGCATTCGTTACTTTGGCGTGATTAATTGCATTAGCAATTGACTCTAGCGAGGTTTCATCTTTAGATAACACAATATTGAGTTCACTACCATTAGCTTGCTTAATGGTCATTGTGCGGCTTTCACTATCACTTCCTAGACTCATATTTTTATCATTAATTGACGTTGTTGCAACGCTATGCGAAGTCGCTAATTGCTCAACGCTCACAGCATAATTACCTGATTGTGCTTGACTATTTACTTTAGCTGTAAAATAACTATCATTGCCAGTTGCGAGTTTGCTTTGAAATAAATCTTTTTTCTGCAATTTTTCGGTGGCTGAATTAAATGCCGTTAACGCACTTTTTAACTTACCAAATCCACTAATTTTGGCATTAACCGCTTTTTGTTGTGATTTAATTGGAGTTAAACGTGTTTTTTCAACAGACTCTAATTGATTTAAAACTTCATTAAGATCGATTCCTGAACCGATACCTAACACACTCATTGCCATTATCTGATCAACCTATAACAATTATTCGATAAGTTTTATATCGGCTAACTTACTAAAAAGTTTAATCAGGTTTGAAATTTTATCGAGACATAATAAAAACGGTGCGTTTTTATAAAACATAAAAAATAATTTAATTAAATGATTTATATCAATTTACCTAACAAAAATCGCCATTAAAACTGAGTAAAATCAACCATAATGTAGAAAAAAATTAAAGTTTCTTTTTTTACTACCGATACATTATCTGTCAGCAAGAATATTGAATTAATAATCAGTATCACGTTGATTTTACTAATAATATTAAAGGAGATAAAAATGGCACAAGTAATTAATACTAATACGATGTCTTTAATGGCAAAAAATAACCTTAACAATTCACAAAGTGTGCTTGGCACAGCTATTGAACGTCTTTCATCTGGTATGCGTATTAACAGCGCTAAAGATGACGCAGCAGGTCAAGCTATCGCTAACCGTTTTTCTTCAAACATTAAAGGTTTAACTCAAGCAGCACGTAATGCAAATGATGGTATCTCACTTGCGCAAACAACTGAAGGTGCATTAAACGAAATTAATAACAACGTACAACGTATTCGTGAATTAACCGTTCAAGCAGCAAACGGCACTAACTCTCAAAGCGATTTAGAGTCAATCCAAAACGAAATCGATCAACGTTTAGAAGAGATCGACCGTGTATCTAAACAAACTGATTTCAATGGTTCTAAAGTATTGTCAGCAGATAAATCACTAAAAATCCAAGTTGGCGCAAATGACGGCGAAACCATTGAAATCAATTTGAAAAAAATTGATAGTACAGAATTAGGTCTAGCCGCTTTCAATGTATCAAACACACCAACAGCAGATCCATTAAAAACACTTGATGCAGCATTATCAAAAATTGATGCATTACGTGGTGAGCTTGGTGCGGTACAAAACCGTTTTGAATCAACTGTGAATAACATCAATAACACAGTAAATAACTTAAGTTCTGCACGTAGCCGAATTGAAGATGCTGATTATGCAACCGAAGTATCTAATATGACGCGCGGTCAAATTTTACAACAAGCAGGTACATCTGTATTAGCACAAGCTAACCAAGTACCACAATCAGTACTATCTTTATTACAATAAGTTTTTAATCTAAATTTTTCTGGTTACTCTAATTTTGAACTTAGCAATAACGGTTTAATTTCCGTTATTGCTAATAATGCCAAATACCTATTATTTATTACGCTATTCTCGCCATTAAATTAACCGATTATCACCATAATACCATCAGGCATTTTTTACATTGGTTCATAAAATGAATGATAAGCTTTATAACTCACAAGGTGTAATGAATGAAGCTGATTGGCAAAAATATACTCATTTGGTTCGTAATGAAGCACTAAAATTAGCAGTACGTTTACCTACAACAGTAGAGCTTGATGATTTATTACAAGTTGGTTATATCGGTTTATTAGACACAATAAAACGTTATGATGCATCACAAGGTAATACGTTTACAACCTTCGCCATCCCGCGAATCAAAGGCGCCATGTTAGATGAGTTACGTAGTCGAGATTGGCTACCTAGACAAACACGCAAAAAAATTAAAGATGTCACTCAGGCAATTCATCAACTTGAACAGCAGTTAGGTGTTGCACCAACTGATCAACAAATTGCCAATTACTTACAATTATCTCTAAGCGAATATCGAAAAATATTATTAGATTCCAATTATAGCCAACTATATTCTTACGACGAAATACAAAAAAAACTTGGTGACAGTTTGGATGCGATGATTGACTATCAAGATGATAACACGCCTTTTTCCAACATCATTAACGATGAAATGCGTAATATCATTATTGAACAAATAGAAAAACTGCCAGAAAAAGAAAAAATGGTGTTGGCGCTTTACTATCAGGAAGAGCTCAATTTAAAAGAGATTGGTAAAATTATGGATATTAGTGAGTCACGAGTCAGCCAATTACACAGCCAAGCAATAAAAAGAATACAAAGTAAAATTAGCTTATAAAAAAGAGCTAAATAAAATTTAATTAATCGAAAATAAATTGAAATTATTTTTTTATTGATTTTTTTCGTTTAAAAATGTAATTTTAAGCATAAAAAAATATTTCTAATAAAAATTTATTTATTTCGCACTTTTTAATGCGAATTTTACTGAATAGGGATTGGTGATTAAATTGGGTAATATATTAGATGACGATATTCTTAAATGCATACATCATTTGAATCTTTCAACATTACTACTAAGTCAACGCATGCTTGAAAAAGATAAAGTAATGGCGATGTATCGACTAGGTATTGATGAAGAAACAGCAGACATGCTTAGTAATCTCAGTGCTTCTCAAATGTTAGTGTTGTCTGAAACCAACCAATTAACATTTAAATTACGTTTTGAAAATTCAGAAATGATGAAAAAACTAACCGAAGAATCTCGTGTGAGTGACATTAAGCAGATGCATACGGGAATTCTTTTATCTAGTTTACTATTAGATTCAATCAATAAGTAATAGGAAATTAGGATGAGATGCACAAGTATTATTCAAAAATATAAGGAAGTTCAACTGGCCATTCGACTAATTTCGTTAGGTGCTAGAATTCAAATGCTGGAAAGCGAAACCAACTTAAGTCGTGGTAAATTAATCAAATTATATAAAGAGATCCAAGGTTGTCCACCGCCTAAAGGATTATTACCCTTTTCGACCACCTGGTTTATGACATGGGAACCCAATATTCACTCTAGTATTTTTTATAATGCTTATCACTTTTTGGTGAAACATGGTACCAAACCCGGCATTCAATCAATTCTAAAAGCCTACCAACTGTATTTAGAGCAATGTCCGTCTTATAATGAAGAGCCAGTTTTAGGACTTACCAGAGCGTGGATCTTAGTCAAATTTGTTGAAAGCAATGTAATGCAACAATCATGCTGCAAAGCATGTAAAGGGCGATTTATTACCCATGCTTATCAACCGCATAATAGTTTTATTTGTAGTTTATGCCAACCACCGTCAAGGGCAGAAAAAAATAACAAAACACAGAAAGAAAACCATGCAAAATGCTTACAAGTATTATCAATACCCAATGGTTTTAATTCGATTATTGCAAAACAAATGACAGCTTAAATCAACATTATAAAAAAATAAGCATAGTTAATCACGATCAGTTTATGGAGAAAAAGGAAAGCCAATGCTCATCATTGTAGGATATATCGTTGTTATCGCTTCTGCCCTAGTTGGGTATGTACTTAGTGGAGGGTATTTAGCCGTACTTTTTCAACCGTTAGAATTTCTAATTATCGGCGGAACCGCTATCGGCGCGTTTATTGTCAGTAACGAAAAAAAAATCATTATCGCTACACTTAAATCGTTAGGTCAATTATTTAAGACATCAAAATATAATAAAACATTGTACTTAACTCTGATTAATTTAATGTACACCATTTTAACTAAAGTTCGCCAAAATGGCGGATTATCTATCGAGGCTGATATTGATAACCCGAAAGAAAGTGAACTATTTAAAGCTTATCCACTTATTTTAGCAAATCCTCAAATCTGTGATTTTATAACAGATTATTTGCGATTAATGATTAGTGGCAACATGGAAGTATACGAAATTGAAGCATTAATGAATGAAGAAATTGAAACCAAGTTACATGAATTAGAAAAACCAGTCGATGCCATTTCAAGTGTAGGCGATGGCTTACCCGCATTTGGTATCGTTGCGGCCGTTATGGGGGTTATTAATACGTTAGCACAAGCTGACAGACCGGCAAGCGAATTAGGAGAATTAATTGCTCACGCGATGGTAGGAACGTTTTTAGGTATATTACTCGCCTACGGTTTTGTTTCACCTTTAGCTGCACTTTTAAGACAAAAAAACGCCGACAGTGTAAAAATCTTGGAATGTGTCAAAGTGATATTAATTGCAAGTATGCATGACTATGCCCCTCAAATTTGTATTGAATTTGGACGTAAAACCATATTTTCTCATGAAAGACCTTCTTTCTTTGAATTAGAAAAATACCTACAAGAAATCAAAGAAAAAAATACTCAGCAAACAGAAAACAGTGAACAATGAAAAACAACTCAGTAAAAATAATTATCTCTAAAAAAAAATCTGGGCATAGTGGTGGGCATCATGGTGGTTCTTGGAAAATCGCCTATGCCGACTTTATGACCGCTATGATGGCACTATTTTTAGTCATGTGGTTAATTGCTAAAGCTAGCCCTCAAGAATTACAAGGCATTGCTGAATATTTTAGAACCCCTTTAATACTGGGGCAAAATGGCGGAAAAAACCTCAGTGATAGTGAAAGTCCAATACCTGGCGGTGGCGATGATTTTCACAAAAAAATAGGGGAAGAAAACAATACCACCTTGCATCAAGACCTGACTGATTCTGAGAAAAAACAGGTTGAAAAATTACAGTTAATCGAAACCGCACGCAAAATTAATGAAGTATTTGAACTCGATCCACGACTTAAAAAATTAGCGGCAAATTTAATTATAGAATTGACTGAAATGGGGTTACGAATCCAAATTTTGGCTAGCGATGATAAGCCCATGTTTGATGTCGGCAGTGCTGTGATTCACCCTAATATGCAAGAAATTTTAAATGCATTAGCACCAATCATTAATTCACTACCTAACAAAATTACGCTATCGGGTCATACCGATGAACGCCAGTATATCACAGGTGATCGGGGTTATAGTAATTGGGAGTTATCAGCTGACAGAGCAAACTCATCAAGAAGAGAACTGATTGCTGGTGGCTTAGATTCAAACAAAATTATTCGTATTATTGGATTGGCTGATACCGTAAGCTTAAATAAACCCAATTACAGTAATGATGCCAATCGTCGTATCAGTATTTTAATCTTAAATAAATCAGCACAACAATATATTGAAGATGAAAATAATATGACTGGCATTGATTTTTTAAAACAATCACAAAAAATTCAATCCGAATAATGCAGCATAAAAAGTTTTACCAAAAATCAGCGTTGTTTAATTTTGCAAAAAATAATTAAAGTTTTTAGCAATTAATCCGATATAGACAATATTCGTTTAGTTAATTATTGCGTGACTAACTAACACTATATTTGGGAGTTTTTATGTCAAATTCATTGATGAATACTGGTATTAGTGGATTAAATGCAGCACAAAATATGCTTAATATTATAAGCAATAATATCAGTAATGCACATACTACGGGTTATAATCGTCAACAACAAATTTTAAGCCAAGCAAATAGTACTAAATATGGTTTTGGTTTTGTTGGTAATGGTGTGTGCGTCAGTGCTGTTAATCGAGCCTTTAATGGATTTGTTGTTGGACAATTACGCCAAGCACAGTCACAAAATGGTTCAATAAAAGCGTATTACAATGAATTATCTAAAGTGGATAATTTATTAGCTGAAAATGAAAATAGTATTGCATCACAACTCAATAATTTATTTTCTAGCTTAAATAAACTTTCATCAAATGCCGCTGACGCTGCAACTAAGCAAACGGTGATTAGCGATCTCACTTCACTAGTAAATCAATTTAATAAAACCGAATTAAATTTAAAAAATCAAATTGCCAATATTAATACTGAACTAAGCAATAACGTTAATCAAATCAACGCTTATACCAAACAAATTGCAGAACTAAATCAAAAAATTTCAAAACTACAGGCTGTGGGTGAAGCAAACCAACCTAATGCGCTGCTTGATGAACGCGATCAGCTAGTCAATGAATTAAGTGAAATTATCGGCATCACTGTCACCGAACAAAATGGTCAATATAATATTTCGCTTAGTAATGGCTTAAATTTAGTACAAGGTGCATCAGTTAATCAACTATCAGTACAACCTTCAACAGATGACCCTTCTTTAAATACAATTATTTACACTCATCCTTCTGGTGCGACTCAAGAACTCACAAGTCAACATATCACATCAGGCCGATTAAATGGATTATTAACTTCTCGTGATGGACCACTCCTAGAAGCACGTAATCAATTAGGTTTAATTGCATTAAATTTGGCTGAAAGATTTAATCAAGTCCATATGTCAGGTGTTGATATCAATGGTAATGCTGGCGAAAAATTATTTGATTACAATGCGCCTAGCAGTATCGCCAATATTAAAAATCAAGGAAATGCCGCGGTAACCATTGATTATCAATCAGTTAAGGATATTAAAGCGTCTGATTATAAAATCGAATTTAATGGTAGTGATTGGATAGTAACGCGATTATCTGACAATCAGCAAATCACGCCTCAAGTTGAGAATGGTGCATTAAACTTTGATGGTTTATCAATAAAAATCACTGGTACACCAGTTAATGGCGATTCGTTTATGCTTAAACCAGTTGCTAATATTGCTTCGTCATTACAATTGTTGGTAAAAGATGTTAATCAACTTGCTACTGGGCTTGCCGATGACGAAAACGGTACTGGTGACAATCGTAATGTGGCAAAATTTTTAGAGATACAAAATGAAAAATTAATTAATGGCACCAAAACATTAAACAGTGCTTACAACACCTTAGTAAGTTATATTGGCAGTGAAACGCATACCGCCAAAATTTCTCTGCAATCCAACCAAAATATTACAGATCAGATTTATGAGCAAAATCAATCTATATCAGGGGTTAATATTGAAGAAGAGTATATTTCGATGCAGGTTTATATGCAGTATTATCAAGCTAATGCAAAAGTAATTGATGCTGCAACAACACTATTCGATACCATCTTAGGTTTGGCTAATTGATAAAAGGGTTTAATAATGCGAATTAGTACTAATTCAATGTATCAAAAAAATTTAAATAGTATCTTAAATACTAACAATAAATGGCAAAAATCTGGATTACATTTAGCAACAGGTAAGAAAATTTTAACACCTTCAGATGATCCGATGGGGGCATCACAAGCACTGATCCTTAAACAAGCACAGTCGAAGAACGATCAATTCCAAGCAGCACGCGAAAGTGTTGATAAATCATTAAGCCGACAAGATACGATTTTAAAAGAAGTTAATACCGTCATTCAAACTATTCAAGAAACGTTAGTTTATGCCGGAAACGAAACATTAAATGACGAAAACCGCCAAGATCTTGCCAATAAATTACAAGGTTTAAAAGATCAACTTATTTCATTAGCCAATGCTAAAGATACCAATGGTAATTATTTATTTGCCGGTAACAAAAACGACACACCACCATTTGTTGTTGATGAAGCAGGTAAAGTCAATTATGTGGGTGGAACATCACAAATTAACGTTTTGATTGATGACACGCGCGAAGTTTCACTTAGTTTTACCGGTGCACAAACCTTTATGAGTGGCGCCAATCCAAACCAACCTGATGCACCAAGCGACATCTTTGCCAGCCTAGATTATGCGCTTGATGCGTTAAATATGAAATTAGACAATAACGATGAAGATGCCATTAAGCAATTTCGAGCAGGATTAACTCAAGCAAGTTTAGGGATTGATAATGCTTTTGATAACATATCAACTTTAAGAGCGGCTGGCGGAACAGTATTAGCAGAAGTAGAAAGATTATCGGCTTTAGGTGACAGCTTAGATATTGAATTTGAAACCCAAATCAGTCAAATTGAAGATGTCGACTGGTATGAAGCAATTTCAGATTATGTAATGTTACAGGCAAATTTACAAGCTGCGCAATATACTTTTATGAATATGCAAAGTATGTCTTTATTTCAAATGAAGTAATTAACTATTTTTAATAGTTGTACTTTTGTTGCAATCATCATCAGTAAGACATCTCTAAAAATTAAAGGCGGGTTTACCCGCCTTTTTGATTATAGCAACTCGCGCCAACAACCAAAGTGCGCTTAGTTAAAAGCAATTTGTTTAAAACCACGGGTGGATATTGATGGTATTGTTGCTGCAATTTGCTCAATACGACCAATAATTTGAATTAGTTTATTGCGATGATACTTATTGCAATCATCATCAGTAAGATCTATCTCAAAAAATTAAAGGCGGGTTTACCCGCCTTTTTGATTATAGCAACTCGCGTCAATAACTAAGGTGCGCTTAGTTAAAAGCAATTTGTTTAAAACCACGGGTGGATATTGATGGTATTGTTGCTGCAATTTGCTCAATACGACTAATGATTTGAATTAGTTTATCGCGATGATACTTGTTGCAATCATCAGTAAGACATCTCTAAAAATTAAAGGCGGGTTTACCCGCCTTTTTGATTATAGCAACTCGCGCCAACAACCAAAGTGCGCTTAGTTAAAAGCAATTTGTTTAAAACCACGGGTGGATATCGATGGTATTGTTGCTGCAATTTGCTCAATACGACCAATAATTTGAATTAGTTTATCACTATAGTTTGGATCGGTAGCATAATTTGCCGCTTGTAATGCTTTGGCAGCTGAGCGAGCATCAGGCGCATTAACCACAGCACGATAACGAGGACTTTTGGTTAATAAATTGAGATAATCAGTCAATGCATGTTGTTTACTGTTATAAACTTTAAATTCATCCTGAATTTTTATCATCCGATTATTCACAAATTCTTGAGTGGTTAAGCGCGTTGAACTACCTTTCCAGGCAGGCGTCGCTTTAATCCCAAAGTAATTGTGACTGGTGAGATTATCTGCTGTTTTAATTTCCTTTTGCCCCCAGCCCGTTTCTAATGCTGCTTGTGCAATTATAACTTCATAAGGAATACCAGAAATCCCCGATGCTTGCTTAGCGGGTTTAAGCCACTGTTGCACGAAGGTTGTAACATGATCAGCATCAAGATCTTGGCGCGTAGTGTCAAAAGCTAACTCATTTGACTTAAGTTGTGATGCATTGTCTGCCTTATGTTGATGATACAGCATTTGCCCTAATGCTTGAGGTGAAAGATGCGAAGTATTTTCAGAAAATAAAGATTGAGCCAATTTTAAATTAGGATGTTTATTATTGCTATTAGACTGCATGTTAATCTTGGCTGCATCAGGTGAAGACTTGGTTAATTGTTGAGTGAGCATATTGGCTAATCCCAATCCTTTACCTGCAGATTGTTGTGCTATTTGCTGATCAAACATCGAGGTAAACAGCTGAGTGGCTGCACTAGTAAATAATCCCCCTTCTGGTACAGCCTTACGCATTGATTGCATCATCATATTAATAAAAAGTGTTTCAAATTGTTCGGCAACTTGTTTGATACTATCATTTGCACCGGTTGTCACATTTCGTTTTAAATGATGCAAACTCGATAAATCATAAGCAAAACGGTTAAAACTCTGGCCAATTTTATTATTCATCTTCAATTTTCAAATTTAAATTGTTTCTAATGCTGCATGCAAACAGCCTGCGGTTTTTAATGCTTCAAGTATTGACATCAATTCGGTTGGGGTGGCGCCTAATACATTTAGCGAATTAATCACATGTTTCAAATCTGTACCTGAAGCGAGATTATGTAGTGCCCCACCATCTTGCGTTATACTGACTTGATCATCAGGGATAATAGCAGTTGCACCGCCTGCTAATGGCGTGTTGGGTTGACTGACTTTTAGTTTATTATTGACCACAACAGATAAGTTACCATGTGCGACTGCACAATTATCTAATTTTACTTTTTGATTCATCACCACAACACCGGTTCGCGTATTTATCACCACTTTAGCTGAGATTGGCGTCACACCAATTTCTAAATTTTGAATTTGTGATAAAAATTTCACCCTTGCTTGGCTGTCTTTGGGCATAGATAGGCTAACAGTAGTCCCATCTAAAGCGACTGCTGTATTTTTTTGTAACTTATTAATCGCATCAGCAATTTTCAACGCTTGGGTAAAATCAAAATGGTTTAGATGCAAATACATTGTATTTTGTTCATCTAATCGCGTTGCCAATTCGCGTTCAATTGTCGCACCATTTGGAATGGTTGCGCCTGACATTTGATTAATACTCACACTGCTATTTTTACTGTTTGCGCCCATGCCGCCAACAAAAAGATTGCCCTGTGCAATGGCATAAACTTGATTATCTGCCCCTTTTAACGGCGTCATAATCAATGTTCCGCCTCGTAAGCTTTTAGCATTACCCAGTGAGGACACCACCACATCAATTTGCTGTCCCACTCGGGCGTAAGAAGGCAATTTTGCTGTTACCATCACCGCAGCCACATTTTTAAGCTGCATGTTGCTGCCCGATGGCACCGTAATACCGAGTTGAGAAAGCATGTTAGTGATACTTTGAATAGTAAATGGAGTTTGCGATGTTTGGTCGCCAGTACCATCAAGCCCCACAACCAAACCATAACCCACTAAAGCATTTTCTCTGACACCTTGAATAGAGACTAAATCACGTATACGCTCAGCATGACTCAGTGGCATACCTGCGATCATTGTCAAACTAAAACAGAGAATAAAACGCAAATTTTTCAGCATAACACTACTCATTAAAATGGAGAAAAATTAAAAAATAGACGCTGCAACCAACCCATGGTTTGTGCCTCGTCAATGTAACCATTACCGACATACTCAATACGCGCATCAGCAACTTGTGTTGAAATAACCGTATTGTTGCCACTAATAGTTCTTGGATTAACCACACCTGAAAATCGAATAAACTCGGTGCCTTGATTTATAGCTATTTGTTTTTCACCAATGACTTTTAAATTACCATTGACCATGACATCTTGAACCGTCACTGTAATCGTGCCGCTAAAGGTGTTTTTTGCATTCGCCCCGCCAGACCCTTTAAAATCATTTGCACCAGAAATATCAGTATCAACTTTGCCTCGTCCAATTAGGCCATCAAGAAATTGCGGCACGGCTTTGACACTTAAATCGGTTGAACCGTTTCGCCCCGCATTGATTGATGAACTTTTACTGGCGCTTACATTTTCTTGTAACACAATAGTTAACACATCACCAATGTTACGAGGACGACGATCTTCAAACATCGGTTGATAACCAAAACTAGTGGGTTGTGAAGACTGATAAATCGAACCGGTTGAATTACCTATTACAGGCAGCATTGGTTCAATGCTTGTTTCGCCCTCAACTAAAGGTTTTTTAGGTAATTGGGCACAACCCAACAAAAGAAATACGGTTAAAATACCAAGATATCGCATTATGTTCATCGCATGATTACTGTTTAGAGTTGATTTAATCGTTGTAGCATTTGGTCTGAGGCCGAAATAGCTTTACTATTAATTTCATAAGCACGTTGCACTTGAATCATGTTAACTAATTCTTCAGCAACGTTGACATTCGATGTTTCTATATAACCTTGATATAACAAACCTGCGCCATTTAACCCTGGTGTGTTTTCAGTTGGTGCACCAGAACTTTCGGTTTCGAGGTAAAGGTTTTCACCAACACTTTCAAGCCCGGTATCATTAATAAAAGTGTGTAATGTTAACTGCCCGACTTGCACTTGTGTTGATTGATTAGCTAACGTGACATTGACAACGCCATCACGGCCTACGGTCATTTTAATTGCGTTTGATGGAATATTGATTGTTGGCTGAATTTCATAACCGGCCGCGGTCACTAGCTGTCCATTTTGATTGACTTGAAAAGCACCACTGCGCGTATAAGCTTGCGTGCCATCGGGCATTAAAACTTGAAAGAAACCTTGCCCATTAATAGCAATATCACTGCTATTGTCAGTTAATTCTAAATTACCTTGACTATGAATACGTTCAGTTGCAACCGGTCTTACTCCTGTACCAATTTGTAATCCAGAAGGTAAGGTGGTTTGCTCTGAAGATTGTGCACCTGGCTGGCGGATAGTTTGATAAAGCAAATCTTCAAAAACAGCCCGTTGCCGTTTGAATCCACCGGTACTAACGTTAGCCAAATTATTAGAAATAATATCCATATTCATTTGCTGGGCAGTTAAGCCTGTTTTGGCTATCCATAATGATTTAATCATGGTTGTTTTTCCTATTCCATTTAAGTTAATGATAAAATTTGATTGGCTTTTTGTGCATTTTCGTCAGCCGTCATAATCTCTTTCATCTGCATTTCAAACTGACGCGAGTGGCTAATTAAATTAACCATAGCAGCAACCGGATTAACATTACTGCCCTCTAAAACCCCTAACATCAATTTAGTATTAGGGTTATCTTGCATAACCGCGCCTCGGGTATCGCGTGTTGCTTGTGTTAATTGGAACAAGCCATTATCACCCCGTACAATTTCATTACGTTCAAGCTGTACTTTTTTTATTTTACCCACTTGCGCAATTGTCGTTGGCTGGTCACCCGCCCCCAAAGCCGATAAGGTTCCATCAGAACTAATAGTAACTTGTGAACCTTGGGGCACAGTTAATACATCATTATCACCGAGTAATGGATAACCTTGTACTTTAAGCGTGCCATTTTCATCAATCTCGATAGCGCCATTGCGCGTGTATGCTTCGCTACCATCAGGTAGTTGCACGGCCAACCAATGATCTTTTGCCAATGCAACATCTAAATCACGTCCGGTATAATTAAATGTCCCCATTTGCGAATCAAAGGTTGGTGTTGTCGCGGTAACCATAGTCCTTGTTGGTCTATCATTGCCAATGATAGGAACAGCTTTCATCGCTGTTAGCTGTGCTCGAAATCCTACTGTCGATACATTAGCAAGATTATTGGCAGTAATAGACTGCTGATGAAGTGTCTGACTCGCTGCTGACATAGCAGTATAAATAACGCGATCCATAAATAACCTTTATATCAACGAAGATTCACTAGTGTATTTAAGATCTGATCTTGAGTCTTAATTGTTTGTGAATTAGATTGGTAGTTACGTTGAGCAACAATCATATTGACCAATTCTTGACTCATATCGACATTTGATGACTCAACTGCGCCACTGGTTAATGCACCTAAAGTCCCCGAATTTGCAATACCGAGCACTTCAGCACCAGAATTAATGGTTGAGCGCCAGTTATTGTTGCCGGCTGATTCCAATCCATTGACATTGGCAAAATCAGCCATCGCAATTTGACCCAGTAACATCGTTTGTTGATTAGAATAGATACCATAAATCGAACCATCATCACTAATACTGTAACCGACTAAATCCCCCGGTGCATAACCATCGACCACAGGTGTTTTGATGCTGCCAACTTCCTTACCCATATTTTGTTGCGAGCTATTGGCTAATGATAAAGTAAAGGTATTATCAGCCGATCCGTTAAGTCCTTTAATATTAATCGTCATTTCAGGATTGCTAATGAGTTTTCCCGAGGAATCAAACTCCATCTGCCCAATTTTTTGTAAATTACTGCTCGGATCACTACCATCGATATAATGCACATCCCATTGATTGTCGGCAGTTTTGACATAAAAAAGCTGAACATTACGTTGATTACCCAATGAATCATAAGTAGTAACAGTTGTGGAATAATTGAACGTATCAGCATCAAGCGCATTGACAGGTTGTTTTTCAGGTATTTTGC
This sequence comes from Gilliamella sp. B2824, assembly GCF_026536245.1. NCBI lineage: Bacteria > Pseudomonadati > Pseudomonadota > Gammaproteobacteria > Orbales > Orbaceae > Gilliamella > Gilliamella sp. B2824. The sequence continues at coordinate 158,931 of NZ_JAFNON010000006.1, read as the reverse complement.
TGTTTGAATTTAAATTGGTTTGTAACGATGCCTTGGTTGTCGCTGATGCATTTAACATTTCTTGCGAAATTTTAAGAGGTCCAGGCGCACTACCTTGTTGTACTTTGGGCGGTGTACCTGATGCCAGATAACCCGTTAATTGCAAACCATCAGCAGAAATAATATTGCGCTCAGCATCTAATTGAAATTGCCCATTACGGGTATAGTAAACTTGACCACTACTATCCACTAAACGAAAAAAACCATTCCCCGAGATAGCAACATCTAAACTATTATTGGTTGAAGTTGCGGTGCCATCATTAAAATTTTGCATAACAGCCGCCACTTTCACGCCCATACCGACTTTTGAGCCAGCATAAATATCGGCAAATGAAATACTCGCACTTTTAAAGCCTACTGTTGCAGAGTTAGCAATATTATTACCAATAACATCTAACTGTTTTGATGCGGCATTCATACCGCTAATTGCTTGAGAAAATCCCATATAAACTTTATCTCCCTAAAGAATTTGACGAACTTCGTCAATACTAATTGAACCAAGTATGCCTAAATCAAGTAAGACTTTATTATTCACTTGACTATTTATAACGCCATAAACGACAGAATAAGATAGTGACGTTGACGATACACTTTGCCCATCGCTTGTCGCCTTAACGGTAAAGGTATAACTGCCATCCGGGGCTGTTGTTCCATCATTAAGTTCACCATCCCAAGTAAAAGAGCTCACCCCAGCGGAAATCGAACCTAAATCAACTTCACGTACCACATTTCCATTTTCATCTTTAATGGTAATAACAACAGAATCCGCATCACGGGCTAATTCAAAACCAAATGGGGTAGTAATGGTTTCGCGCTCACCACCGCTCTCATCTTGTTCTGAGGTAGCAACCAAAATTTTATTACCTGGTACCATCACACCTTTACCAATCAGGTTACTGGCATTAACAGAAAGACTGTCGTCAATTTGACCAGATACTACCCCTAATGTTGTGTTTAACCTTTCAATGCCAGCTAAGGTATTAATTTGAGCCAGCTGCGAAGTTAATTGGCTGTTATCCATTGGATTAGTTGGATCTTGATTCTTCATTTGAGCAATAAGCAGCGTTAAAAAGTTATCTTGCAACTCTTTACTTGAATTTGCTTCCGCTGCACTTTTTTGCATGGATTGTGGGCTTTTTATCGTTGATGATTCCGAAACCGGTACGTTAGACACTCCCATAAATGACTCCTTACTACTGTCCTAAGGTCAGTGTTTTTAACATTAAACTTTTTACCGTATTAATGACTTCTACATTTGCCTGATAACTGCGCGAAGCCGAAATCGTGTTAACCATTTCACCGACAATATCAACATTAGGTTTTTGAATATAACCTTGCTCATCAGCCAGTGGATGATGGGGTTCGTAAACTAAATTCATCGGAGTTGGATCATCAATAACTTGGGTAACTTTTACACCAGCAATGTGATTTTGATAGCCCTGATGATCAACACTAAACACCACCTGTTTAGCGCGATAAGCTTGACCTGAAGTACTGGTCACACTGTCAGCATTAGCAAGGTTACTGGCACTGACATTCATCCGCTGCGTTTGCGCCATTAAGGCTGAAGCTGAAATTGAAAAAATAGAGAAACTCATATCTATTGTTATCCTTGCTGTAATACTGACATTACATTCTTAAATTGTTCACCTAAAAAGGTTAAATTGCTTTGATAATGAATCGTGTTGTCGATAAATTCCGTGCGCTCTTGATCCATTTCGACAGTATTCCCATCAGCCGAAGCTTGATAAGCAATACGATAAAGAAGATTGGTATTGGTTGTTATAGGTGATTGAATTGCAATATGATTTTTGTTAGTCACTTGCAGTTTTACGCCATTAATATTATTTTGATTATTCAGTGCTTTGTTTAATTCAGCATTAAAATCAATATCTCTAGCCTGATAATGCGGCGTATCACTGTTAGCAATATTTGCAGCTAAAATCTGTTGACGTGTTTCACGTATATTTAATGCTTGTTGATGAAAATTCACAAATGTATCTAATTTATTCAGCATAAAAATCATCTCACCTTTATTGATGTTTTGAATTTTAAGTGAATCAAAAAAAAATCATCGTACAAATAACACCAAAAATTGTCCTTATTTCAACATTCAAACCATTTACGCATACAGTAAAATTCGACCATAAATAATTTTAAAAACAAGTAACTATGACATTTTTTATTAGATTGATATTTTGCATTTTTATACTATTAGGCTGGAAAACATCGTTTGCTGATGTACTTGATAATCAGATCCATCATTTTATTTTGGAACAATTGCAAGATAAAAAAATCGATCATATTGCGATTCGTTATCTAGCCGCTCAACCTGATTTAAACTGCCGTAAACCAACATTAAAATTACTAAGTAAAAATAAACTATGGGGCAACCTTACCCTGAGTGCAAAATGTAAAAATCAAACCAAATATATCCAACTCTATGTCGATGTGGTTGGCAGTTATATTGTTGCCAATCAAGCAATAAATGCCGACACCAAAATTACAGAACAACACATAACAGAGCAATCAGGTCAATTAGACAAACTCCCGGCCACAATCATTTTAGATAAAAGCCAAATTATTAACCATATTGCAATACGGCATATCGATCCACAAGAACCCATAAAAACTTCAATGATTAAAAGACACTGGCAGGTTAAAGCCGGACAACAGGTTAAAGTGATCATCAATGGAGATGGTTATTTAGTGGCAACTAAAGGTAAAACGTTGGCTAATGGTGCCTCGGGTGATTATATTCACGTTAAACTCAATACAGGCACGATTGTTGAAGGTATTGTCAGTGAGCAAGGTATAATAATTAATCAATAAATAAAATTAATGATTTTCAAATTTTTGCCGATAATACCATTAAACAAATCATTTAAATTTGAACTTCAATTAAAGGTATTTTATGAGTATAGATGCAACTAAATTGGTGACAACAATATCGGGACTACTCAGCCGTGAGGTAATCAATGAACAACAAAAAAATCCAAAGGCATCTGTACCAGAAAAAAATGATTCAACCACTTGCACTGACTTAAGGTTAAGTCAACATGTTATGGCACAATTGCAGTGCAGTGAGAACGATATTGATATCGAAAAAATAAAGACAATAAAGCAGGCAATTAGCAACGGTAGTTTAGTGATTAATCCAAGTAAAATTGCAGATGCGTTAATTCAACAAACTATTGAAGATATTAAAAGCTAATTCAAAACTGAAGGGAAATAAAAATGTTAGAATTAGACAACATTTTAGATAACGTCATCATTATGTTGCAAACATTATCCGACGTTCTTAACAATGAACAGCAAATATTGATTGAAAATAGTGCTATCAATCAACTCAATGCAGTTATTAACCAAAAAAACCAACTACTCATTGAGTTAAAATTACTCGACGAAAAGCGTATAAAATTTAGCAAACAGCATAATATCCAATCACCTTATAGTGAAAAAGCAAAGCTTGCTGATAAATGGCAATTTATTGTCAATACCACACAACAATTAGCGCTAATTAATCGTGAAAATGGCATGATTATTCAAAAACGTATGAACTTAACACAACAATCAATTGATTATCTAAAAAGCATTAATAATCCGGTTGTTTATACTAATCACGGTTATCAACAGACCGAAATTATTTCATCAAAACGCGCCAAAGTTTAGTGATAAAAGATATTATATGTTAGTAAACGCGATAAATACCCCGTAATTTAGGGTCTTTTCTAGCCAATAACTTTTTCGAGTTGAGTTCATACTGTCACTATTCTTATCCCCTAAATTTTATTTAAGCTCAATATGGCTGACGACAGTGATTTAGATAAAAGCGAACAACCCACAGATAGTAAAATCAAAAAAGCTAAAGAAAAGGGGCAGATTCCACGATCGCGTGAACTAACTTCGTTAATCATATTACTGGTAGGTATTACACTATTTTCGATGATCGGTGCCAATTTAGTTGGCAATTTGATCGTTATTATCAAAACAGCAATGAAAGTGTCTAATCATGTTTTGGATGATAAGCTAGTCATTTTTAATTTGGTTAATTTATTCACAGCTGGTTTTTGGTCTATTTTGCCAATTTTTTTAGGTTTAGTGATTGTAGCTATCCTAGCGCCGCTTTGTGTTGGCGGCTTACTATTTAGTTTGCAATCAATTAAACCTAATTTTAAAAAACTCAATCCAATTGCCGGATTCGGTCGATTATTTAGTACGAAAATTTTTTCTGAACTACTCAAATCTATCCTTAAAGTCGTGTTAATTTCTGCTGCATGCGCACTTTTTTTATTACACCAATTTTCTACCATACTCTCATTGCCCAACATGTATTTAAGCAATGCGTTAGCAAAAGCCGCACAATTAATTATGATTTGTGGGTTATTTGCCGTCATATCTTTAATTCCAATGGTGGGGTTTGATATTTTTTATCAAATATGGAGCAATTTAAAAAAATTGCGCATGTCGAAACAAGAGATTAAAGATGAGTTTAAAGAGCAAGAGGGCAATCCGCAAATCAAAGGGCGCATTCGTCAAGTGCAACAAGCGATGGCAAGGCGCCGAATGATGAACGATGTAAGTAAGGCAAATGTGATTATCACCAATCCAACCCATTATGCGGTGGCTTTACACTATGATGAAAAAACTATGGCGGCCCCTAAATTACTTGCCAAAGGCACCGATAACACGGCTTTACGGATTAAAGAAATCGCCAGTGAACATGATATTCCACAATTAGAAGCACCACCACTTGCTCGCGCGTTATATCGTCACGGTGAAATTGGTCAAACCATTCCGACTGAACTTTATACCGCTGTCGCGCAAATTTTAGCTTGGGTGTATCAATTAAAACATTGGCGTAAACATGGTGGCAACAAACCAGCAAAACCCAATAACTTACCCATACCCGATTTTTTATCTGAAAATAAATAAAGGCAACCACTATTTTTATGATTAAATCTAAATTACTCAATATATTATCAATAAACGCATTAAAAACTGGTCATTATCAAATATTGGCCGGTCCATTACTGATTTTATTAATACTATCGATGATGGTATTGCCCTTACCGGCATTTGTATTAGATCTGTTTTTTACCTTTAACATTGCTTTGTCGATTATTATTTTAATTGTTGCATTATTTACTAAGCGAGTACTTGATTTTGCTGCCTTTCCAACTGTTTTACTTTTTGCCACCTTATTGCGATTATCGTTGAATGTTGCGTCAACGCGCGTCGTGTTATTAAAAGGTCATACAGGTAGTGCTGCCGCAGGGCGAGTTATTGAAGCTTTTGGCCATTTCTTGGTTGGTGGTAATTTTGCAATAGGCATTGTGGTGTTTATTATTTTGGTGATTATTAACTTTATGGTTATCACCAAAGGGGCTGGGCGTATAGCCGAAGTGGGTGCGCGCTTTGCGCTTGATGGTATGCCAGGTAAACAAATGGCGATTGATGCTGATCTTAATGCTGGATTAATTGGTGAAGACGAAGCCAAAGCGCGCCGAGCCGAAGTCACGCAAGAAGCTGATTTTTATGGTTCGATGGATGGTGCCAGTAAATTTGTCCGTGGCGATGCCATTGCCGGCTTATTAATCATGGCCATTACCATTATTGGTGGTTTAATGGTTGGTATTATGCAACATGATATGACACTTGCTGATGCCAGTAAAACTTATGTCTTACTAACCATTGGTGATGGTTTAGTCGCTCAAATTCCCTCACTGATTATTTCAACCGCCGCAGGCGTGATTGTAACTAGAGTCAGCTCGCAAGAAAATATTAGTGAGCAGATGCTCAACCAGTTATTTAAAAATCCACAAGTATTAATTTTAACAGCGGCTGTGATAGGGCTACTTGGTTTGATTCCTGGTATGCCAAATTTAGTGTTTTTATTGTTTACCGGTCTATTATTGGCTATTGCTTGGTGGTTAGCTAAATATAAAAAAAATGAGGTTAAACAACAAACCAAACAAGTCAATGTCGATGCCACTACACCAAGTAATATTGAAGCATCTTGGTCGGATGTCAATATTGAAGATACTTTAGCGATGGAAGTCGGATATGGGTTAATTCCAATGGTTGATCAATCACAAAATGGCGAATTACTTGGTCGAATACGCAGTTTACGTAAAAAATTTGCACAAACTTTTGGATTTTTACCACCACAAGTACATATTCGTGACAATTTGTCCTTAGCCCCTTACCAATACAAATTATTTATAAAAGGTGGTGAAATTGGGCAAGGTGAAATTATGAATAATAAATGGTTGGCAATCAATCCAGGTAAAGTGGTAGAAACCATTGAGGGTATTGCAACAACCGAGCCGGCTTTTGGATTACCGGCAATCTGGATAGATGAAAGCAATAAAGAAAATGCACAAATATTAGGTTATACCGTTGTCGATACCAGCACCATGATTGCCACACATTTTAACCACTTACTACAACAATTTGCCAGCGAATTATTAGGCAGATTAGAAACCCAAGAACTGCTTGACCGCCTGAAACAAGAGGTACCTAAGTTAGTTGAAGATTTTATTCCAGAGGTTGTAACGTTAACAACCTTTCATAAAATACTACAAAATTTAATAGCGGAAAAAGTGTCTATTCGTGATATGCGCACTATTATTGAAACCATTTGTGAAAACGCACCAAATCAAAATGATGTTTATCAATTATTGAGTATAGTCAGGATTGCTTTAGGTAGAGTCATCACTCAACAATGGTTTGCAGGTAACAATCCAATCGAGGTGATTGGCTTAGATATCAATTTAGAACGTTTATTACTGCAAGCCATGCAAAATACCAGTCATGTTGAACCGGGGCTTGCCGAGCAGATCATTGAACAACTTAAACAAGCACTTCATCAACAAGAAGCAATCGGCGCGCCACCAGTATTATTAGTTAACCACTCACTAAGGCTGATGCTATCACAGTTTTTGCGACCTAATTTTCCACAAGTGGCGGTATTATCTAATCTTGAAATTACTGATAATCGTGAAATTAAGGTGACATGCCAAATTGGCAATACCTAATAGAACATAACATAAATAAGCATTAAAATTGGTTGACTAGCGAAAGTCGCTAAAGCATAACTGAGTTAACAAAGATGATCATTATCAGTAATGATCATCATTCAATATCACTTATTACTTTTTTCAAAAATAGTACCTTTTCTAAATGGGGATTGTTTAAAGGCATATTTTGTTAATAGAATATAACTCAATCCACCAACAAAAAAGCCAATTAGCCACGATAAACTCACTTCACAAAACGCGGCAGCCGAGCCAATAAACATTGCTAAAATAGCAGCTTTATTAAAGCCTGCAAATTGACCATTTTTATTATAGAGTTCATTAATATCGACTTGTTGGCGCCTTAATAGATAATACTCTACAAGTAAAATTGCCACAATTGGCCCTAAGAACGCAGAATAGATCAAAATAAATAGGCCTAAGCCCTTGGCTGATGAGTCTTGCACTAAGATCCAAGGAAAAGAAGCAATGGCGAGTAACCCCGTGATCGTTACCGCTGATTTATATTTGACTTTAGTTAATAAACTAATCACATATGCCGGTGGAATAATATTTGCCACCATGTTAACTGCAATCGCCCCAAGTACAATAAATGACGATACCGCAACAGTAATATAAGAATTATCAACAACAATTGCAAAAGCTTTAACTGGGTTACTGTTGCCTGTCACCGATGCTAACATAGCACCAATTGTGATAACAAATCCATAGGCAATGGTGATAGGTACAAAATATAACAGTCCGCGTTTACCGTTACTGATACCTGATTTGAGTTCGCGTGAATAATCCGCCGCACTCAAAAATATTGCAGCATAATTACCTAAAAACATCATAATAAAACCAAAAAAAGGTAATCCCCAAGTTCCTTGAGTATTAATCCATTTTTCAATAATGACAGTTTGATGATTGCGAAGTAATAAAATAAAAGCATAGACAAGTGCGGATAGAATAACTAATGATATTAATATCTCAACCCATTTAATCGCATGAAAGCCATACAGTGATAACCCAATTTGTATAAATTGTAAAACCACAAAACAGATAAAGACATTATCAAAACTCTCATTGGATAGAATTTTGATAATTTCATTAAGTGCCGTGCCACCTATCCAACTTTGAAAGCCATACCAGACAATACCTGGAATACCACGAAGCAGTGAAGAGATTATCGAACCTTTTATACCAAATGACATTCTAAGTTGGACAACATAAGGAATGCCAGTACGGTAACCTAAGCGATCATTAAGTACAAAAATACTGGTAATAATTAAAATAGCAATCAAAGCCGCCATAAAAGTTTGCACAATATTCATAGTGGCAAAACCGGCAACCACTAAACTGGCGCCTAAGGTCATATTGCCAAGATTCACGCCATCACCAATCCACATAAAAGCATATGCCAAAGGATTAACCGTACGCTGTTGTGGTGTTTTGGGTAATAGTGATTTATCAATATTTAATTGGTTATTAGATAATTGAGGGCGATTATTATTCATTACCTATTCCTTTCGTACTTAACTTTTTAACGCCGCTATATTCAAACTAACGACGAATAAATGATCCTTTTGGTGTCGATTCAATACCCGTAGTGAAATTGTAAACTGTTTCGCCACGTAATAACGTACGTACCACTTGTGCGTTAATTTGTCGTCCAACATAAGGACTAAATTTGTTACGATATTCAAGATCTTCTGCCCTTACCACATAACTTGATTGGGGTTTGATAAAGATAATATCCGCATCTTTGCCAATCTGAATTGAACCTTTAGTTGGTAAGTTATAACGCTCAGCAGGATTTTTAGCGATGATATCGGCAAACTGTTTTAATGACATACCGCGTTTTTGCACCGCTTCATCAAAGAAAATATCGACATTATTTTGTACACCCGAAATTCCACCCCATGCATCAAATGCATTAGTTTTATTTTTCATTTCATAAGTACAAGGAGAATGGTCAGATACGGCGGTAATAATGTGACCAGAAAATAGATATTTCCATAATCCATCTTGGGCTTGTTTATCACGAATAGGGGGTGAACATTTTGCTAAAGGTCCGATAGCATCAAGTTCATCGGTGGTAAAATAGAGATAATGAATACAGGTTTCGCAAGTGACATCAACCCCTTCTTGACGCGCTTTTATCACCTCTTCAACGCCTTCTGGGCACGCCACATGACAAATATGAATACGGCACCCCGTTTGTTTAGCAAAAAAGATTGCCCGGCGAATTGCTTCTACTTCTGTAAAAATAGGACGGGTTGCCACATACTGTGAAACGCGCGTTTCACCTCGATCTTTGGCTTGTTTACCTAACATGTCGGTAATGGCGGCATTCTCAGCATGAATAGCCAGTAACTTACCGGTTTTAGCAATTTGACGCATGCCCTCCCAAAGTGCATAGTCATTAACGTTTGCAAAATCGCCCTCTAAAGTAGGATCGCCACACGTTGCCATAAAACATTTAAATGCGGTTACCCCCTCTTTAACTTGTGCTTCAATGCCACCATTAGTGAGGTTATAAGGAACTAAACCGCCAAATGAAGCAACATCAACATAGAGTTTGCCCTCACCGGCAGCGTATTTTTGTCGAAGTGTATCACCACAAGTGGTTGCTGGCAGTTGATTAAGTGGCATTTCAACAAAGGTTGTCACGCCACCTTTAGCGCAAGCTTTGGTACCAGTGACATAACCTTCCCACTCACAACGAATACCGCCAGGTTCGCTTATATGTACATGTACATCAACCATACCTGGGCTAACAATTAAACCTTGAGCATCAATAACTTCATGTGCACCATTTAGATCTGGAGCAATGGCTGCAATTTTGCCATTTTTAATGGCAACATCAGTACGGACTTCACCTGATTCTAAAATGACAATACCATTTTTTATAATTCGATCATACTGCATAATAATTTTCCAAAAATGATTAGTAAAAAATATACTTGTAATAACGCTTATTGTTCATCTTATTCATTATTACTGTTCATTACTACATTTTTGTGCAAAAAACATACCAAGGCAAAAACCACGTATCATTGCTACTTATTTGATCTTTACGCACCAAAATGATCCACTTTATAATTATTGCAGACTGTTTTTAAACATTATGGTGCATTAGGTTAAGCAACACCAAAACGTATCAGCAACGTCATATCAAATAATTTAAATGGTGATGTATTTTAATTATTAATATCAGTATAAAACTAGGTTCTATTTGTTATTTATGTAAAGTGTTACTTACTTAAATAAGAACGACGTTTTGCTCTATCGAAAATACTTTTTTATAAAGTTTCAATATACTATATTTTTATATAGATTTTATCTTACAAAAAATCAATCTATTATATCTTTAATGGATTTTATTATGGCATTAACTCCAATTTCTACTTTACTGCGGGCACAACCTACATTTAATCTTAAAAATCCTAGTCCAGCATCTCCATAGGTGGATCCAGGCATAATGGCAACTTTTTCTTTAAAGATGAGTTGATGTTGTAATTTCTCATCATTTAAATGAAACGATCTTAAATCAATCCAAGCTAAATAAGTTGAATCAGGAGGAGTACAATTTAATTGAGGAAAAGCTTTATTTAATTCATCAGCAACAAAATTTAAATTAGCTTGCAAATAAGTTTTTAACTGAGAAAGCCAAGGTAAACCCTCCTGATAGGCAGCAATTGTTGCAACTAATGACAAAACCGCGGGTGATGAGAGTCCATCACAAGATTTAAGCTGTTGTAGATAATCATTTCTAGTCTCTTCACTTTGGATGATACCGTAAGCACCGGTTAAAGCAGGAATGTTGAAGCTTTTAGAAGCAGAAGAAACTATAGCCCAGTTATTTTTACCATATTGGCTCCATGGAATATGCTTGCCAACCCATACCATATCCATATGAATTTCATCACTAATGACTTTCACATTATATTTATCACATAAACTCGATATAACCTTTAACTCTTGGTGATTCCAGACCTTACCGGTAGGGTTATGAGGATTGCATAACAATAGTATTTTGACATCTTTTTTAGATAAGATTGTTTCAAGATAATTGAGGTCACATTCCCAATTATTATTTTGTTTAATTAAAGGACATGATTGTACTTTTCTTTTATTACCTAAAATGGTTTTATAAAAAGCATCATATGCCGGAGTATGCAATACGACACTATCCCCTTCGTCACTCCATAAAGAAATTAATTTTGATATTATATAAATAACTGATGGGCCATAGACAATCATTTCAGGATCAATTGAGGTATCAAATTGAGATGAAAACCAATATTTAATAGCACCTAGATATTCTTCATTCTTCCAACGACTATAACCTAAAACCCCATGTTCAATTCTTTTTTCCAGTGCTTTTTTGATACAAGGTGCTATTTTAAAATCCATATCTGAAATGGTAAAAGGTGTTAAATTAGCAACGCCAAAACGATCTTGAACATAATCCCACTGTGTACACCATGTCCCTAATCGATTAACAGGTTGGTCAAAATCAAAAATGTCGTTTGATAACGTCATGTCCATATTCCTTGCAAACAAAAGGGAGAGTATAAGTACTCTTCCTTTAGGGTATATAATTAATTATTCAAATATTTTTGTAAATCATCTTTTACAACTTGAACTTGGGGGCCTATCACCACTTGTAAATTATGATCATTAAGTCTAACCACGCCAATAGCTTTGTTAGCTTTTAATTTAGCATCATCGACAAGATTAATATCTTTTACAGACAATCTTAATCTAGTAATGCAATTGTCCAAAGAGATGATATTGTCCACACCACCTAATGCTTCAAGAATTTCAATAGTGTTATAACCAGAATTAGTCGCTAAATTATTCTTAGCTTGAGGAGTACTATCGGTATCAAATTCGTTATCACTTTCTCTGCCTGGAGTTTTTATATTGAATTTCAGTATGAAAAATCTAAAAATAAAGAAGTAAATAACAAACCAAAAAGCAGCAACAACGGGTACTAAATACCATTTAGTGGCAGTACCATGTAAAATACCAAAGACCACAAGATCGATAATATTACCGTCAGTATTACCAATTGTTACACCGAGCAGTGACATTACCATAAAACCAAGTCCAGTTAAAACAGCATGGATAACATATAAAACTGGGGATACAAATAAGAACAAAAATTCTAATGGTTCAGTTATTCCACCAATAGTACAAGCTACAATACCTGAAATTAGCAATCCTTTTATTTTATGTCTATTTTCTGGCTTAGCGCAGACATACATAGCCAATGCCGCTCCAGGTAATCCCCCTAAAAATGATGGCATTTTACCTTGAGATAAAAATCGCGTTGCGCTTTCTGAGAATTCAGTCGTTGTAGGACAAGATAATTGTGCTTGGAATATAGTTAATGCCCCACTAACTGTTTCATTACAAACTTCCATTGTGCCACCAGCATCAGTAAAACGCACCAAAGCAACTAAAATATGGTGTAATCCAAAAGGTAATAACAGTCGTTCGCCAGTACCAAAAATAAATGGACCAAAATCACCAGTACTATTGACAATATAACCTAATCCACTAATACCTTTGGCAAAAAATGGCCAAATTAAAGGTACTAATAATCCCAAAATACCGAAAGTAACAGTTGTAATAATTGGCACAAAACGATTACCACCAAAAAAAGCTAATGCATTTGGCAAACGAATTGCTCGGAATCGTTCATGTAATATATAAACCAAAATACCAACAAAAATAGCGCCTAAAATACCAGTATTAATTGATTGAATACCAAATATCGACTGAATATCATTAGCTCTTAAGACCGCTGGGTCTGTAGTCGGTAAAATACCAGAAATAGTCAAATAAAAGTTAATACTTAGGTTAAGTACAATGTAACCAACAAAACCAGAAAAAGCAGCAACGCCTTTATCTTCTCTAGCTAAACCTAAAGGAATAGCGATTGCAAACATTACCGGAAGAAAGCTAAATGCAAAAGAACCAACTTTACTCATCCATGTGAAAATGGTAATACAAAAGGCATTATCTAAGAAAGGAAGTAAATCCCGCACATCCTGGCTAGCTAATGAACTCCCAATTCCAAGCATAATCCCACAAAATGAGAGCAAAGCTACAGGTAGCATAAATGTCTTACCTAAACTCTGAAAAAATTCCCAAAATGTTACTTTATTTGTTGTTTTATTTTCCATAATTTCATCCATTTTTATAAAAACACATTTAATTTAGCTCAATACTCTATTTTTTACCATAGATGAAATGAGGGAATTATCTCAATAATAATAATAAAATATAATGTGTATAATAACTATATGAATAAAAATAACATTAATAGAATCTGACCAGATTAAGCAGCATGATTAGTTTGCCTATATTTACCTAAAGTTTAATTTATAGCTGAATTTTGCCTATGCAAACAATAAATATGCTTACCGTGTTTATTGTTTGGCAATTTTAGATTATAAATTAACACTCGTTTAAGCGCTGATGGCCTTAATCAAAAACTTGCAACACTAGTTCGGCAAAAGTGAGCTGAATCGGCTAACCTCATATCATTAGCTAAAGTTGTTAATGTATGACACAACATTTATCATATAAATCATATAAAGTACTAAACGAATTCGAGTTTTCACTTATCCTATTTTCCTAAATTTATCTGTAAATGATTAATAAACAGCTACTCAACCAAATACGATAAAAATGGTTATTAATAGTTGATAAATAGAGTGGTTTATTGGGGGAAAGGTGATCGGTTTTAACTACCTTACATTAATCACAACGACTTAATGTAAGGTAATGTCTAAAGATTACTCAGTAACAATAGTAAAACGTTGTTTAATATGTTTAGCATGTTCAGCTTCGTCGATCATAGCAATTGCATAATCGGCATAGCTAACGTGGCTTTTACCGTTACTATTGAATAAAACTTGCTCACCGCCAGAAGTGTAATGACCGGTTCTTGGTCCATCAGCGATAAACTCAATAGCTGGACTTAAATAGGTCCATTGCACGTCATCGCATTTTTTCAATTGATCAAGGCCTTTAGCCATATTATTGGCTAGCGGTTTAAACTCGTCAGGGAATTGAGGTGTATCAACTAAACGAACTGTTTGTTCTGGGTTAACGTACAAGCTTCCCGCTCCACCAACAACTAACAAGCGATTAGGTTTACCACTTAAAATATCAGTTAAATGTTTTAAGCTAGTTTGATGTTGTGGAAGGGTGTCGGGCGTCCACGCCGCGAACGCATCAATAATGACATCAAAAGATTTCAAATCGTCGTATGTAAGTTGAAAAAGATCTTTAACTAGCACGTTTGCTTTAGGATCAACTTTCGCATCAGCTTTACGTACAATGGCGGTAACATCATGTCCACGCGATAGCGCTTCTTTAACAATCAAACTACCTGATTTACCATTAGCACCAATAACTGCAATCTTCATTATCCACTCCTTTTGTCTTATCTAAATAAAATATTTTAAATTTTGGTTAATGCCTAATTTACTGAGCATCTACGACCCAAACACGATATTTAGATTAATATTCAAAGTTTCTATTGTAAAGTAGGTACTAAGTAGTAATATAGTATCCAATTTGGAACCATTGTTGAATTTAAAGGAATTATTGATATGTTAACCATTGACAATTTACCACCTTGCCCTGTTGAAACTACATTAATGCTAATGGGTGATAAATGGAAAGTTCTGATTATCCGAGACTTACTGACCGGCACTAAACGTTTTGGCGAATTAAAAAAATCACTAAATGGCATATCACAAAAAGTGTTAACTCAACATTTAAGAGCAATGGAAAAAAGTGGTCTTATTCATCGTAAAGTCTATGCTGAGGTTCCCCCTAAAGTTGAATATACTCTTACCGAAGTCGGGCAAAGTTTAAAACAAGTACATGATGCGATGTTAGATTGGGGACAAGCGTATAAATCAAGAAAGAATCAGCAATAATAATTACAAATCAATCATGTAAATATAACTAAAAACGCATAACTAAAACCCCAAAGAGTGGTAAACAACTTACCATTCTTCAATCAAATACAGTTAGTTATCCACTTCCAGACAACCAAAATAAAATTCACCGGTTTTAGCGTCTTGATCACGACCAATAAGCACTGTCTTTGGATAAGGATTATCAGTAGTCACAGGGGCAGTATATTTATAATATTGATTGATATTACCCCAAGAAAGCCTTTGTTTTAGCTCATTAGGAATTGGTTTTGCGCCAATCGATTGAGCAAAATTATTCATATCCCCTTTAGCGATAGCAAAAAAATAAGACCCACTATCACCAAGATAACGCACAACAGATACTGTAACATTATCAATGTTAAACGGTGTGGCAAAATGAAATTCCTGATTAATCAGTCCATCTTCTTCCAAATTTTTAACTTTAATATTGTGTTCACGTAGCCGCGCTACTGTTTTGGCATCGCGCGCATCAAAAGCCTCGGTTTGGCAGAATAAAGCAGCTTTAAATTCATCTTCAACGGTGGCTGCTTTTGGATTAGCCAATGCCACCCCTTGTAAGCCCAACATAAGTACTATACCACCGAAAATCTTATAGTGTGTTTTCATATGTTCCTTATAAAATCCTAAACCATACATGTAAATATTCAGCTAATTAAATTTATTTAACCGACCAAACAACATATTGCTGGCTTTTGATAAAAGTCTTTTTTGTCTAAACATTGAAGTTTTTCATAAACGCTATTATGACTTTTTTTGTATCAAAAGATACTATTTTTTCTCAAAACAAAAGTGAGCCATGCAATATGAATATCGCAATTTCCCTTAAACTATATTACTATGATTTAACTGATTTTCATTCACTGAACTAACTATGCGCGAGTCTTCCAATAACTTAACCATTAAAGATATTGCCAAACTTTGTGGGGTAAGTAAGTCCACTGTTTCAAGGGTAATAAATCACGATCCTATGGTGAAGGAAGTGACGCGTAATAAAGTCATGGCGATAATTGAGCAGTATCAATTTACCCCATCAAAATCAGCCAGGGCAATGCGTGGTTATGGTAATAAAGTGATTGGTATTATTGTAACTCGCCTTGATTCGATGTCTGAAAATCAAGCAGTGCGCTCAATGTTACCTATTTTTTACCAGCGTGGTTACGATCCTATCATTATGGAAAGCCAATTTAACATTGATAAGGTGCAAGAACACCTAGCAATGCTAAAAGAGAAACAAGCAGATGCGGTAGTAATATTTGCGTTTACCGGGCTTGATAAATCTTTATTATCTGACTGGAAAAATAGGTGTGTGATATTGGCAAGATCGTTTTCCGAATATACTTGTGTTTGTTATGATGATGTTGGAGCGGTAACAAATTTATTTAACTATCTACACCAAAATAAAAAACATCAAAATATTGCTTATATTGGTGTAGATAAGCAAGATCAAACAACTGGCGCACTGCGATATCAAGCCTATCAAGATTGTTGCTTAGCACATCACACCATACCTAATGCTTACTTAGGCAAATTAAGTTACCGTTCTGGCTATAACCTTGCTCAATCAGTTTTAAAGCATTCACCTTCGGCTATCATTTGTGCTACCGATGCTATCGCATTAGGACTAAATAAATATTTAAGTGAAAAAAAACGCAATCATATCGTTGTGGCTAGCGTTGGTCATAGTGAACTGCTTACTTTTTTGTTTCCACAAACTGTCGTTATAGAACTAGGTTTTGATAGAGCCGGTATTTATGCTGCTCAAGAGTTACTTAATATGTTACAAGGTAAAATTACCGGTAAAACTATCACGGTTCCTTGCCAATTAACGAATCAATAATCAATCTGATTCGAATTATACGCTAAAAAATTGTGAATTGAATCACAATTTGGGAACGTTCCCATTTATTATTTATTGAATTCAATTTATGATAACTATTGATATAAAATAGCCAAATTATTGATGTAATAAAACAGCGAAAGTACTAATTGAAAGGAGACTTGCGATGGCTAAAGATTCGAAAATATCAACAGAATCGATCATGCAATTAATTGAATTTGTTGGCGGCAAACAAAACATTGCGAGTGTAAGCCACTGTTTGACTCGATTAAGGTTTGCTTTGGTTGATCCTAAAACCGCCAATATCCAAGCTATCGAAACGTTACCTTTTATCAAAGGATGCTTTAACAATGCTGGGCAATTTCAAGTGATTATTGGCACGAATGTGGATGATTATTACAAAGTACTAATCCAGCAGTTAAATTTAACCGAAGCAACCAAAGAACAAACAAAAGCTGCATCTAAGCAAAATATGTCTGTTTTTGAAAGATTAATTTCGAACTTAGCTGAAATTTTTGTACCTTTGCTGCCTGCTTTAATTGCTGGCGGTTTGTTATTGGGATTACGCAACATTATTGGTGATATGCCCACCATAGATGATAAGCCATTAATTCAAACTTATCATTGGTTAGCACCTATTTACAATATACTTTGGCTACCTTGTGAAGCAATTTTCCATTTTCTACCGGTGGCAATTTGCTGGTCTACAGTCAAAAAAATGGGCGGGTCGCCTGTGTTAGGTATCGTTTTAGGCATAACATTGGTTTCACCACAATTGATGAACGCTTACGATCTTGGCAGTAAAATACCTGAAGTGTGGGATTTTGGCTGGTTCACTATCCAAAAAGTCGGCTATCAAGCACAAGTGATTCCATCGATTTTTGCCGGTTTAGCACTAGGATGGATCGAAACGCGATTACGTAAAATTATCCCTGATTATCTTACGTTAGTGATTGTTCCGATTGTATCACTACTACTTGCTGTTTTTTTAGCGCATTTTTTATTAGGTCCTTTAGGGCGTATGTTAGGTAATGGTATTGCCTATGGGGTTAGATATTTGATGACGGGTGATTATGCCTTTATTGGTTCAGCCATTTTTGGTTTTTTATACTCACCGTTGGTGATCACCGGTATTCACCATACAACGTTGGCCATTGATATGCAGATGACCCAAAATATGGGGGGCACACCGATTTGGCCAATTATTGCCCTATCCAATATTGCTCAAGCCTCGGCGGTTGTTGGCATTATTTTAGTTAGTAAAAAACATAACGAACGTGAAGTGTCGGTTCCGGCTGCCATATCAGCTTATCTGGGCGTGACTGAACCAGCTATGTACGGGATCAATTTACGTTATAAATTCCCGATGCTATGTGCCATGATCGGTGCTGCGTTTGCTGGCTTAGTTTGTGGTCTATTTGGTGTGTTATCTAATGGTATTGGAGTCGGCGGATTACCAGGCATCTTATCGATTCAACCCGTTTATTGGGGAATTTATGCCTTAGCTATGTTGGTGGCAATAGTTGTGCCAATTGTTTTAACAGCAGCTGTTTATAAATTAAAATTGAAAAAAGGCACATTAAATATTCGCTAAACACGAATTAATATCCGTTAACCATTCGATTACTGAATGGTTAATTCATGTCAGATTAAAAAATAAAGAGTAAGCAATGAATAAAATAGATATCCCGTGGTGGCAAAATGGTACTATCTATCAAATCTATCCCAAAAGCTTTCAAGCCAGTGGCGCGGGTTCAACGGGGGATTTATTAGGCATTATTAGTCGATTAGATTATCTGAAAAATTTGGGCATTAGTGCGATTTGGTTAACGCCAATTTATCCCTCTCCGCAAGTTGATAATGGTTATGATGTATCGGATTACTATGATATTGATCCGGCTTATGGCACGATGGACGACTTTGAATTATTGGTTAAGCAGGCGCATGAACGTGATATCCGGATTATGATGGATATGGTATTTAACCATACTTCAACACAGCATCCATGGTTTAAATCCGCCTTAGATAAAACCAGCCCATTTCGATCGTTTTATATTTGGAAAGATGCCAAAGCTGACGGATCAGAACCCAACAATTGGCGATCTAAATTTGGCGGCAAAGCTTGGCAGTGGCATGAGCAATCCAAACAATACTATTTACACCTATTTGCAAAACAGCAAGCCGATCTTAACTGGGAAAATCCAACTGTCCGCCAAGAGATTAAACATGTCTGTCAATTTTGGGCGGATAAAGGGGTTGATGCATTAAGGCTTGATGTGATTAATTTGGTCTCTAAACAGCAAGACTTTCCGGATGACATGAATGGTGACGGACGAAGATATTATACGGACGGCCCGAAAATACACGAATTTTTACAAGAGTTAAGTCGAGATGTTTTTCAACCTAATGGTTTAAAAACCGTGGGTGAAATGTCGTCCACTACGCTTGAAAACTGTCAAAAATATGCCGCATTGGATGGCAAAGAGTTGACCATGACGTTTAATTTTCATCATTTAAAGATTGATTATCCAAATGGGGAAAAATGGACGCTGGCTAAGCCTGATTTACTTGAACTCAAAAAAATACTTGGCTATTGGCAAGTGGGTATGCACGGTAAGGCGTGGAATGCGATTTTCTGGTGTAATCACGATCAACCTCGCATTGTGTCACGTTTAGGTAATGAAGACCAATACCACAGCGAATCGGCAAAAATGCTAGCGATGATTCTTTATGGACTCCAAGGCACACCGTACCTTTATCAAGGTGAAGAGATCGGGATGACAAACCCCCATTTTACTCATATTTCGCAATATAAAGATGTAGAAAGTCTTAATATCTACCAAGAAAAAATTGCCGAAGGTATGTCAGAGTCTGATATGTTAGCGATTCTTGCCAGTAAATCACGGGACAATAGCCGAACGCCAATGCAGTGGGACAACACCGCCAATGCCGGATTTAGCCAAGGTAAACCTTGGATTGAGGTGGCAAACAATTACCCGAAAATCAATGTTAAAGCAGCGCTTGATGATCCTAATTCCATTTTTTATTGCTATCAAACTTTAATCAAATTACGCAAAACATACCCGATCTTTATTTTCGGTGACTATCAAGATCTAACGCCTGATAATGCTGATTGTTGGTGCTATATCAGACATTGGAATAATCAAACGTTAATTGTGATAGCCAATCTGACCGAAAATAGGGTTAAATGGCAATTGCCTAAAGCATTAGAAAATAGTTCTTGGAAAAAATTGTTAAGTAATTACTCAAATCAAACAGTGCTCGAAGGTGAAATGGTATTACAGCCTTATGAAGCAACGTATTTGTTGCACGAAAATAATTAGCAATTTTTAACATACTAAAATTAACGCAAAATTGAATGGTTCAGCTGGGTCTGGTGAGTTATTTTTCTGCTGGCTTATACAAACAATAAATATGTTTACCATGTTTATTGTTTGGCAATTTTTGATTATAAATTAACGCTCGTTTCAGCTCTGAGGGTCTTAATCCGAAATTTGCAACACAAGTTCGGCTAAAGTGAGCTGAATCGGCAAAGCCCATATTATTAGCTAACGTTGTTAAAGTTGCCGATGCGTCAAGCGTATTAATAACATCACGCAATCTTTTCCATAACAGGTAGCCTCGGAAATTGATACCTAGATTTTCTCGAAATAGATGTAAAAAACGACTTTCGGATAAATAAATTTTATCAGCAATTTCTTTTGAGGATATCTGTTTTACCGGCAATAACGAAATTATTGAGGTCGCTTTAACTATTCGACTATCTTGCCGACAAAGACAACTGGTATTAGGGCGATATAATAAATTAACAATATGCTCGATATCGAATACCTGTTTATTTTCAATAATATGTATAAAATATTGTGCCAGTATTGAGGCTTCTTCACGCGATAAACGATAAATAGGATCGTTTTCGGTAAAATGTGACAATAAATGAAAATAAGGCGCGTCGGGTTCGAGTAAAAAATTGATAGCGCAAGTTGTATTTAATTTATGTGACAGATTTGAACGAATAATAAAACCAAATTCACGATACTTTTTATCTTCTGTTTCTAAACTTAAAAAAATATCGTTTAGTGATATCGTTAATTGTAAACAAGGATGGCGATGAAAATCGGTATTAACGTTATGGAGAAAGTACAAAGTTGCTGAATCTTGTTCATCTAATTGAATCACTGAATCAATATGCAAAATGCGCTCTCCTGCTTATTTTATATCTGAATACTATACCACTGATTGATACTTTACTCCTGCCACAAAATAAAAATCACGTTGATTTAATTAGCCAAGTATCAATTAACCTTCACCGAAGATTTTGCTAACCATACTATACCAATTAAACCTAAAAATATCATACCATATAGCCAAAAAATTTCATTAATGCCAATTAATAAACTTTGATTGGTAATCTGTTGTGCCAGCATAGCTGACACTTGCATGTCAGATAAATCTAGTTGATTGAACTGTTGATAAGTGTAATTTAATGCTTGGGAATTTTGATAAATTATATCAGTCAATTGACTGTGATGAATCACTTCACGACGCTCCCATAAAGTAGCGGTTAACGAGGTACCAACTGATGTCGACAACGTTCTAAAAAAGTTAAAAATACTGCCGGCAATTGCTAATTTATGAATAGGAATATCAGATAAAATAATAATATTTAAGGGCATAATAAAACATGCTATCGCAAAGCCTTGATAAAACTGCGGCCATGCTGCATCAGCAAAAGTCATGTTTGATTCAAATGTATATGCTCGCCAAAAAAAACAGAGTGCAAACACAATAAAGCTAAACGTCACCACTTTTCGCATATCAACATTTGAAGCAAATCGGCCAATTATTGGCGCAAGAAAAATAGGAACCAAACCAATTGGCGCCAACACTAAACCGGCGTAAGTTGCAGTATAACCAAACACACGTTGTAATAATTGTGGTTGAATAACCAGCGTGCCAATATGGAGTAAAAATGCCAAACTAATACAAATTGTGCCAATGGTAAAATTTCGAGATTTAAAAACGGATAAATCAATAATTGGATAATCTGTTGTTTGTTCCCAAACAATAAAATAACTAATAAAAACAACAGCTAATACAGAAAGAATAATAATCTGATTAGAATTAAACCAATCAAGCTCTTTTCCTCTATCTAATACCAGTTGTAAACACCCCACGCCAGCTATAAATAAAACTAATCCAATCCTATCAATGGGTAATTTGCTGGTAGCCGTTTCACGATCTTTTAATAAAAGGTGGACACCAAACCAAATGATGATCCCGAAAGGAATATTGATTAAAAAGATCCATCCCCAAAAATAATTATCACTAATCCAACCACCTAGAATTGGACCACAGATTGGCGCAATAATAATTGTCATTGACCATATGGCTAATGACATATTTTTTTTGGCCGGCGGGCAATACGCTAATAGCAAGCTTTGCGATAGAGGGATGATTGGTCCAGAAACCATACCTTGCAATAATCTTGAAAAAATCAGCATGGCTAAACTATTTGAAATACCACAAAGCCAAGAAGTGACTACGAAAAATAAGATAGAATAAGTAAATAATTTCACTTCACCAAAACGCTGAGCTAACCATCCCGTTAAGGGGATCGAAATAGCATTAGCAACGGCAAAAGAGGTGATAACCCACGTTCCTTGCGAATTTGAAGCACCAAGATTACCCGTAATGGTTGATAACGCCACATTAGTAATTGTTAAATCCAAAATCTGTAAAAACGCGATTACCGCTAATAAAATAATTAGTAAGATAAATCTGATGCCAGTTAAAGGCAATGAGGACGCTTTACTTTGATTCATTGAATAATCTGCGTAGCGTAGAAATTGGTTTTTACAATATCCTCAACGAGCTGCTCAAATTCACTTTCATCAAAAGAAAGTGAATCCGTTTGATATTTTATCGTCTTCGCTGGAATATCGGTTAAAAGCTTACCTGACGTATCATGCGTATCCACATTAACATTCATTGATAAGCCTATACGTAATGGAAATTGTTTAAGTTGCGCTTTGTCTAATTCAATCCGTACCGGTAAACGTTGAATCACTTTGATCCAATTTCCTGTCGCATTTTGTGCAGGTAGCAAAGAAAAAGCACCGCCAGTACCCATCGCAATACCACTTATCTTTCCTTTATACTCAACTTTTTCACCATAGTAATCACTTTCTAAGGTAACTGGCTGACCGATACGAATATCGTTTAACTGTACCTCTTTAAAATTTGCTTCTACCCATACTTGATCTAACGGAACAATAACCATTAAACGCTCACCTTTAGTCACTTGTGTACCAACTTGGACACTTCGCCTCGCGACATACCCAGTTACAGGTGCGGTGATTTTGGTTCGCTTTAAGTTAAGCCAAGCTTGTTTTAATTTAAAAATTGCTTGCTGAATACTTGGTTGTTCTAATAATGGCGTTTTCATTAGTAGCGCATTATTAATGGCTAATTCATGCTGAGATATCTTTAAATCATTAATAGCAAAATCGACATCTTGCCTTGCATGAATAATCTCTTCTTTTGAAATGACCTTTCGTGACCAAAGATTCTCCCGGCGTTCAAGATCTTGCTTAAGTTTGTCTAACGTGACTTGTTTTAACTGAATGCTGGCTGAAAGTTTTTCATTTGTGATCTGAATTTGATGCAACTCTCTAATCGCTTTGATTAACGCATTTTTGGCATAACCAAATTCATTTTCTGCATCAACTGCATCAATCGTTGCTATCACATCATTTTGTTGAATAAAATCGTTATTATCGACATTAATCTCTACTATTCCACCATTTACTTGCGCATCAACTGGGACCTGATTACCCATAACATAGGCATTATCAGTTGATTGATTAAATCGACTAAACATAAACCAATAAACGCCATAAGCCAAAGCAAAAAAAAGAAATAATAGCGTTAATATAATCAGCTTCTTTTTACGTTTAATTGGCTGCGGTGGCGAATCTATCTCTTTATCCATACTTTTATCCGTCTAACTACAACATAATTAAGGGTAGAAAACAGTAGTATTAGATAGATAATTGGCTTTGTCTTGAATAAAGTAGCTAACTTGATTTTAAATTGATATAGCTGATTTATTTGAATGAATCTTGGTTAATATATCGACTATAGGATGTAGAAAGCAAAAACAGCAGTCAAAATTCTATAATCGCGATTTTAAAGAGAAATCATTTAACGTGCTTATTGAAACGGTATAGACTCCTCAATATTTTTTACAGAGATATGAATCAAAAATGTGATTTATGCCTAAAACGAGAGCCAACGGTGGGTAAAAATGTTGCTCCGGCTTTAACATCTAACCAAATTTGCCGATAACGTTGGCGTCGCTTTACTCGGCAATAATTCGCCAATATGGAAAACCCTTGCTTTTCCATTATCCATAGAAAACAGGACTGCCATTTAGCAGCGGTATTGGGGCTAATCCCTAATTGTTGATTGGCGGTTTTAAGGGTTTCACCTTGTAGCAATAAGTCAACAAAAGGCAACCACAGTTCGCAATGGGATAAATGATTTAATTGATATTTTTTGAGCGGATTAAACGTACGTCGACAGCTTCGGCAACGAAAATTAAGGCGGTGACCAATACGAACCGTCAGAGGTGATTGGCAATAATCGCAAGGCATGACGGATGTACTGAGCAAATCTTTAAGCCATGATTTAAATGCTTGCGCTTGCTGACTGACCTGGTTAGGGGTGGTTTTCTCAAGGTCTAATACCGCTTGATAAAGGTCAGGCTCATGCTGTTCCAGCAATTGCCGAATAACATTATCCCGTCTACGAGCTGCTCGTGGTGACAGGTTGAACTGAGCTGCAATAAAACTGTGGGGCTGAGCCGTTAAGGTATACGCAGCAATATCAATCAGTAATGATGTCGGTTTAAGGCGCTGGTATAAAGGATTTGCTGCAACAAACTTGGGCAACTGTTGCAAAAATCGCTCAGCAGCAGGCTGTTGCTTACTCGGTAAAATTGCATGATACATTATTACGCTCCTTATAACGGTATAGACTCCTCAATAATTTTTACAAACACTATAACCTAAAAAGTAAACTCTTGGAATTGTTTAATTAACGACTGCCCAGCCTAAACAGAATATGTTATATTATTTTTTAACTGATTTTACAAGGTGATACGATGGATATTAAACTGACTAAGCATGACAAACGCTATATTGAAGGCACAGACGATGTGTACAGCATTATGCAACGTGTGTTATTGCGTGATAACCAAATCGACCAAGAAAAAGAACATCTTTGGATGATTGGCATGAATCAAGCTGGTTATATTCTGTACATCGAACTGATTGCGCTTGGCAGTTATAAATCGGTCGACGTTGAACCGATGAATGTATTTCGTGTTGCGGTGATGAAAAACGCCTCACGCGTGATATTAGTTCATAATCATCCGTCAGGATCGCTGACGCCGTCGGATGCCGATAAAGATATCACCGATCGCCTCATTCAAGTTGGCCGTATTTTAAATATCGACCTAATCGACCACCTAATCATCACCCCAAAAACCTATATCAGCTTCCGCAGTACTAAACTTATGGACGAGTTAGAACAAAGCCTAAAATACGTACCGACTTATCAAGTAGTTGAACGCATCCGTAAGGAAGAAAAGTTGATTGCTAAAGAGAAGTTGGCGGTTGAAAAGGATAAGACAAAAACAGCTCAACAAAAAGCAAAAGCGGAAAAGGAACGTCGGGAAAAACTAGAACTGGCAACAGCAACCGCTTTACGTGACAAAGGTGTATCAATCGAAGATATTGCTAAGATTTTGGGGATAACGGTTAAAGCGGTGGAGAGACTTATAAAAGATAAATAACATTCTAGAACCTTATAATAAAAGATTCAGAATGTTATACAAACAATCATTAGTACTAAATATTAATTCTAACTTGTTGCTTAATCTTTATAGGGGATAACGTCTGATATCTTTGTACAATGTTATTATATAGCTCAGGTGTGTTATCAGCTTTTACACTCACTACCAATACGTAAGGCAATGGTTCTAATTGCTTAGTATCAATAGACATTCCAGCCTCTCTTCCATAATAAATAACATCAAAACAAGGATTATTAAGTGTACCTTTTAGAAAAGTCTGTGCTTTATGTAGGGTTGTTTCCCATTTATGCGCATCTTCACGAAGCTCTTGCTCTGTAGAATATACACCTTTTAAATTGAAAAAAGATTTAGTACTATTTTGTATATCCTTATCCGTTCTGAAAACTACCACTAACCCATTTCTTGTATAATTTAGTGGATGTTCAGCATCTACAGCAGATGAAAAACAAAAGGTTGCTTTAATATGAACTTTGCCATTTATCGGAATGCTCGGAAATGGTATAGGTATTCTCACATGTTGTGATGGCGCTAATTCACCTTGATATATTACTTTTACTTCATCATCACCACAATACAACATTTCATCTAGATTAGTTGGAAATCGCCCCCATCCAACCTCTTTTTTATCATGAGAACCATTAGAGGCATGATGAATTAATAATGTTTTAGCTGTTAAAGGAGTAATATTATGTTGTAAACTCGCAGCTAAACCAATTGCTTGCCGTAAAACAAATGGAGAAGCAAAACTAGTGCCGGCAGTTTGAGAAACACCGCCTAAATATGGATTATAAACCGTGAAAGGTTCTTCTACCGACCCTCCAAATGCAACACCATCTGGTTTAACGTATCCAGGACTTCTTCCCGGCCCAACACAACTGTATTCACAGCGATTCCAGTTATCGGCTAGTGAATCTGCGGCACCAACAGCTAACGCGTTAACTAGATCAGAAGGTGGTTGAATTCTATTTAATGATGTTGGTAATGATCCATCATTCCCTACCGCAACAGTACATAATGTTTTACCATCAGAAAAATATTGCTCGAGAACTGATGTCCAAACATGCACATCATCATCATCAACGGGTAATCTTGGACCTAAACTTAAATTTACATATTGATAATCATTCTTTTCCAATACCGATTTAATTCGAATTAATACATCAAATAAATCAGAATCAGCACTAATTGAATCATCTAAGACTCTATAATGGTCAATATTCGCATATGGTACAGGTAATTCTTTTTGACCATTAACAATAGGTCCAAATAAAACGGTAGATGTCACATCTTGACCATGATTTAACAAATCAGAAGACGTGTTTGCAATCGGATTACACTTAATCTCATTAACCCATTGATTATAATCATTACAACCAATACCGCCATCAAAAATAGCAACTTTAATATTCTTATCTAAAGCAGAGGAGTCAGGTAATAAAAACTTTTTTGTGGTATCGATAGTTCTGGTAAAAACAGGATTATTGATTCGAAGAGATGGAAGATCTCTCACGGTACGCAAAAAAGTAAATTCAGCAACATGATTAATAACTTCTGGTGTAGCAATCATCGGCAAAAAGGATAATCCTTTAACGGATAAAACCCGATTCATATCGACTTTAGCACCACACAATCCTGCATAACTTGCAAAAAGTGGCAGGATATTTTGATAATCATCAGGTGTATGAATCGCAACCTCAATCTTTCTCTCTATTTTAGATGGATCGATATGTTTAATCTTATCGTTATTATCAAAAAGCTCTATTTTTTCTATTTTTTTTATTTCATTCTTTAATTTTTCGGTTAAATCATTCGATTCTAAGTGATCGTGTAAAGTTTGGAATGACTCAACGGAACCTGCAATATATAAACAAGCACTAGATAATTCGCCAGTTTCATTTGATTTTTTTATTTTTTTAGAATAGCCCCTTGGTACTATATTTACAGATTTACTACCAATCAAATTTAAAGAAAATGCTCGTAACAACGCTTGAGGAAAATGAGTTTTAGGAAGGAATGCAGGGTGTAATAGTAATTTAGCAACAACGTTATTGCTTGGTTTAGCTATATCCAAAATTTTGTTCGATACATTTATAAAATCATCAAGTTCTTTTAATATAATTGGTCTATTTTCATCATAAGTATAAGGATAGTTTTTACTACCATGACCACCTTTTAATTCAACTGGAGCAGTCAAAGTCTCACCATAACCTAATAAAAGATTTTTATTATTCATAAACTATTCCTTACTATTTTGAATTATTTTACTAACAGTAACTCTTGCTATTTTTAGTTCTTTGGCTATTTGTCGTTGAGAAAAACCATCAGCATTCATCTCTAATACAATATGTTCTAAAGCTCCATCTAAATTAAGTTCTTTCAATAAACCTCGATAGATAGATATACCTTCCAAAACCGCATTTCGTTTAGCATTATTAATAGAACGTTCAACTACTGCAAAAGATTGCCCTACATACTTGTCGCTTATAGAGTTTGAAATATATGCTGGAATATCATGAAATAATAAATATTCAGTAATTAACTCTTTTGAGGGCAAATCAAAATGGATAATTTGATCAAATCGTCGCCAAACAGCTAAATCTAATAACTCACAATGATTTGTTGCTGCAACAAGAATAGATGTCGTTGGCCAATCATCAATAGCCTGTAGTAAGACTGTTACTAACCTTTTTAATTCACCAACATCCGAATAATCATCTCTTTTTTTAGCTATTGAATCAAATTCATCCAATAATAAAACACAAGGAAATGATCTTGCGTAATCTAAAACGGCTTTTATATTAGAGCCTGTTTTACCTAAAAAGCTACTCATGACATTAGCAAGATCTAGAGTTAAAAGTGGTAAATTCAAGTTTTGAGCAAGCCATTTTGCCGCTAATGTTTTCCCTACACCAGGAGGACCTTCCATCAATAAAGATTTTGAAGGAGAAAGCCCATTTTTAACCAAATCTTCCCTTTTCTCCCATTCTAAAATGATTCTTTTTAGCGAAGTTTCTACATTATCAGTCCATAGTGGCTTAGTCTCCAAAACTACTGGATAGTTTTCTACTAATAATTTTTGCCTACTATCTGCATCAACAGGAACTGGCGGTTTGTTAGATGAAAGCCCCCTTAAAGGAGTGACAGATATATTTTTGACCAACAATTCATTTAAATTTTTTGCTAACTCAGGAGAACTTGATTTAACTTTTCGAATAAGTACACGAATTCTCATCGTTAAGCTGTCTCTATTTCCCATTAATCCATCAGTTAACAAATCTAAGAAAATATCATCTTTTATATTAATCATACAGAACCACTCTTAAGCCGAATTTTACATAATTCTATACCAATTAGACAAAACATAAAACCAAAATAGACTAAATAAATAAATATAAGCACCACTTTTTTATATATTGAATCCATTAGGACAAAATATGATTGAATTTGGAACATCATATTAACTGTCTATTATATATGTGTGTTCATCATTATTTATTTTAATAAATAAATTGCAAATTACATCGCAAAAAAATCACATCCCTTAACTTTCACCTCAATAATCCAATTAGCATATAAACCAACTACCCACCCCCAAACCTGTCAAATATTCGCCCTACACCCCACGCGTAGTGGAACGGGCGAGCCGGAGCGGTTGGTTTGAACCCCTCGGTTGCCTGAACACTTGAACATCAATATTGCACGGCTGCTTTCAAGGTGAAATCAATTGCACTAACCTAAAGGGAAATCTACAAATATCTTATCGAAGAAAATTATGGTAATTAGTAAGTTTGGCAATTTAAAGTTGATAGTAGTAAAGATTAAATAAAAATCGAGGATTGCTACTCGATAATTTTTACCCCTTCACACACACCACTTGCCTTAATTGATGCACTATCTCAACCAATTCATTTTGCGCTGTCATCACTGCATCAATATCTTTGTATGCCATTGGGATTTCATCAATCACATTAGCATCTTTTCGACATTCGACATGTGCCGTTGCTTTGATTTGATCTTTAATGGTAAATCTGTTTCTCGTCGCTGCTGGGCTTATCACTCACTACACAATGTGAAAAAACCATCTCATTTGGTAAATTATTGTTAAATATATCTTTTTGTTGTTTCAAGAACCAAAAAACAGAAGAATAATGATGCCGACAGGCTGAAAAAATATTTGGTGGGCTGAGTTGGGATGAGATTCAACAGCCCCTAGAGCAAATTAGAGATTATGCATTAAAGACCAAATAATTGCTTTACCATTTGTTGATTGTATTTATCCTGACCACGCCAATAAGTGGCATATACCCAATCGTGTTTTCCCCTTGTTGGGCGTTCATAAGAAGCGGGTTGTAAAATCCCCACACAAGCCAAAATCTCAATAACGGTGTTACGTTCATCCTGATTGGATTTAAAGTTAGGTACATCCGTCAGTTTATCACTCAGTGAACCCGGATAATCATCTTGCTGACAAGATGCAATAATGGCTAATATCCCTTTTAAAATAGCTATATCATCTTTGGTCGGTTCAGAGATTGCCTGTTTAGTGAATTGCATGAGATCAAAGTAGGTATAAAGTAAATCACCATGACGCACTCCTCCCCACTTTATTCGTTCAAAGTTTAAGATATTTAAATCTGCTTCGACGTAGTTTTCATTACCTATCATGCCATATTTGAGATCTCGGCAAACCTGACACGTATAGGATGAATGACTCATTTGACCATCTTGATAAGATTGACCAGACACGACTGGCGTATATTGATGCGCTGTCATTAATTTGGCGATAAAGTATGATGCAATACCTGAGCGCCAATCAAGTCGCCGCGTTGATAAGCTGCTCAAAAATGCTTTGGCAACGTGTTCAAGTGTGATTGTGGAGACGATGTCTATGATTTTATTGACACAATCATCGTGTGATATGGTAATGGGATCAAACATTAATCCTTTTTCTTTCGCATACGCGAAGTCGTTCGGCTCTGTTTTTATCTCTTTTCTGTCTTTCCAGCCATTTTTCCAATAGGTTTGAAACAGAATCTTTTTTGCTTTTTTGTCCATTTAATCACCGTATATTATCTATTTTATATTGAATTAGCACGAGTAAGCCCTCTAGCCATTGAGTTTAACTCATTGCGATAAATGATCAGATTCAGCAGTGATGTGATGTTTTTCTTTTACTTCAATTAGCTTCGATCCGTCATTCAAAGTCACGTGATAATCTTTAGCAAGCAAATAGTGTGTTAACACTTGCCCAAGCCCAAAACAAAGTTTCGGAAGCATAGGAAAACCTTCCCAATATTTGGATTGAAAAATACAAATCATCACCCAAAATGATCGGCTGTTTTTGCATATCAATCTGCCAAGGTTGACCATCAATAACACCTTTTAAGATTTAAATAAACTTCATCAATTTATCGGTGAGTTTGCTATTTTAAAGCAAATGAGCAAGTCATAAAAATAAATTTATCAGACTTACTATATCAATTTTATCCTTTACAAATAAATAATCAGCGTATAAAATTCACCCGCTTTCCTGAATAGTGCTGCTGCAGGAAAACAGTAATTATCTTCTCAATTTGAGGAGACGCTTTTTTATTGTTTTCTAGGTGGCTATTATGTCTACATTTTCCCGTTTACAAAAACGTTTGTCCCGTCTTGGGATTGAAAGTCATTTTAATAATGATATTTATACTTTAAATAAAGAAAATACTTCTGCTCAGATTTTGTTACCGAGTCCATTGCCATTAGAGCAAAAAGCGGTAGAACAGCTTCTGAACTTTGCATCAGTGAACGTCCCTAATAGTGTAGGAAAAGTTTGCATGGCTCGTGCTACACCTGATTTTCATCCTGGTGCGGTTGCGCCTGTTGGTAGTATTGTTGCTACTACTCAGGATTTAGTTATTCCGGCAGCAATTGGTACCGATATTAATTGCGGTATGCGGCTTTTTACCACGGGTTTAAGCTTTGATCAGGTGTGTGAACAAAAATCGACAATTATTGCACAATTAAAACGTGTGTTATTGCAAGATGAGCGTGATGTACCTGTTACGCCGCAATCTTTTCAGGCATTATTCGATCAAGGTCTTGCAGCATGGTTATCGGCGTTACCGCAGCAAGGTTTGTGGAATTCAGTTAATTATGAACGATTACACGCAGAGCTTAATAAAATATCGGGTAATCATTTAATTAAGGCAGATAGTCAGTATGCACCTGAAGCCTTTTTTGAAAAGCGCGATATTATCCGCCCAGCGAGTTTAGGTACTGTCGGATCTGGTAATCATTTTGTCGAGTTACAAATTGTTGCTGATATTATCGATCGACATTTAGCTTATCAATTAGGCCTTGAAAAAAATAGTGTCGTCGTCATGATTCATACCGGATCGCGTGATGTCGGTTTTTACATTGGTCAGCGTTGGCAAGATAAAGCAAAAGCTTTATGGCCGACTAATGAAAAGCAACCAAAATCAGGATTGTTTGGTTTAACAGATAGTCACGCACAAGCCTATTTACAAGCTATGGGCGTTGCTGCGCGTTATGCTTGGATTAATCGAATTGTGATTACCGAATTGATACGTAAATCACTTGCAACTATTTTTCATCAAGATGATAGTCAACTCGTGGTCGACATTTCGCACAATATCATTTTGCCTGAACATGAGATGAATATTCATCGTAAAGGGGCAACGCCGGCTTATGCTGGTCAGATAGCTTTAATCCCAGGTTCGATGGGTGATCACTCTTATGTGGCAGTAGGTAAAGGTAATGCAGATTGGTTATGGTCTTGTTCACACGGTGCAGGTCGAGCAGAAAGACGACAAGCTATGCGTAGCAAAAAAGTCGAATATGATAAGGTTAATTTGCCATGGCAATGTATTACCTTAAAAGAAGAACGGCTACGTGAAGAGGCGCCCACAGCCTACAAACCGATCACACCAGTGATTGAAGCACAACAAAACGCCGGTTTGATTCAAACAGTGGTTAAACTTAAACCGTGGATTACGTTTAAGGTGTAATTTTTATACAACAACCGCATTGAATTGGTTTGATGCGGTTTTAAAAATTACTTTGTTTGCGCAAGCATTGGCTAAATCAGCAAAAAAACTCACAACAACTTGTTTATAGCAAACAATACCAAGCCAATAGTTATTGCTTATTAAAATTAAATTCTGTAAAAATTATTGAGGAGTCTATACCGTTATCCGGTTTAAGGTTTCCAACATTTAACGGTGGAAACCTTAACAAGATTATATAATGTCATAGTTTAAAAGGGATTTTTCTGCATTGAGCAACTTTATTCAACCGCTATCAATTCATTACCCAAATAGTATCAATACCCAGCCGCTAAACCATCTCCTCTCGGGTCGGTTGCGCCCATTAGTAGATGATGATTAGTATCGATAAGAATGGCACCGGCATGACCCATGGTATCGGTGTAATCATCAACAATTTGCACATCATGCCCACGTAATTTGAGGGAATGAATTACATCGTTAGGTATGCGCCCTTCAACTTTAAGATTATTGGAAGATACACCCCATGTGCGACCATGTAACCATCTTGGTGCATTAATGGCATCTTGTGGTGTCATATCAAAATCAACAATTCGTGTCACAATTGCCGCTTGCGTTTGTGGTTGTCCTTCTCCGCCCATGGTGCCATAAACCAGATAAGGTTTATTATCTTTTAAAAGCATGGCTGGATTTAATGTATGAAAGGTGCGTTTATTTGGCTCTAAACGATTAATATGGTTAGGATCTAACGAGAAAAAACTATCACGATTTTGCAATAAAATCCCAGTATCATCCTCCACTATCCGAAGCGGATAAAGATATTACTGATCGCCTAATTCCAGTCGGTCGTATTTTAAACATCGACCTAATCGACCACCTAATCATCACTCCTAAACCCTATATTAGCTTTCGCAGTACTAATCTTATGGGCAAGTTAGAGCAAAGTCTTAAAAGAAAATATTGATTAATGCATTGTTGGAAAAGGAGTTTCGGTTGATGAATTTGCTAAGATTTGGGGATAACGGTGAAGGCAGTGGAGAGGATTACATAAATAAATTAATTTTTGATAAAGATTCTTATTTTCTGTGTTATTTCGAATTGTTACTAAAAGAACACAGAATTTAAGAAAAATTTTTATTTACCGTAAAAATACTTTAATTTGATTAGCTACAGCTTCTGCTAACTTTACTGGTACAGCATTTCCAATCATTTTATACGCATCGGCAAGTGAGTTATAATAAAATTTAAAATCATCAGGAAAAGTTTGAATTCTTGCACACTCCCTAACTGACAATCGTCGATATAATTTTTCCTTACCTTCAACAAATTGAAATTTATCTTTACCGACATTAATCATAATCGGGGCTTGAGGATGGATAGGCGCATGCCGAGCTCCAGCTTGAATAGTAAAACTCTGCTGATCCCATGTCCTTACTCTGTTACGAGACATAAAGATTGTTGAAAAATCACCCGTAAAATATTCATGATTTAGTATAGATAATTTATCCCCATGAGATTTATTTTTTTCTAATGCGGGAACAGCAGAATTTTGTAAATCAAAAATAGAATCTTTCAATGATACTTTTGTTTTTAAAGGTGTTGGAAATTCAAATTTAACTTCAAGATCTTTCCTAAAACCAACATAAAATACACGTTTTCGGTCTTGTGGAACACCGTAATCACTGGCATTTAATGTTTGAATAGAAACATCATAACCTAATCCTGCTTGATCAAATAAATAAATTATATTTTGAACGGCTTCTAAATGTCTTTTTGACATCATCCCAGAAACATTTTCAGCAACAAAAAATTTAGGTTG
The DNA here is from genome assembly GCF_026536245.1 of Gilliamella sp. B2824. Lineage (NCBI taxonomy): Bacteria > Pseudomonadati > Pseudomonadota > Gammaproteobacteria > Orbales > Orbaceae > Gilliamella > Gilliamella sp. B2824. The sequence goes on along the minus strand of NZ_JAFNON010000006.1, from coordinate 124,320 downwards.
TAAATCCTCTAAAAGTCGAATAAATTCAAAAAATAATTTTCCTCTTTCGTCTCTAATTCCCCTTAGTGCACCAGCTTCAGACCAACTTTGACATGGTGGACCGCCAATGATTCCATCAATTTTATTTGTATTTTTTAAAAAAATATCTGAGTTTATATTTCGAATGTCACCTTTAATTAATGGTGTAGAGTGGTTTTTTTCATAAGTTTCCCAAATGGATTTATCATATTCGTTAGCAACAACTATTTGAAAACCTGCATTTTTGAAACCTAAATCAAGTCCGCCGGCTCCCGAAAATAAAGAAATAATATTCATATATACGACTCTTTTGGCTATAAGAAAAAGGTGATTAGTTTAGCATCTTTAAGTTTTGCTGGATTATCTGGACATTTAATCTTTACGTCTTTTATCACTAGATTTTCTAATTCTTTTTCATTTTTTTCTAATTCATTGCGATCTTCATCACTAAATGTTAAATATTTTTCAATATTAATTAGTGCCATCATGTTGAAAGAAGCACTTTTTTGAGGTTCATAAATATAATTAAATACCTTAATAGGGTTATCAATATGCCACATACCACGAATTCTTAAATTTGTAATTCCTAAAGGGTCGACTTTATTTACTCTACCTAATTCTTTTGTTTCAGAAAATTCAACACCCTCTATGGTTAGAATTCCTTGTTTAATTTTTAATTTAATTCTTTCGTAAATATCTAAACTGGCCGCATAATCTACGCCATAAACAAAGCATAAGGAATGAAGTAAATTCTGATTATTTATCTGACCTATTGCATAAATCATATCTTTTTCAATCCAATCCTCACAAGAAACACAAGATTTGACAAGCATTGGACTATTTGAAAATAATTTCGCTTTTGGATAAGACGAATTCAAAGCAATAGCAGCATTTGTAGTTTCAATTTTTTTAATTTCGATCGCATCACCAGCATATATCATGGCGTCAGGCGGATTATTTTGATTCCCTAGATAACTAAACAATTCATTTCGCCTTCTAATACGTAGTTGTTCATCTATTTCACCAACAGTTCCACAAAAGAGATCAATAATAAATTCTTCAAGTCCTTTACCTTGATTATTTATTCTATTTCTTCCACTATTCATTTGCAGTATTTGAGATACTGGCGATTTTACTAAGTATAAAATAGCTTTTATTAAATTGGTTTCCATTCAAAAACTCTCATATTAAATGATAATATTGTACTAGAATCATGCTCGACAATTAATAATAAAACTTCTTATTACAGATTCCTAATATTTGTAAGATTAATTTATTAGCATTATAAAACTGATTAAGTATAAATCAGACAAAGAGATTAATAAATAAAGCAAAAAACTCACAACAACTTGTTTATAGCAAACAATACCAAGCCAATAGTTATTGCTTATTAAAATTTGTAAAAAATATTGAGGAGTCTATACCGTTATCTGGTTTAAGGTTTCCAACATTTAACGGTGGAAACCTTAACAAGATTATATAATTATTTAGTTTAAAAGGGATTTTTCTGCATTGAGCAACTTTATTTAATAGCTATACCCAAATAGTATCAATACCCAGCCGCTAAACCATCCCCTCTCGGGTCGGTTGCGCCCATTAGTAGATGATGATTGGTATCGATAAGAATGGCACCGGCATGACCCATGGTATCGGTGTAATCATCAACAATTTGCACATCATGCCCACGTAATTTGAGGGAATGAATTACATCGTTAGGTATGCGCCCTTCAACTTTAAGATTATTGGAAGATACACCCCATGTGCGGCCATATAACCATCTTGGTGCATTAATGGCATCTTGTGGTGTCATATCAAAATCAACAATTCGTGTCACAATTGCCGCTTGCGTTTGTGGTTGTCCTTCTCCGCCCATGGTGCCATAAACCAGATAAGGTTTATTATCTTTTAAAAGCATGGCTGGATTTAACGTATGAAAGGTGCGTTTATTTGGCTCTAAACGATTAATATGGTTAGGATCTAACGAGAAAAAACTACCACGATTTTGCAATAAAATTCCTGTATCTTTAGCAACAATACCGGAACCAAAATCATGATAAATACTTTGAATAATAGAAACTGCATTTCCTTCTGCATCAACAACACCAAACCAAACGGTATCGCCTTTAGGATCTAATGGCTTTGTCTCTACACGTGCCTTTTGCATATCAATCTGTTTTGCTTGTTGCTGACCATGTTGGGTAGATAATAAGAGAGCAAGCGGAATCTCATTAAAATCAGGATCGGTAAGGTATTTATCTCGATCAGCAAATGCTTGTTTTGTTGCTTCAATAATTAAATGGTAATAATCTGCGCTACCTTCACCCAAGGATTTTATATCAAAATTATTGAGTATATTTAGAATCTCTAACGATGCCATACCTTGTGTATTGGGTGGTAGATTATAGGCAGTATATTGTCGATAATTAACATGGATCGGGGCTACCCATTTAGCACGATGCTTAGCAAAATCATCTAAAGTTAACACACCACCATGGCTTTGCAGATCGTTGACAATATTTTTGGCAATATCACCCTGATAAAATTCCTTAGCGCCTTTATTTGCTATAGTTTTTAATGTGTTAGCTAAATCGGGTTGTTTAAGGATTTCGCCGATTTGGTAAGCTTGTCCATTGTTTTTTAAGAATACTTTTTTAAACTCCGAAAAACGCTGTAACTCCCGGAACTCTTTGTCTTTTGGATCAATATTAACCGTAGACCAATAATTTAGGCTAGGTGAAACCGAAAATCCATTTTCGGCATAATCAATTGCTGATGCGAATAACGTGTTCCACGGTAGTGAATTTTTCATATTTTTAGATGCATATTGGTACGCCTCATCCCAACCGGAAACCACCCCTGGAACGGTATTGGCTGCCAGATAACCTCGCGACGGAATTTTATGGAAACCTTGATTTTTATAATAGTCTATCGTGGCCAAACTACCAGAACGACCGCTGGCATTTAGCCCTTTTAGTTCTTTGGTTTTAGCGTTGTAAATTAACCAAAAGTTATCGCCACCAATGGTATTCATTTGAGGATAAACAACAGCAAGCGTTGAGGCTACGGCAATCGCTGCATCAACCGCATTGCCTCCTTTGCGTAATATATCAATTCCAGCTTGAGTCGCTAAATAATTGGGGGACGTTACCATAACATTGGTCGTTATCGGGTTAAGACAACGGGAAGGGGTATCACAGTACTTTCCTGTCTCTGATAGCGGTATATCAGCAGCACCAGATAAAGGATTAATAAGCAATAAACTTAATAATATTGGGTGTCTTTTCCACATTTTAGTCGTTCCTCAATTGTTAACAGTAACATTTTGAGGAATGCATTTTCTGTGCCAAGAATAAACTAATTAAATTTTGCAGCTAAAATGATTATGACCAATGACAATAATACCGATTTGAATTGCCTTATAATGCTAACGGTGTTCCGCGATACTCCAAATCCGGCTGTTTAATCCACTGCTGGGCATCAATAATCGCCAGCTCTTGGACATTTTTTTGTTTGGTGATGTCGAGAACATGATTAGCGGCATTGGCGGCCAGTTCAAAGGCGGTTAATTGGGATTGTCCATTGACTAAATGGGCAGTAAACAGACTACAAATTAAATCGCCCACGCCCAATGGACGGTGTGGAAAATCATATAATGGTCGAGCCAGATGATAGCTTTGTGATGGTGTGGCTAAAATCATTTCAAATAATTCCGTCGTTTTACCGGCATGTAGCAGATTTTTAACCAATATGGCTTGAATCGGCTTATTTTGCAGTGTTTTTATGGCGTTAAGCACATCGTTAAAGGTTTTAATTTCCAGATTCGATAATATCTGTAATTCCAATAAATTTGGCGTGATATAATCAGCGTATTTGATTGCTTGCTTTGTGAAGAAATCAATAATATTTTGTGGCAGGGAACTGCCTTTATTGATGTCGCCACCCATCACCGGATCGCAAACATAAATCGCATTAGGATTATAAAATTTTATCTTTTTTACGGCCTCAAGGATCTCTTCACCTTGTTCGGCAAGTCCAATATAGCCCGAAATAATGGCGTCAATGGATGACAATACGCCAATTTTTTCCAAACTATTGACGATTCGAGTGATTTGCTGAGCGCCCAGCACAATGCCGTCATAATGTGGATAAACCGTATTACTCGATAACTGAACGGTGTGTATTGGCATCACTTCGACACCTTGTAATTGCATCGCTAGCGTCGCCACTTTATTACCGGCATAACCATAAACAACATTGGACTGAATTGATAAAACGGTTTTCATATATTGACCTTATTATTCATCATAATAACGATATTTGCTTATCAAGTAGATGCAGATAATGGATATCAGTGCTAAACCGCAATAAAACAAGGCTAAGGGTAACCAAAAACTTTTGAAGGTATAAATAACATAACCACCTATCATCGGAATTAAGCTACCAAAAATAGCCGCACACCCTTGATAACTCATTGAGAGCCCAGTATAACGCATTCTGGCAGGGAAAATGCGACTTAAGTACCCTGCTATTACACCATAAAAGCCGCTGTAACAAATCACATTTAACGAAATCCCAATAATAAAACTGGTTTTTGTGCCTGAATTTATAATCGGGAATAACAAGAATACCGATGCCATTGCCAACATTGCTGTACAAATCAAAAAGCGTGTTGCCGAGAATTTTTCTGACCAATAAGAGATAAACGGTTGAGCAACAAAATGGACAATAGCGATCCAAAACAGTGCATCAACTATCACTGATTTTTCGACACCAAGTACCAAAGTAGTATAACCAATCATTAAGGTATTGGAAAAGATGCCACTAAATGACAGCACATTAGCACCAATCGCTAATAGTAATAATGGCAATGCTTTTTTAAATACTTCAATAATCGGTGCTGACTCTTGCTTTAAGTCTGCTTGTTTTTTAGATGCTTCAACAAAAACTGGCGATTCGGTTAACGTCACTCTGGCAATAATGCCAATAATTAACAAAATAGCACTGGCTAAAAAAGGAATACGCCAATAACCACTATCAATCAGTTCATTAACAGGTAAACGAATAATATAAGAAAAAACCAGTAATGCTAAAATATTGCCTGCTGGGCTTCCCCACTGAGCAAAGGATGAAAAGAAGTTTTTCAACCCTTTCGGCGCATGTTCATTCGTCATCAATACGGCACCACCCCACTCACCACCAACAGCAACACCTTGTAAAATTCGCAACGCAACCAATAACGTTGGTGCCAAAATACCTGCTTGTTGATAAGACGGTAATAACCCAACAAAAGTGGTCGCCGTCCCCATTAAAAGCAAAGTGATAATAAGTGATTTTTTACGCCCTAAACGGTCACCAATATGGCCAAATAACATAGCACCTAAAGGACGGGATAAAAAACCTACTGCAAAGGTAGCAAACGCCCCTAAAATTTGTACAAACTCGTTATCAGACGGAAAAAATAGCTGACCAAAAATCAATACCGATGCTAACGCATAGATATAAAAATCATACCATTCAATAGTAGTACCAATAAAAGCAGCAAAAGCCACTTTTTTTGCAGATGAATTTGACATAAGTAAACCTTGGATAAACCAATACCTATTTTTATGTGAGTGATGAGTATGAAACTAACACAAAACCATAAATATCACAATTTGTTATCAGGAAAGAGGTGAAAATTATACAAAATATTGGGATATGCTGCTGCTTTCTAATGTATTAAATTGCTAGTTCGCTGATTATTAGCTGTTAATTTATGACTTTTACCAACAACATGTTTATATCATTAAACAATACAATAAATAGATTTATTACAGTATACGGTGACAGAATTCACTGTCACCTTTATTATCTTTTTTCTGTACAGAAACACGCAATTTTATGACCGTTATAATTGATAAGTTGCGGTTGTTCAATTGTGCAGCGTGAAAACGCTAAACGGCATCGAGCATTGAAAGCACAACCTAAAGGAGGATTAAGTGGGCTTGGTAATTCTCCTTCTAATTTAATCCTTTCACGTCTAAGATCGGGATTTAATCTAGGTGTTGCTGATAATAATGCCTGCGTGTATGGATGTTCAGGATTACCATAGATTTCATCTTTTTGTCCTTGTTCAACACAGCGACCTAAATACATCACCATTACCTCATCAGCAATATGTTCAACGACAGAAAGATCATGAGAGATAAAAATATAAGATAAACCGAGTTCTTGTTGTAGATCCATCATCAAATTTAGCACTTGTGCGCGCACAGAAACATCTAATGCAGAAACAGGTTCGTCAGCAACCACGATTTCAGGATCAAGCATTAATCCCCTTGCGATAGCAATACGTTGTCGCTGTCCGCCTGAAAACATATGTGGATAACGGTTATAAAACTCTTCCTTTAATCCAACTTTTTGCATCATTGCTAACACTTTTGCTTTACGATCACTTGCAGTTAAATCCGTATTGATAATGAGTGGCTCTTCTAGAATAGAGCCAATTTTTTTGCGTGGATTCAATGATGAATATGGATTTTGGAAAACAATTTGAATCTTTTGGCGACGCAATTTTTGCGCTTTTAAATCATTATCTAAAAGATTCTGATCTTTAAAATAAAGTTCTCCCGATGTGGGTTTTTCAATCATTGTCAATAATCTTGCTAATGAGGATTTGCCACAGCCTGATTCACCAACAATTGCAAGTGTTTTGGCTTTACCTAACGTAAAAGATACACCATCAACAGCCTTAACTTGTTTAGGTTCAGAAAAAAAACCAGTTTTAACATGATAATATTTTGTCAAGTTTCGGGCATCAAGCAATAATTCGTTATTTTCCATATTATTGTTCATATTGTGGTATTCCTTCGCTCGATAGTGGATAATGACATTTTACTTGCCTGGTTTGAGAGTAACTTATCAATGCTGGCTCCTCAGTATAACAACGTTCGGTAGCATAAGGACATCGAGGATTAAGTAAACAGCCCATTGGCCGATCATATTTCCCCGGAACAACACCCGCTAACGATGCTAACCGCTGTTTATCTTGAGTAAATTCAGGAAGCGAGCGTAATAGTGCTTGTGTGTAAGGGTGTAGTGGAACTTTAAAAATGATCTCCGCATCACCTATTTCAACTACCTGTCCAGCATACATGACAATAATTTTTTGCGCAGCCTCTGAAACTAAGGCCAAATCATGAGTAATGAGAACTAATGCCATATTATTTTTGCGTTGCAAATCAAGCAATAACTCAATAATTTGTCCTTGAATTGTTACATCCAGTGCTGTGGTTGGTTCATCAGCAATTAACAGTTTGGGATTACATGCAATCGCTATTGCAATCATTACTCGCTGACTCATCCCGCCAGATAACTGATGAGGATAAACATTGAGTCGATTTTCAGCATCAGGAATACCGACTAATTTAAGTAACTCAATTGCTCTTGCTTTGAGTGCTTTTTTCCTACCACCTTGATGGATTTTTAGTGTTTCAATGATTTGATAACCTATGGTAAAACATGGATTTAAACTTGTCATTGGATCTTGAAAGATCATCGCCACATCTGCACCCACAATATTACGACGCATTTTAGCTGAGATCTGTTGAAGATCTTTACCGTCAAAATGTAATGCATTTGCATTAACTTTACCCGGATAATCAATTAATCCCATTATGGCTAGTGAACTCACTGATTTTCCTGATCCTGATTCTCCTACAATGCCAACCACTTGTCCTTGTTCAACATCATAACTAATGTGATCTACTGCTTTAAATCCACCAAATTGAACAGATAATTCTTTTACTTCTAATAGTGCCATGACTGAATCTCCATTACTGTTTCAATTTGGGATCAAGCGCATCTCGCAAACCGTCGCCCATTAAGTTAAAAGCTAACACTGTCATTAAAATGACTAAACCTGGGAAGGTAACAACCCACCATGCAGATTGTGCAAATTGCAATACATCAGCAAGCATTGTTCCCCATTCAGGTGTCGGTGGCTGTGCTCCCATTCCCAAAAAGCCTAATGCTGCCATATCTAAAATTGCATTTGAAAATCCTAATGAAGCTTGAACAATTAATGGCGCTAAACAGTTTGGTAAAATATTTATAAACATCTGCCGTAAGGCGCCAGCGCCGGCAACACGGGAAGCAATAACATAATCTTTATTAATTTCAGCTAACGCCGCTCCGCGCGTTAAGCGGACATAATGTGGTAACGCGACAAATGCTAATGCCATAGAAGCATTAACAATAGAGGGACCAAATATTGCAACTAAAACAAGTGCAAGTAATAAGCTAGGTAAGGCAAGCATGATATCGACAGCACGCATAATTATATTATCGACAAAGCCACCAACATAACCCGCAATCAATCCCAATGTAATTCCTAAAATCAGCGAAATAATAACAACCAAACAGCCGACTAGCAGCGATAAACGTGCACCATAAATAAGTCTAGATAAGATATCTCGACCCACATCATCAGTGCCTAAAATAAATTGCCAACTCCCGCCATCCATCCAAACTGGGGGCGCTAATAATGCATCTCTAAATTGTTCAGAAGGTGAATGCGGCGCAATAAAATTAGCCAAAATAGCAAGTAATATAACAATCGCAATAAAGATCAAACCAACTAAAGCTCCTTTATTTTGTGAAAAATAAAACCAAAATTCACGTAAAGGGGTTAATGGTTGAGGTACCACCAAACTTGTGTCTTGCTCATTAGTGGCTTCAGTAATAACCTGTTTATTCATCTGTAAACACACTCTTATTTATGTCTTATACGGGGATTGATAACACCGTACAACATATCAACCAATAAATTCACCAAAATAATCATGCCTGCAACAATCAAAACACCACTTTGCACAACTGGGTAATCTCGACGTTGTAGTGCTTCAATTAACCAACGACCAATTCCCGGCCATGAAAAGACAGTTTCGGTCAATATTGCGCCAGCAAGCATAGAACCAACTTGTAAACCGATAACGGTAATTACAGGAATCATCGCATTACGTAACGCATGGATAAGAATGATTCGCAGTCGGCTAACTCCTTTCGCTCGTGCTGTTCGGATATAGTCTTCACTCAACACTTCTAACATAGAAGAACGGGTCATACGCACAATTACTGCTAATGGGATAGTACCTAATACAATGGATGGTAAAATTAAGTGAGTAACAGCATCAATAAAATCTTCCTTTTCTCCCCATAAAAAAGTATCAATTAACATAAATCCGGTTAAAGGTTGACTTTCATCTAAAAAAAGCATGTCGCTGACACGACCTGATACTGGGGTTAAATTTAAGTGTACAGAGACCAACATAATGAGCATCATTCCCCACCAAAAAATCGGCATGGAATATCCCGTTAAAGACAAACCTATAGCGGTGTGATCAAATATTGATCCACGTTTCACTGCCGCAAGCACGCCAATTGGAATCCCAAAACTAATCGCAAACACCATCGCACAAAATCCAAGCTCAAAAGTTGCTTTAAATCGGGGAACAAATTCCTCCCAAACTGGAATTTGGCTTTTAAACGATATCCCTAAATCACCATGCAGCATTCCAATAATGTATTGAAAATATTGCTCATATAGCGGTTTATCTAAACCTAATTGAGTCATTAATTCGGCATGACGTTCTGGCGATAAACCTCGCTCTCCGGCAAGAACAGTAATGGGATCACCAGGAATAAGGTGAACGAAAATAAAAGTCAGCAGTGTAATACTGATAAAAGTCGGAATAAGTATACCTAACCGCTTTAAAAGAAATCGAAACATGTAGTGGCTCTTAAGTATTGCTTCTAAATTATTGTCTATCAAATAGATAAACTTTTTATTGTTATAAAATAATATATTGATAATATTAAATTAGGTAAAACCCAACGCAGCGATTAACCGCATAATAGAGGTTAATCGCTAGGAATGCTATTTTTCAAGAGCAACTTGGTTGAAGTTATGTAATGCTAAAGGATCCATTATATAGCCTTTAACCTCTTTACGTATCGGCATATAAACCATTGAGTGAGCAATCATTAATGCTGGTGCTTGATCATGCATCTCAACTTGTGCTTGTTTATAGAGTTCAACCCGTTTTTCATGATTTGGTTCAATTCGAGCTTGTTGTAATAAATCATCGAATGGTTTATAACACCAATGTGAATAATTCGAACCAGATTTAACCGCATCGCAACTCATCAAAACTGAATAAAAGTTATCTGGATCACCGTTATCTCCCGACCATCCCATTAATACTGCATCATGTTCACCATCACGAATTCGGGATAGATACTCTCCCCATTCATAACTAACAATTTTAGCAGTTACCCCAATTTTAGCCCAATCCGCTTGAATCATTTCAGCCATACGGCGCGCATTAGGATTATATGGTCGTTGTACTGGCATTGCCCATAAATTAATAGTAAACCCGTTCTCTAATCCGGCTGATTTTAATAATTCTTTTGCTTGTGCAGGATCATAAGGATAATCTTTTACAGCATCGTTATAACCCCACATTGATGGTGGAATAAAGTTTTTAGCTGGTTCAGCTGCCCCCTGAAATACAGCTTTAATGATCGCATCCTTGTTGACAGCCATATTTAGAGCTTGACGAACTTTTAAATTATCTAGTGGTGGTTTATCCATATTGTAAGCTAAATAGCCAATATTAGTCCCTGCCATTTCTTTAACAACAATGTTATTATCTGATTTCATTCGTTCAACATCCGCTACATTTGGAAATGGCATTGCATGACACTCTCCTTTTTGTAACTTAGCATAACGCATTGCAGCATCAGGTGTAATTGAAAAAACTAAACGATCAAGTTTAGCTTTAGGACCAAAATAATCTGGGTTCGCTTTATAAAGGATTCGTGAATCTTTTTGATATTGAACAAAAGTAAATGGGCCGGTTCCAATAGGTAGTAAATCGACTTTCTCTGGTGTGCCATTTTTAAGCATAGCATCGGCATATTCTGCTGATAAAATTGAAGCGAAGGACATCGCTAAATCGGCTAAGAAAGGCGCTTCTGGCTGACTTAACTCAAATACGACAGTATGATCATCAACCTTTCTAACCTCTTTAATTAAATTAGGTAATCCCATACTTTCAAAATATTCATATTGGCCACCAGAAACTTTGTTATAAGGATGATTTTTATCCTTTTGTCGCATAAATGTAAAAACAACATCATCAGCATTTAAATTTCGGGTTGGTTTAAATTCTTTACTGTTATGCCATTTAACATCATCACGTAAATGAAAAGTATAAGTTAGACCATCTTGGCTAATATCCCAAGATTTAGCTAAAGAAGGTTCAATTTCGGTAGTGCCTAATTTAAATTCCACCAAACGATTATAAACAGGAACTGCACCCGCATCCATCGAAATACCGCTTGTCACAAGCTGTGGATTAAATGTTTCAGGTGAAGCTTCTGCACAATAAACTAACGTTCCATCAGCATACGATTGTGCACTGGTGAGCAACGTTATTAGTGCAGCACTCAATAAAAATTTTGGTTTATATTTACTTATATTTCTCATAAAATCATCCTAATTATCAACTATATTAAACCTATTTTGTCACACGTAAACAAAGTTAAGAGCATTGTATTTTTGATATCTTTAATATACAAATTTGATAAAATATCTTAATTTTAGTTCTTACAACAAAAAAATTTAATCTTGATTAAATCCATATTTTTACCATCTTCCGCACAGATATAGTGCAAAAAGCACCATAATTAAAATCAACGTGTGACATAGGCATTTACATTAACACACCATTTTTAATTGAAATGACTGCTAACATTAACGCAACAAAAGTTAGATACCGCCAAACAAATAAAAATATGCAAAATTAGTGCCAGTTTCAATTTGCAAATCTATATCAAAAATATGTTTTAGTTGTGATCAATTTAAGTATCACCCTTAACTTTTTATATAAATAATCACTTACTAATTGATTTTTATTAAATGTATTATAGTTAGTGTAAATAAAATAATCACCAAATTAATAATATAAAATTAAATTTTCAACTTGATTTCATGCAACTAAAATATAGTTGAAGCGTGGTTTTAGGAGGTTTTATAATTTTAGGATTGGTGCCTGATGGGAAATGAAGATATAGCTTAAAATATGAGGAGTTGGGATAAGGAATTTTAGGTAGAAAAAAGTATTTGTGTTTGTATTCTTAAAATTAATCTTTTTTTAAAGGCATTTTTACTCCGTTAACATCTTTCATGTTTTAACCAAACTTCTATCAAAAAAATTTAGTGTTTTATTAAAATTCGGTCTACAATACAAAATTTAAATACTTTGTAAAAAGCTAGTTTAGTAATACTAGTTACAAAATGACAGATTAAAAAATACTAATTCAAATCTCTTTAGTTAGATCAACTTTATCAAATACTGACATATCAATACTTATTTTCTTCAATTTTATTTCGACAATGCCTGATTACTCTTTTTTCGAGCCGCCAACACCACCGTTGGCGTTGTCGGTCGTAAGCGGTTGTCGCTAAAGCAACTACCGCTCTTTTCTCGCCAACTCTTTCGGCTCGGATTGCCCATGCCGCTGCGACTTTACATTGGCAGTTTATCCTTTATTACCTCTTATATACTCCCACAACTTAAGGACTAAGCACTAAGGATAGGCGCAAAGCGCGTTATGTGTGTTAAAGTTGTTGACAAAGCGCGCAGTACCTATGTCTACGTTCACTATAGCCAGGTCACCATCAGCATTACTCGGTTCACTAGTCCAGTACCATTGGCCTTTGAGACCAATGGCTGGATAATAAGCCATAGAGCCCCACTCCGCGAAAAAGCCCGCACCTATATAACGCATGTAATAATCACCAGGTGAGGAAGGAGAAGCGCCGACTAAACCGCTACAGAAGGTTAATGGAAAATCAGACGTACAAGATGCATTTGTCAAATCCTTTACCTTAGGTAATCGATAACCAATACTATTACACCAAGATAAGGTTTTAGAATGACTGTAGTCTTTAGTAGATCGGTTGACGAACCACTGCTTCAAAGTAAAACCATATTTAACGACAGCATTACCTCGACTGTCACGACCGACCAACTCGAATGTCTGGGGCAAAGTAGGTTTAGAAATAAGACCAGGATTGTCCGAATTTTGCTGGGATTCGGTAGCGAAAGGACCAGTTAAAGTAACGCGTACGCTTGTAGCAGTAGAATTACTCATTGTAGCTGTGATACCTCCCTGAGAGACCGGAGACCAAGACAAAAGCTGTTTACTACCGGTAATGAGTAAATCAAAGTACAATCCATTAGAACCAGTAGTAGGAAAGTTTTGACCATAACGTGATGGGTCAGTTGACTGAGAAAGAAAACCATTAGTAGGGTCCAACATCGAAGCCGGACCTGCAAATCGATCTGAAGCGTAAGTCAAATCAGGCCGAGAAAAACAAACCTCAGGCGTAGCCTTAGGATCGACGAAATAAGTCACACTACTTGCATTGAAATTACTACTATTAGGAACTCCGTAACGGGTAGTTAATGTGCCGTTAGTACTGGATAACGTAACCTTATAAGGTGCCTTACAAATCTCTGGCACAGTACTACGTGATACCCGTTGACCTCTTTTATCAACGATAGATAAACTTAGAGAACCGGTAGCTATAACGTCAGTATCTCCATCATCATCCCCCCAATAATTGTAAGGCTCGCCAATTAAGGTGTTCAAAGCGATAGCATCAGCAGTGGGTGGCACCAACATAGCAATATCAATAAAGCTTTGGTTTTCTTTAGGTAACACTATTGGATTATCTAAGGTTGAAGTATTATTGGAAGGTGTAATGCGGGTACCATCGGATAACGTAATACCTAACAGCCCCTCAGTAGTGGTAATTTTAGTCTTACCATTATCAAAAGTTAAATAGGGCTGACTACCATGAATGACTTGCGCCGTAGTCGCCGACAACGCTTGAGTCGTAGTGGCATAAGGTAATAATAACAAAGGTATTAAAGCTAAATAGCGTTTTATATTGAAAACAATATATGGCGGACGATTAACCAATAATAGCTGTCGTCGACAATGATGTTGAGAGCTGGGTTGGCGAACGTGCGATACTAAACCAGATAGCAACCTCTGCCTAAAATTAGATACACAATCACACTTTAATTTGAGCAGAAAACGAGAGACTAAATCGAATACTAAACTAAGTTTTAAATTAAGCTTTAGGTGTAATAAATCAGCTAAAGTGTGTTGATATAGATTTTTGACGTAAGGCTGCCAATGTCTTGTGTCTTGTGTCTTGTGTCTTTATATTATAAAGCATAATGCGCAATCCTTCAAGCAAATTTATGTTTTATTTACACTTTTCCATTATAGTGCGCGGAAAAAAACGGTTAATTTATCGTTCAGAGTATAACACCTTAGTAAAATTTAACTACCGATTAACGGCGATTATTTGTAAAGAATGGTAAATGAATAGGGAATGTTATTACTATCTGAAAGTTATTAATTTCTGCTTATACGTTATTTAGCTAAAATTGCGAGAAAGTAGAAAATAGACTTAAGTCAGTAACGTTCTTGTCATGCTTATTAACCTTAATATATAAAGGCATTAAAGCCATATTACCGATACATGCCATTATTGAAGCCAATCTACCTGTCTGTGTATTCGATATTGTACTTGATTTGATTTAATATTGGTGAAAGTTGATTGATAAGAAAATGCATTGCAAAGCTTATCAGAAAAGGCTTTAGACATAAAAAAACCAGCTTTCGCTGGTGTTCTTTTTTGGAATTGGTGCCCGGACGCGGAATCGAACCACGGACACGGGGATTTTCAATCCCCTGCTCTACCGACTGAGCTATCCGGGCAACAATGGATGCACATTAAACACGATCTGAGATTATCCGTCAATCCCTTTTGTAAGATATTTTAAAAAAAATAGATTGTTTGGTTGAAAAATAACTAATCATCTATATATCTGGATCTAATTTTAATAATATAACGTCACTTTTTAAGGAATTGTTATATGCGATATCTAGGCTTTATTGTTTTTTTTATTTATCTCTATTTTGAGATTAGTACATTTATGATGGTAGCTAACGCTATTGGCGTTTTTCTTGCCTTAATTTGTATTATTGCAACATCTATTATTGGTTTTTCATTAGTTAAAACACAAGGTTTAAAAAACCTGCGCGAAATGCAACAAAAAATAGCAGAAAATCAGAGCCCTAAAAATCAAATTATTAAAAGTGTTGCTTTATTGTTTGCTGGTTTTCTATTACTTATCCCTGGTTTTTTGACCGACATTTTAGGCGCTATTTTATTAATTCCTTATGTGCAAGAATCGATTGTTAATTTCATTGTGAGAAAAATGCCCAAAAAATCAATATTTTCATCATAC
This sequence comes from Gilliamella sp. B2824, assembly GCF_026536245.1. Taxonomy (NCBI): domain Bacteria; kingdom Pseudomonadati; phylum Pseudomonadota; class Gammaproteobacteria; order Orbales; family Orbaceae; genus Gilliamella; species Gilliamella sp. B2824. Next base: position 108,925 of record NZ_JAFNON010000006.1, on the reverse strand, counting down.
CAACGCACTGATAAAAATGCTGATATTATTGAGGGAGAATTTATTCGTAAAGATGATGAAGAATTAATCAATTAAAAAATATTTTGATTTTATTCTCTTGAAGAATTTAAAACAAACCCCATGTAGTATTCACTATATTATATAGATCATAATTTGATGATTTATTGTTAATAATTATTTAATTTAAATTAGTGCTAGGAGATAACTAATGAAAATTCGTCCATTGCATGATCGTGTGATCATTAAACGCAAAGAAGTAGAATCAAAATCAGCTGGCGGTATTGTTTTAACAGGTTCAGCTGCGGGTAAATCAACACGTGGTGAAGTTTTAGCTGTTGGTAATGGTCGCATTTTAGAAAATGGTCAAGTTCAACCATTAGACGTTAAAGTTGGCGATATCGTTATTTTCAATGAAGGATATGGCGTTAAAACAGAAAAAATTGATAACGAAGAAGTGCTTATCTTATCTGAAAGCGATATTTTAGCCATTGTTCAAGCGTAATTGGCAAATAATTTAATTTATAGACAGAATTCAGGAGAAATACAAAATGGCAGCTAAAGATGTAAAATTTGGTAATGACGCTCGCGTTAAAATGCTTAAAGGCGTTAATGTACTAGCTGATGCAGTTAAAGTCACTTTAGGTCCAAAAGGACGTAACGTAGTATTAGATAAATCATTTGGTGCACCAACTATTACTAAAGATGGTGTGTCAGTTGCTCGTGAAATCGAATTAGAAGATAAATTCGAAAACATGGGTGCACAAATGGTTAAAGAAGTAGCTTCAAAAGCAAATGATGCTGCTGGTGACGGTACAACTACTGCAACAGTCCTTGCTCAAGCGATTGTTAATGAAGGTTTAAAAGCGGTTGCGGCTGGCATGAACCCAATGGATTTAAAACGTGGTATCGATAAAGCTGTTGTTGCAGCAGTTGAAGAGCTTAAAAAATTATCTTCACCATGCGCAGACTCTAAAGCGATTGCACAAGTTGGTACTATTTCAGCAAACTCTGATGAAACTGTAGGTACTTTAATTGCACAAGCAATGGAAAAAGTGGGTAAAGAAGGTGTTATCACTGTTGAAGACGGCACCGGTTTACAAGACGAACTTGATGTTGTTGAAGGTATGCAATTTGACCGTGGTTATTTATCACCATATTTCATCAATAAACCAGAAACAGCAACGGTTGAATTAGACAGCCCATATATTTTATTAGCTGATAAAAAAATCTCTAACATCCGTGAATTACTACCAGTATTAGAAGCAGTTGCTAAAGCAGGTAAATCACTATTAATCATTGCTGAAGATGTTGAAGGCGAAGCATTAGCAACATTAGTTGTTAATACTATGCGTGGTATTGTTAAAGTTGCCGCAGTTAAAGCACCTGGTTTTGGTGACCGTCGTAAAGCAATGTTACAAGACATCGCGATTTTAACAGCTGGTACTGTAATTTCAGAAGAAATCGGTTTAGAGCTTGAAAAAGCAACGTTAGAAGATCTTGGTCAAGCTAAACGTGTTGTTATCAATAAAGACAATACCACTATTATCGATGGCGTTGGTGAAGAGTCTTTAATTACTGCGCGCGTTGAACAAATCCGTAAACAAATCGAAGAATCAACTTCTGACTACGATAAAGAAAAACTTCAAGAACGTGTCGCTAAACTTGCTGGCGGTGTTGCAGTAATTAAAGTTGGTGCAGCAACTGAAGTTGAAATGAAAGAGAAAAAAGCACGTGTTGAAGATGCATTACACGCGACTCGTGCAGCGGTTGAAGAAGGTGTGGTTGCCGGCGGTGGTGTTGCGTTAGTTCGTGCTGCATCTGCAATTTTAGACCTTAAAGGTGCAAACGAAGATCAAAACGTTGGTATTAAAGTAGCTTTACGCGCGATGGAAGCACCATTACGTCAAATCGTGACTAACTGTGGTGAAGAAGCATCTGTTGTTGTTAACGCAGTTAAAGGTGGCAAAGGTAACTATGGTTACAATGCTTCAACTGAAGAGTACGGCGATATGATCGCAATGGGTATCTTAGATCCAACTAAAGTAACGCGTAGCGCATTACAATATGCTGCATCTGTTGCAGGTCTTATGATCACAACTGAATGTATGGTTACTGATTTACCTAAAGATGATAAAGCTGATTTAGGTGCTGCTGGTGGTATGGGCGGCATGGGTGGAATGGGCGGAATGATGTAATTCATCCTATTTCGTTACAACCCAAAACCTGTTAAAAAACCACCCTTTTATCGGGTGGTTTTTTATTTATTTTCCTTCTATCAAATACTCATTAACTTCACAACTTAATCACATAATCAACACCGTGAATATCAAATAAAAGTCCATTTACACTAATTGTTGTTGAAAATAGCAATACATCTAATTTTTCTTTATGACTTTTAGTTACGCTTTTTTAGAAATGAACCAAGTATGTTGTTTTTTTCTTGTCAAAATGAAATGTAAAATAGATAATAACATGATGAAAAAATGAGGTTTATTTTTTCTATAAAAATAAATTAATTATACCAAACTTTATTACTTTATATGAAATAAGATATAAAGTTATTAAATAATAAGTGAATATAAAAAGGAATAGAACAATGAGTGTATCGTCCAGTAAAAAAGCTGCAACAGTTCAACAAAATGATTATTCAGTAAGACAACGACAAAAATCTACCCGAACAGAATCCCCTCAAGCTAACATTCAAAATAATACTTTTTTCAAAGTTATTTTTTCCGATAATCTTTCTCTTGAACAAAAAGTTCAAGAAGTTACACAAATTTTAGAATTTACCGATAATAAAGAAATAGATCGTGAAAAAGTAGAAGAGTTTGATAAGTTCAAAGAATATCTACAATCAATCTCTGAAGAGATGTCTAAGCAACGTATCGAAATGACTGATACCGAAGTGTTCGCTGAATTGCAACGAGTCTATGCTGATTTTAATAATGACCTTAATGATTTTATTGATAAAATCAAACCGCTTACCGAGATAACTGATGCGCTTTATAACTTACGCCAAAATGGTGAAACACGTAACGCTCTAGCGCAAATAAAAGCAGATCAAGAATGGGATGATGAGAAGCAAGCCGAAAAAAAACAAATACAAGATGAAATCACAAATAACAATACACTAATAACCAAACTAAAAGAAGAAATTCATACTTTAGAGCAAGATAGAATATTCTTCGGACTTGGAAAAATTAAAGCGGCTTCAAAAGCGAAAATAGCAATTAATCAAGAAAAAATAGCGCAATTAGAACAAGATATACAAAATAAAAATACACAATTAGCAAATCTTGAAGAAGAAATTAAACACCGCCATGCGCAACGTAGTGAATCACTTGATGTTGAGAAATTAAAAGAGCTACTGAATTTAACATCAGATGAACACACATTACGACAAGCTGATATGGTTGAATCTGCCTTAAAATTCGTTAACCAAGGTAAAGAGCGTTTTGGTGCTATTCGTGGTCATCTTGAAAAGATGGTTAAACAAATCGAAGGGCTTAGCGACAATAATGGTAATATGATCCAAATTTATGCCATTATGAACGAAGCGACCAAACAAGTTGAAAAAGTCCATCGTGAACGCCGACAAGAACTCGAAAATAAAGATGTTGGTGACAATTTGTTAGAGTCAATGAAACTGGAAGAAACTCGACGTAATTTAGATGAACATATCGATACCGTATCAACCGCAACTGTCGATACTATGCAAACCTATGGCGAATTAACTACCGAAGCAATTAAAATACGTAACATGCAAGCTGCAACTAAAAAACAAGTAGAAAGTGCAAGAGCAATGCATTCACGCGGTATTGCATCAGTCGCTTCACAACTTAGCGTTGTGGTAACAGCGGTTAACTCAGCAGCGATTAATGAAGCGCAATCCATGGCAGGAAATACTTTAGCTGAAATGGCGAGAGTAACTAACGATATTGCTAAGAACGAAGCAATACGAATTGCAACGGGTCGTGATGAAATCAATAACGACTTAGAAGCTATGCTACAAAACTTAGCTGAATTTGGCGATACTCAACGTGAAGCAACAGAAATCACCCGTTCTGCCCTTGAAACAATGCGCGCTAATTTAGAAGAAATCGAAAAAATGTCCAAAGATGTTCAAGGTGATACTCGTGAATTTATTGCAGTAACTGGTGATGTTTTATCTGAAAAGAGTGAAGCCAAAAAAGAAACTAAAAATACTACGTCCCCTTTTAAACTATAACTGACGAAGGAATGCACAATGTACCTAGTTAGAGGGCGTGAATATTTAGCGCAACATCCCAATTTTTCATTAGTGGGAAGAGAGCATGATTTAGAAAGAATATCATCAATTCTGATCCGACAATCATCAAACTCACTTTTACTAACAGGACCAGCTGGTGTAGGCGTTTCGGCGCTTACCCTTGGTTTACAAGCAGCTAAAAATAGTCCTGACACACCATTTGACTTAATTGTTAAAAAACTATTTTGGTTAAATAGTGATGCACTGTTTTCCAGTGGTGATAGCACTAAAATTAATAACGAATTTCAAAATATTTTAAAAAAATTACTGCAAACACCTGAATCGGTTTTAATTATTACTGATACAGCTAATTTTTTAGAAGCGGCACACAATACCGGTAATGCTCATTTTATTAATGCATTAAATAACGCTGATAAATCAGGTAATTTTCAAGTAATTCTAGAAGTTCGTGATGATAAACTTAGTAGTGTGCTAAAAGCTAGTACTAAAATGCCAGAGCTCTACACGCTTTATGATGTAAAAGAGCCAACAGGAAGTGATTTAAAAGCAATTGTTACAGTTGTTGCAAAAGAGCTATCTGAACATCATCAAATCGAAGTTGACGATAATGCTATTGACGAAGCAATACACTTAACAAGCAAATATCGTGATAGTTTGGGTTTAGGTGGAGCACAGCCTCAACGCGCAATATCCTTGCTTGATCGCGCACTAGCAAGCTACCGCCAACTGACGCATAAACAGCACCCTAAAATTGCTGAATTAATGGCTAAAATTGCGAAAAGTACTGATGAAACAGAACGTCAAACTTTGCAACAGCAATTAAATCAATGGCAACAAGATTGGCAAGATTTGAAATCAGAAATTAGCAAAACATATCAATATCAACGTGATGCTGAAACATTACGCTTCCAGCTACAAGACGAAATCACCCAAATTCAGGAGCAAGAAGAGGAAAACAAAATTTCTGATTCTGCGGCCATAAAAACCTTTGCTCAATTGACAGCAGGTGGATTTGACTCGCCAGCTGTCACCAAATTGAAAGAAAAAATTCGACAAATTGATGCCGAAATTGCACAAAATAATGAGCAACATAAAAAACTAGTAATGCTTGCCAATAAAGATTTACGACTAAATCGACAAGAAGTAATTACTGAATTTAGTAAAATTTCGGGAATATCAACCAATAAACTCGATGAAAACGAAGTTGAAAATTTAATTAATTTAGAAGCGCATTTATTGTCACGTATTTTTGGTCAGGATGAAATCGTCAAACATGTAGCTAATTCGGTTAAAGTTGCTAAAGTCGATGCACTAAAAGAGTCTGGTCCAGCAATGTCTTACCTCTTTTTAGGGCCATCCGGTGTAGGCAAAACAGAAATGGCAAAAGCTTTAGCGCAATACGTATATGGTGACGAAAAATCATTAGTGCGATTTGATATGTCAGAATATATGGAAAAACATGCAGTTGCTAAATTAATTGGTGCACCGCCAGGATATGAAGGGTTTGAAGCTGGTGGTATTTTGACTAATTCAGTTAGGGCTAAACCGGTTGGTATCTACCTATTTGATGAAATCGAAAAAGCACATCCAGATGTATTTAATATTTTCTTGCAGATCTTATCAGACGGACGTTTAACCGATAATATCGGTCGTACGGTCGATTTTTCTGACATAATGATTATTATGACATCAAATATTGGTCAGCCTTATTATCTTGATCCTAATCTATCTGATGAGGCAGCACGCGAACTAGCAACAAATGAGCTAAATAATACCTATCGTTCAGAATTACTGAATCGTTTTAATGGTAGAGAAAATATCGTTCACTTTAAACGACTACCAATGGAAGTTATCGAGAAGATTATCCGCCGTGAAATTGATAAACTCAATCAAGCTTATCAACCTCGAAACCTAACTATAGAAGTACAAGACGCTTGTCTTAGTGCATTTTGTCATGATCATTATGATATTATTCGTGGTGCAAGAGGTTTACCAGGTTATATTAAAGCCAATATTCGACCGTTTATCGTCAATCACATATTACAAAACCCACTTGATCAAGGCACGTTTAAAATAGTGTATAACCAACAAACGCATAGTTTTGATATGGAATTTTGTAAAAATTAAAAACGCTTCACTTCGTTTTTAGCGAAGTGAATTTACTACAATAAATTGAAGCTAACAGGAAATGTTCCTTTAGCTTCAATTATATAACCTGTCTTCAATCCAAAACTTTTTAGCGTAGCCACGTAAATTATCAGAAAATACCCAATAGCAGTGGTAAATAAATTATCCGTTGTGATTTTTTCTCATAGTTATATTACGTAAAGTAAACCATCACCCAAAATGGTTTACTAACATAATTTAATTAAACTTACGCAACAAGCCTAGGGTGTAAACTTCCGCTTTGTACAAGCACGATATCGTTATCAATATTTATTTTTTCGCAACAGAAAATAGATAATTAGCCACCTTAGTATCACCATTTTTTTGGTATAATTGAGCCGTTTTAATGACACTTTCTTGTCGAGATGCATCGTAATTAAAAAGCTGCTTAAACATTAAATCAGCAGTTTTTTGATCACCGTTTTGAATTGCACAATAACCATACTGTTCATACGCATCGGCTTTCCAACGGTGGCGATCTAAATCAATACTTTGTTGAAATTGTTGTTTGGCTTCTTGATAACGATTTCTACCACATAAAAAAGAGCCATAATGGACATGATACAGTCCATTACCGGGTTGCATTAAGGTGATACGTTTGTAAATCATTTCAGCTTCATTATATTCACCAACATGCTGATCAAACATTGCCATTGCTAGCATAACTTGAGGGTTATTAGGTGAATATTGGGCAGCCAATTTCAAGTTATAATGTGCAGCTTTGATATTTTCTGGTGACTCATCAGCTTTAGCCAAATAAGCTAAACCTAATCGCGTTCTAGATAATGCGGCAGCTTCGGGATCAAATTCTTCATGTCCTTTAACTTGGCAACCTGTTAAAGCAATCATGGATAAACAGCTGAAGATGACTAACCATATTTTCATTAACTTTTCCCTTTTCCGTTGTCTATTTTTATGCGGTTTGCTGAACCAAGTTTTGCTTTTTATACAATGTTCTTTTAGTCCTGTCGACAACTTCACCGGCTAACTGACCACATGCTGCATCTATATCATCGCCGCGGGTTTTACGTACAATAACCGTAAATCCATAACCCATTAATGTTTTCATAAAACGGTCTATACGTGTATTTGAGCAACGAGAGTAAGGAGCACCAGGGAACGGATTCCATGGAATTAAATTAATTTTACTTGGTACATTTTTTAAGAATTGAGCTAATTCATGGGCATGTTCTACGCCGTCATTAATCTGATTTAGTAATACATACTCAATTGTTACCTTGCCATGATTGGCATTTGAAGTAGATAAATAACGTAAAATTGAATCGCGTAACATCGCCATATTATACTTTTGGTTAATTGGCATAATTTCACTACGTATCGCATCATTTGGAGCATGAAGTGAAATCGCTAACGCAACATCAATCATTCCTGCCAACTTATCTAAAGCAGGAACAACACCAGAAGTTGAAAGCGTAACACGTCTTTTTGATAAACCGTAACCAAAATCATCTAACATGATTTCCATTGCCGGTGCAACGTTAGATAAGTTGAGTAAAGGTTCCCCCATTCCCATCATAACAACATTCGTAATAGGCCTATCAGCTAATTTTCCTGTCACACCAATGGCATTTGATGCACGCCAAACTTGGCCGATTATTTCAGAAACGGTTAAATTACGATTAAAACCTTGCTGGGCGGTTGAACAGAATTTACATTCCAAAGCACATCCTACTTGTGAGGACACACACAAAGTTGCGCGATCGCGCTCAGGAATATACACCGACTCAATCATCTGATTATTGCCAACATCCAATGCCCATTTAATAGTACCATCAGATGAGCGCTGTTCCATCGCTATTATTGGAGCTTTAATTTCGGCTAACGTTTTTAATTGTTCACGTAATTTTTTATTAATGTCAGTCATTTGATCAAAGTCATCTATTCCAAAATGATAGATCCACTTCATCACTTGATCTGCTCTAAAAGGTTTTTCACCTAATGATATAAAAAACTCTCTCAATTGCTGGCGGGTAAAATTGAGTAGATTAATTTTTTCATTGGTTGCTGGAGTAGTTTGTGTTATTTTTGCAGCATCTGCACAATTTACAGACATGTTCGGTGTTGATGATGTTAACATAAGGCCTCGTTTTTACACATTATGGCTATTTAAATTTTTAGGGAAAGGATTATACTGGCTTTCACCTTATCTGGCTAATAAATATTTGTGATATATAAATGAAAATGAATTCAACAATTTTAAAAAAAACGTTAACGATTACTCATACAATAACTTTACTTTTATGTTCAACATTCGCTATGGCACAACCAATTCCATTAGATAAATTAACAGGTCAATTTGACGAAAAGAAAGATAACAATTTTATTGCGTTAGATTCAACAATTTTGCCTGTTAATAAAAAAGGCATGTATCTGCAAAAAGAACCTGCCGAGCAGTTAATTAAAGCTTATAACGACTTTAAAAAGTCTTATCCAGATATACCGTTTATAGTTGTGAGCGCAACTCGTAATTACACGTATCAAAATGGCATCTGGCAACGTAAATGGGATGACTTGTTACCAAAACTTCATGAACCACAAAAAATTGCTGAGCAAATTTTAAAACTATCATCTATGCCAGGTACCTCAAGACATCATTGGGGAACAGATATTGACATTACCAGTGTTTCATCAAGTTATTTTAGAAATGATAAAAAAGGCATCATACTTTACCAATGGCTACAAAAAAATTTACCTAAGTATGGTTTTTGCCAGCCATTCAATGAAGGTCGTAAAGGAGGATATTTGCCAGAAGAGTGGCACTGGTCATACAAACCTATTTCCAGCCAATATATCGCGCAATATAAAGCTATATTAGACAGTGAGCCTGATAAAATTATACAAAGGCTCAATTTTACTGGTCACGACAAAATTACACTTGAAAGTTTAGTCAAACAATATGTATTAACGGTTAATTCTGAGTGTTATTAATAATACATTAGTGGTTTCGCCAATAAGGAAGTTTGATAGTGACCACTAATCCCCCACCATCACGATTATTTGCTTGAATCGTACCGTTATGCATAATGACGGTCTTTCTTGCAATTGCCAGACCTAAACCATAACCTTTGCCTAATTGCGCTGACTGGATACGAACAAACGGTTCAAAAATACTCGATAATTTATTTGAATCAACACCTGGACCACGGTCTTTGACTTCAATTTGCAAATATTTACCCACTTCTTTTAACGACACTTCGACAGCTTGCCCAGCTTTAGAAAAACGAATTGCATTACGAATAATATTTTCAACTGCTCGGCGAATTTGTTCCGAATTACCTTTAATAATAGAATGCGTTATGGATGCTAAATTAAAATGTACATCAATTAATTGATGATTGGCTTCATAATTAGCATCACTAATCACCACACTAATTAAATCTTTTAAATCAAAATATTCATCAGTACGATTATTCATTTCGGCGCGTGAATAATTTAAAATTTCACCAATTAACTGATCTAATCGTTCCGACTCTAATTCAATTCTCGCTAAAGCAGTATCAATATTTTGTTTATTTTGTTGAGCAAGCCCAATGGCTAACTGTAAACGCGCAAGCGGTGTACGCAACTCATGTGACACATCATGTAAAAGTGCTTGACGATCTGAAATTAAAATATTTAATTGTTCAACCATCATATCAAAATCTTTACCCAACTCACTGAGTTCATCACGTCTAGGCTTTAATTTTTTAAATAACCTGACAGAAAGATCACCTTGTGATACACGAAAAAAACCTTGTCGCAATAAGCGCATTGGCCGAGTTAAGTTCCATGCTAAAAATAGACTAAAAGCTAAACCAACAAATCCCCCCATTAACATAATTGGCAATGGCATACTAAAAAATACCTTTTTGCTACGATCATCTTTATCTTCTTTAAACGAAACAGCATATAAAGTGCCATCAGGCGCAATTGCTGTTCGTTGATAAATATAAGTTGGTGACTCTAATTCATCGGTCAATATATTAACTTGATCATTTTGTGGGGAAATTAATTTTATTGATAACAACGCCCGTTCACGTTCAGGTAAATGCGCAATAAAATTAAGTGTTTCATCTTCACCCGCAACATGTAACAATTGCGCAATCATATCGACTTTGGTCGGCATATGATTAAGAAAACGTTGATTTCTATTTTCTACATAAAAGGAGAAAGCTATCCAGGTTAACTGAAAGGTAAGATAAAAAATCACACAAAATATAATCAGTATTTTCCAAAATAATCGACGATTCATACCAAAGCCTATTCTATCGTTAACGGATACGGTAACCTACTGCTCGAATGGTTTCAATTGTCACATCGTTTTGTGCTACTTGAGACAGTTTTTGACGAATATTACTAATATGGACATCCACGCTACGATCATAAAGCTCTCTAGCTCGACCTAATCCTATTTCAGATAGCTCTTCTTTAGTCACAACCCGTTCACTATGTTTGACTAATAAAACTAATAAATTGAATTCAGTTGATGTCAAATCAATAACTTGCCCATTCCAAGTACAAAGTCGCTGCGGTAAATCAAGCGTTAAACCATTAAAATGGTATTTTTTGTCATCAACCATCTCAACTGAACGTTCATCAAACCGACGTAAAACCGCTCGCAACCTAGCTAATAATTCTCGTGGATAACAAGGTTTAGGAATATAATCATCAGCACCAAGCTCTAAGCCTAACACCCGATCAATATTATCGCCTTTAGCTGTTAACATAATAACGGGCATATTACATTGCTGACGTATGCTTTTTAATACATCAATACCATTAATATCAGGTAGCATGACATCTAAAATTGCGGCACGATACTTACCCGATAATGCTTCATCAATACCATCTTTACCCAAATAAACACTTTTAATATTAAAACCTTCATTGGTCAAATATTCACTTAGCATTTGTGATAATTCAATATCATCATCAATTAATAAAATATTTATCATAATCGCCATTATTATCTAAATTTTAGGTCTTTACATTATTGCAATAATTAAAAAAAAGTCAGGTAGTTTTACTAAAATATTACATATTTTGAACTATTCCTGATTATTTAATTTACTAACCAACCATATAAAAAATTTAAGATAAATATTATCTCTTATTATATTTTTTGAAAGAATTTGAATAGTATTTATCAGTTAAATTACTTACCATATTATTTAAGTCAAAATTGTCAGATTGGTTATTAATATCAAACAGCAAATAACTAAGTCTTATACTGTTTACGCTGCAATCACATCGTTCAATTTTCAATAAATATTAAATAAAATAGTATGCTATCAAGAAGGTAACATTTCACCATCAACATTACCATTAAAATATGGAGATAAATAATGAAACAACAAGTAATGTGGCAAGAGTTAATTAAATTGGTGAAACACGAAGTATTACCCGCACTCGGTTGTACTGAACCGATATCATTAGCATTTGCCGCTGCAGTTGCGGCTCAATATCTAAACAAAAATAATATTGAAAAAATTGATGCTTATGTTTCACCTAACTTAATGAAGAACGGTATGGGCGTGACTGTGCCTGGCACTGGTATGGTTGGATTACCTATTGCCGCAGCAATTGGCGCAATAGGTGGCGATGCAAATGCAGAACTTGAAGTATTAAAAAATATTACAACAGAGCAAATCACCTTAGCTAAAAAAATGTTAGTGGATAACAAAGTGAATGTGAAAATAGCCAACAATAATCAAGCTATCTACTGTGAAGTCAATATTTATACTCAACACGATCATGTTAAAGTATGCATCGAAAATTCACATACCAATGTTATTTTGATTGAAAAAAACAGTAGCGTTATTTTTAAACAAAATAACATTACTGCAAATCAATTAAACAATAACGATATCATCAAACAGGTATCAGTCAGATTAATTTATGACTTTGCAACCTATGCAAATTTCGAAGATATTCAATTCATTTTACACTCTGCCGAATTAAATTGCGCCCTATCTCAAGAAGGATTAAAGCATGCTTATGGATTAAGTATTGCCTCAACATTACATGAACAAACCCAAACAGGATTATTAGCTGATGATTTGCTTTCAAAGGTCATTATTCGCACAACCGCTGCATCTGATGCTCGTATGGGGGGCGCAACGTTACCAGCCATGAGCAATTCAGGTTCAGGTAATCAAGGGATCACTGCCACCATGCCGGTTGTGGTGGTAGCAGACTATTTAGATGCAACACCTGAACAATTAGCTCGAGCATTAATATTATCCCATACTATTGCCATTTATATTCATAGTAAGTTTCCACCTTTATCGGCTCTTTGTGCAGCATCAACAGCCGCTATGGGCGCAGCAGCGGGTATGGCATGGTTACTTGGTCAAGGTAGATATGAACCTGTCGATATGGCAATTTGTAATATGATTGGCGACTTATCAGGCATCATTTGTGATGGCGCTTCAAATAGCTGTGCAATGAAAGTTTCAACATCTGTTTCATCAGCGTTTAAAGCTGTACTGATGGCTTTAAACCATATTCGGGTCACAGGAAACGAAGGTATAGTCTGTGATAGTGTTGAAAATTCAATCAACAACTTAGGGGCTATCGCTAGTAATAGCATGAAAGCAACTGATACTCAGATTATTGATATCATGTCACATAAGGCTTAAACTACGTTTTAGTGCTAAAAGATTAAACTTTTAGCGCTTTTAATATAACCAATTGGTATATTTTTTAAAAAATATGCTGGACAATGTTGTTTTTTATGCGTAATATTTCGTCCTGCTTCAATGGTGGCTATAGCTCAGTTGGTAGAGCCCTGGATTGTGATTCCAGTTGTCGTGGGTTCGAATCCCATTAGCCACCCCATTTTATGAAGCAAAAAATCTAACGGCGAGTAGCGCAGCTTGGTAGCGCAACTGGTTTGGGACCAGTGGGTCGGAGGTTCGAATCCTCTCTCGCCGACCAATTTTAAATAAAAAAGCCTGCTCATTGAGTGGGCTTTTTTATTATTCGCTTTAGCTTAAAGGATGAGAACCGACGGAGGTTCGAGCCGAGCGCAGCGAGACAACGTTGCTAAAGCAACGGCCCGAAGGGCGAGCATAAAATGCGAGTCATCCTCTCTCGCCGACCAATTTTAAATAAAAAAGCCTGCTCATTGAGTGGGCTTTTTTATTATCCACTTTAGCTTAAAGGATGAGAACCGACGGAGGTTCGAGCCGAGCATCGCGAGACAACGTTGCCAAAGCAACGGCCCAACGGGCGAGCATAAAATGCGAGTCATCCTCTCTCGCCGACCAATTTTAAATAAAAAAGCCTGCTCATTAAGTGGGCTTTTTTATTATCCGCTTTAGCTTAAAGGATGTGAACCAACAGAGGTTCGAGCCGAGCATCGCGAGACAACGTTGCCAAAGCAACGGCCCGAAGGGCGAGCATAAAATGCGAGTCATCCTCTCTTCCCCCGCTCTATTTTTTATTATCTTACTGATTTAATGTTACTAACAATAAATATTGTGATCACAACAACAATTTTGGTACTTAAGATTGACAAGATATATTTTTTTAATTAATTTTTAACCAATAAAAATGGATTTAAGATATATCTTTTAGATATTACGATCCAAAAAAGGAAGGGGATGACTATTGGAATATCGTGATATTGCGGTCAAAACAGCTGTTGAAGAGCAAATTAAAGCCAATCCAGCCATAATTAAGGATAAATTCACAGAACGTGGGCTTGCCGAATATTTTGGCGTCAGTCGAACAACGGTTAGAAAAGCGTTAAATGATTTGGCCATGGAAGGCTATGTTTTTTTTGATAAAAAAAATACGCAATATCCAACAATCTTTGAAATCAATATGTTAAAAATGTCTTCATTTAGTGAAGAAATAGATAAAGAAAATCCTAAACAAATTAAAATCAAAGTTCTTTCCAACCAAATTATCAAGATTCCCTCAGAATTGACAAAATTCTTTAATTTTAATCACCAATTACTCAAAATAATTAGGCAACGCGTATTAGGTGAAATGCCTTTATCTTACGAGATCTGTTATTTACCCTTCGAAAAATTCAGAGGTTTAGAAACACAAAATTTGAGCAATGTGTCGCTTTATCAATATTTAAAAGATCATTACCAGCTCATCCCGAGTCATGGTCGGGAAGAAATTACCTACGAAACCGCAACTAAAGAATGTGCCAAGTATTTAGGTATCAAAGAACAAACACCAATCTATAAAGTTTCAAGTTATAACTACGATAATAACTTTGAGCCTTTTGAACACACTGAGCAATATTTAATAGGTAACCGATTTAAATATCACTTATCGGCTAAAAATATCTTCAATTATAGCGAGACAGATAAATGAAGTTATTTGAAAAAATTGCAGTTCAATTAGGCGAGCTAATAGATACAGGTAGGTATGGTGTTGGTGCCGCATTACCGCCAGAAGGCCAGCTACAACAAAACTACGGCGTAAGTAGAACAACTATTCGTAAAGCAATAGATCGATTAGTTGAAAAAAATCAAGTTGTAAGAAAGAAAGGGGTGGGTTTATTTGTCGCACCTAAACTTTCAACGCAAAATATTCTAGAAATGACGGGCATCATCAAACCCTATGATTATCAAAATGATAAAAAAGTGATTAAAGAGTCTTATTTAAGACAAGCAGGAAGCTACTACAGTCAATTATTAAAAATAAAATCGTCCGAGCTTATTTATTATATCAGCTTTCTTGAAGTGGCAAAAAACAGTGTCGTAAAAGCTATATTTTTGTTACCTCTTAACTATTTTCCTGATTTTCAACTTTCCATCATAAAAGTGTTATCGGCGCTGGAAATTGTCAATTCGAGTAAAAAGAAAGTTGATAAATTAGAACAAGATTTACAATTAATTGTTGCCAATGCTGAACTTGCCAAACAGCTAGGTATCAAAATTAATAACCCATTATTTAAAATTTCTAACCACTATTTTGATATTAACAGCGAACCAATAGCCATTGAATATAAATTTGCTACTAATACTAAATATGTTGTCGATTTCACCTAGGAGGAAAATTAATGATTAAATTATTACGTGTTGATCATCGTTTATTACATGGTCAAGTTGTTGTTTCATGGTTCGATAGCGTTGGGGCCAATACTATTTTGGTCGCTAATGATACGGTGGCAAATGACGAACTACGCAAATCAGCTATTCGACTAGCTAAACCTGAACATGGCAAATTAGTCATGAAATCCATTGATGACAGCATTGAGGCAATTAATTCGGGTGTAACTGATAAATATCAAATGCTGATTGTTGTTGAATCGGTTGCCGATGCTGAAAAGCTAATTAGAGGCACTCAAGGAAAAATAACCAGCCTCAATTTAGGTGGCACAAAACCACGCGAAGGCACGAAGAGCTACTCTAAAACGATCAATCTAACTGAGCAAGAAGCAGATTTATTAACTGCATTAAAACAAGATGGCATTGATATTTACATTCAACAAGTTCCGAGTGAAGCAAAGCAAAAATTTGAAAAATAATTTAGAGGATACAACACATGAGTATCGAATTAACAGCACTTCTATTAGCTTTAATTGCGATGTTAGCAAATGCTGAATACTTTTTAGGATCATCAATGTTATCTCGCCCACTTGTCACCTGTACTTTAGCAGGTTTAGTTATGGGGGATATCACTCAAGGCATTATCATTGGTGCAACCTTAGAGTTAGCTTTTGTTGGATCGTTTTCTATTGGGGGGTCGATTCCACCCGAAATAATTTCAGGCAGTGTTTTAGGTACCGCATTTGCTATTGGTGCAGGCAAAAGTACCGAAATTGCTTTAACATTAGGTATTCCAATTGCGTCACTGGTGTTATTAGTCAAAAACCTCTGCTTCCTTTTTATTCTTCCTTATTTTGTTCACAAAGCAGACAAATATGCCAGTGAAGGCAATGGTAAAGGGATGGATAGAATGAATATCTTAGGTGGATTTTTCTCAATCAATCTTCCAATTGGGTTAGTTGTCGGATTTTCCTATTTATTTGGTAGTGCCGCTGTTAACAACTTATTAGAGATGATACCTAAATTTATCATTGATGGTTTAGGTATTGCCACAGGGCTACTACCAGCTTTTGGTTTTGCAATGTTAATGAAAATTATGATCAAAAAAACCAATACTACCTTCTTTGTTCTTGGCTTTGCATTAGCGGTATACATGAAAGTACCTGTTACCGGCGTGGCTATTTTTGGCGCTTGTCTTGCCTTAATTTTGACCGGTTATTCTGCATTTAATGGCAAAAAAGGCGCAATAGACGAAGGTAATCAACAGCTCAATACCAATACGGGTAATGCATTAGCATCACAGGAGATCGATTATGAAAATGAAGAATTCTAAATTAGTAACCAATAAAGAATTAAACAGAACCTTTTGGCGCTCGTTTACCGCTGAATGGTCATGGAACTATGAACGACAAATGAATTTAGGCTATGCCTATGCTATGCGTCCGGCTTTGGATAAAATCTACAGCAATAACAAAGTAGAATTAACCGATGCCTATCAACGACACCTTGAATTTTATAATATCACACCATGGTTAATCACTTTTCCATTGGGTATTTGTATTGCCATGGAAGAGCAACACGCTACAGACAGTGAGTTTGATAAAAACTCAATCAATGACGTTAAAATTGCCCTAATGGGACCATTAAGTGGTTTGGGTGACTCATTTTTTTGGGGAACACTACGTGTCATCGCAACAGGCATTGGTACCTCGTTAGCGTTGCAAGGCAATATTTTAGGCCCACTTTTATTTTTACTAATCTTTAATGTCCCGGCAATTTTGGCGCGGTATTTTGGCTTACTCATAGGCTATAACATCGGCACTTCATTTATCGACAAAGTTCAAAAAACAGGTTTGATGGATAAATTATCCTATGGCGCTTCGGTATTAGGGCTTTGTGTGGTCGGGGCGATGGTTGCCACCATGGTTACCTTAAATATGCCATTAAAAATTGGTTCAGGTTCAGACGCGGCATCACTGCAAGATATATTTGATGGAATTGTGCCACAAATATTACCGTTACTTTTTACGCTGTTTATTTTTGTACTTGTTAAAAAAGAAGTGAAAGCACATTGGATTCTATTATTAATTGCGGCAATAGGTATTTTTGGTGCCTGGAGCGGTTTGTTAGGTTAATGAGAGGAAAACAATGAAAAGTATCGCAGATTATGTGGCTTTAGAACCTGAGTATTATCAACATATACTCGATAATTACCAAACGTTATTTGCCAATATTATCGATTTAAGCCAGATCAAACAACTTAACGCAATTGTTATTTTTGCAACAGGTTCAAGCGCTAATGCGGCCTATAGCGCTCGCCCTTTTATGAGTAAAATATTAAACGTGCCAGTTTATATAGAAGATCCTTCTATTGCGGCTAATTATTCATATTACAATGATCCCAACAATTTATATTTTGCTATTTCGCAAGGCGGTGAAAGCTACTCAACGATTCATTTAGTTAAACAATTTGTTGAGAATAATCAAACTATATACAGTTTAACCAGCAATCCAAGCAGTCCATTGTATAAAGTGAGTAATCATATTTTATCAATGGGAATGCCAATTGAAGAGATGCCTTATGTCAGTGCAGGTTATAGTGTAACCATACTCGACTTGATGTTAATCGCTTTAGCTATTAGTCAAAAACTAGCGCGTATAAACGCTCAACAATTTGAAAGTTATTTCACACAAATACAAAAAATAACCCAACTATTGCCACAAGCCATTTTGCAGTCACAAGCTTGGGTTGCGAAACATCAAGATCAATTCAATCAAACTAACCGTGTGATTTTTATCGGTTATGGCGCAACATACGGCATTGCACGCGAAGGTGAAACCAAATTCACTGAAACCGTCCGCAATACAGCATTTGGCAAAGAATTAGAAGAGTATATGCATGGCCCTTATCTTGGCTTGCATCGCGATGATTATATCGTTTTTATTGAACCACAAGGTCGACTCATGGACAGAGCTGAGTTGTTAAAACAGTTTTTAAAACAATATGTGCAAAACATTGCAACTATTTATGCACATGATACCAAAACACCGAAAATAGCCGATTTGTGCTTAAATATTGAGTGTGATGAACTTTTATCATCACTGTTTATGACTATCCCAATTCACTTACTCAGTTATCAAGTGTCGCAATTAAAAGGTCACAATCTAGAAAAATCAACATATCCAGAATTTGATGAAATCACTAAATCTAAAATAAAGAGGGTTACAGTATGAGAAAATATGACGAACAAAAAGAACTCGACAGCATGAATGGTGCATTAGCGTTACGTCCACAAATTAATGAGTTTATTGATAAAATTCATAAACGTGGTTACAGCAATGTTTGCTGGTTAGGTATTGGTGGTACGTATGCATCATCAATGCAAGCAGTTGTCCATATGAAAGAAAAAACAGCCATTGAAACTTTTGTTCAACATGCGGCTGAATATCTAGTAACAGGAAACAAACGTATCACTAAAGACACATTAATCATTATTTCATCTGTCACAGGTACCACACAAGAAGTCGTTGCAGCTATTGAGAAAATTCAAAAAGAAGTGGGTTCAACCATATTCGCTTTCATGGATAAAGCTGATACGCCATTAGGGAAAATGGCACATCATGTTATTACTTACCCAATGAATGAACAATTAAAATTCTTTATGACAGCAGATCGTTTAATGTATTTAGCCGGTGAGTTCCCTGATTATGATGAGTTTTATCAACAAATGGATCAACACTTTGCTAAAAATATTGTTGCTGTTGCTAAAAAAGCCGATAAATTTGGTCAAGAAGTTGCTGAAAAACACCATAACGATACAATGCACTATTTTGTTGGTGCGGGCAATCAATGGGGAGCAACGTATTCTCATGCTATGTGTTATTGGGAAGAGCAACATTGGTTACGTTCAAAATCCATTGAGTCAGCTGAATTTTTTCATGGTACATTAGAAGTGATCGATCGTGATACGGCAGTTACTGTTTATGTTGGTGAAGATACACAGCGTCCATTAAGTGAACGTGTCGCTAAATTCTTACCACAAATTTGTGGAAATTACACCATTATTGATACCAAAGATTATGAATTACCGGGTATCGCTGAAAAATATCGTGGACACTTATCACCGTTTGTTTTTCGTACTATCAATAATCGAATTGATGCTTATGTCGAACACTTAAATCGTCATCCAATGTCAATTCGTCGTTATTATCGTTGCTTAGATTACTAAGGAGAACATTGCCAATGATTGCAGTATTAGTCAGCACCCATGGACCAATGGCAAACAGCATTATTGAAAGTGCTGAAATGATTTGTGGTAAACAAACACAATGTGAAGCAGTCCCTTTTTTAACAGAGCAATCGTTAGATGATTTTCAACAGCAAATTGAACAAACATTGACAATGCTAACACAGGAAGGACAAACTCTACTTTGTTTTGTTGATTTAAAAGGTGGCACCCCCTTTAATACATTAACCAGACTAATGGCAAATTACCCAAATCTCGAAATTGTTACTGGGGTGAATATACCCATGTTATTGGCAACATTTATGCTAAGAACGCAAATGGCGTTAGATGATTTATTACCAGAACTAATGCAAACCGCTAAACAAAGTATTGAACACTATAATATGGTGTCAATGACGTCATCAATAATAGAAGATGAAGAGTTTTAAACTGGTCAAATAAAAAACAATTAATTTAACTTTAATAAGGCAAATATATTTTTAACGCAAATAAAATTATATTTGCTTTTATCCATTACGAGTAATACCTTTCTATTTAAAGCCTTACATTGATCATCGAATAAATAGGTAGGCAAATTTGACTATATTCAAAGATAAAACAGCTATCATCATATTGATTCTATTATTAAGTAGTATTTGTAGCTGTTGTAAAACTAATAATGAATTAACATTAAAACAAATCGACACGAACGATAAATATCGTTGGATGGAAAATCAACCACAGTTAATCAATAATTGGTTATTGTCTGAATCTGAACGTACTGTCAAAACACTAAATGCGTTACCTTGGCAAAAAACAGTGAGTCAGCGGTTTGATGAGTTAACAGATTTTGGCGCTGAACCTAGAATATCTGATATTCAATACGTAGGCGATAATTGTTTTTATTTTAAACAAACAGCAGATCATCCGTATAATCGTCTTTTTGTTAAAGATCGCTTCAATAATGAAAAAGTATTAATCGATCCCCCTATTGGCTATGGTATATATGACTTTTATCCTTCACATGATGGTCAATATATTGCTTATAGCATTTATGAAAATGGTGCTGAGATATCATCAATAAAAATTATTAATGTAAAGACCAAATCACATCTTAACGATGATATAACCGGTATATCAGATCCAAGTATCATTTGGTCTAAAGATAATTTATCTTTTTTTTATAAAAGAAATGATAGATATCAACACAATAGTCAAAAATCCGGCACAGAAGAGGTCTATCGTCACTATTTAAACGCAAATAGACAAAATGATGTTTTAATATTTGGTACTGGCCAGATATCCGATTATAACCCCTTTACTGATCAAAACACTTCATTATCCTTTTCGTCAAATTGGGCTATTGCTTCGGTCTCACCTTCTATATCGGGTTATAGTATCGATTTGTATATAACACCTTATGATGATCTTCAAAAAAACAATGCTCATTGGCAAAAAATCATCGATAGAAAACAAAATGTGACCAATTTTATTCTGAAAGATGATTGGTTATATTTAGCTAAATATAATGATTTGTCTGGTTATACTATTTCGCGCGTGAATCTAAATAAGAATGGCCAACCAGAAGAAAAAATTATGGCATGGCAAAATGGAGAATTGACCCAATTTGCCGCAAGCAAAGATGCTATTTACTTAGCTTATCATGAGTCAACAATCCCCTACTTTGTAACTATCCCTTTTGCTGACACTCATCATGTTAAATTGATTCCACTTGCCAATAATGAAGAAGTAACGGCCATTTTTAGTAACGCAGATCGCAAAGAAATATTATTTACTGCTCAAAATTGGACTGTCCCACCCAAAATATTTAGTTATGATCCTGATAATGGGTTAATTCAAGATACAAAAATGATTAATCCCAGTGCTTTTTCGTTTGCCAACTATGAGGCTGAACAACAATGGATAAAATCAAGCGATGGCACACTCATTCCCATGACGATTATTCATCCTAAAGGGATCAAATATGATGGTACTGCTCCTACATGGTTAACGACCTATGGCGCATATGGTGTAAGTCAGCTCGCTTTTTTTGATGCAACACGTTTAATTTGGCTTGAAAGAGGTGGAATAATTGCAATTGCTCACGTTCGAGGCGGTGGAGAATTAGGCAAAAATTGGCATATTGGCGGTAGCTTAGCGAATAAACAAAACTCAGTTGATGACTTTATAAAATGCGCACAATATTTGATTAATCATCATATTACCCAACCATCTAAGCTAGTTATCAGCGGTGAAAGTGCGGGTGGTATTATAATTGGC
The DNA here is from genome assembly GCF_026536245.1 of Gilliamella sp. B2824. Taxonomy (NCBI): domain Bacteria; kingdom Pseudomonadati; phylum Pseudomonadota; class Gammaproteobacteria; order Orbales; family Orbaceae; genus Gilliamella; species Gilliamella sp. B2824. Next base: position 86,987 of record NZ_JAFNON010000006.1, on the reverse strand, counting down.
ATGGCATTAGCTAAACATCCTGAACTTTTTGCTGCGGCATCAATTAATGTGGGTATGTTAAATATGAGCCGATTAGATAACATCGCCATTGGCAACGCAAATTTTGCCGAGTTTGGTTCGCCATTAAACGCAAAACAGTTAAATGATTTATCTAAAATAGATGCCTATTTAAACTTAAAAGATAATGTTACGTATCCACCGGTTATGATTTCACTAGGTTTGAAAGATGAACGTGTCGCACCATGGCAAAGTGCTAAATTTATTGCTCGTCTTAATGCGATAAACCATAGCAAAAAACAGCAGGTATTCGTTATTGCAGATCAATATGAAGGGCATTTTTTGGATAATTTTCTCAATACTGTCGAGTTTTTTATTTGGCAAACCATGCCAACACCATAATTAAAAATGGCTAACGTTAAAGTAAATATTATTTATGACAATCTTTATCATCAAATAGGTTACTTAAGCGCACTTATCATTGTAAAAAAAGAATAGGTAACGGACATCAATAAAAACTAGCTAGTAATTTAAATAACAATAGTTTTATATAATTCGCTGTTATCTTTTCATAATCTAAAAAAATAATTCTTATCTTACTTTGATTTATGATGATATTTTGCTTTAATAGTAAAAGTGACTATTTATATAACATCTACTTTTTGGAAATAAATTATGAAAAATGTTGGTTTTGTCGGATGGCGTGGAATGGTGGGTTCTGTTCTGATGCAACGTATGGTTGAAGAACACGATTTTGATTATATTAACCCTGTTTTTTTCTCAACTTCTCAAGCTGGTGCTGCTGCGCCAACTTTTGGTGGAAAAACAGGCACGTTACAACGTGCAGATAATATTGATGCACTAAAAGCATTAGACATTATTGTCACCTGCCAAGGGGGTGATTACACTTCCCAAATCTATTCAAAACTACGCGCGACAGGCTGGCAAGGCTACTGGATTGATGCTGCATCAACTTTACGTATGGAAGATGATGCTGTTATTGTGCTTGATCCCGTTAACAAAGCGAATATCCACGCAGCTCTAGATAAAGGCATTAAAACCTTTGTTGGTGGTAACTGTACCGTCAGTTTAATGCTAATGTCTTTAGGTGGTTTATTTGCTGAAAACTTGATAGATTGGGTATCAGTCTCAACTTATCAAGCAGCATCTGGCGGTGGTGCACGTCATATGCGTGAACTGTTAACCCAAATGGGAATGCTAAATGCCGAAGTTGCTAAAGAATTGCAAGATCCGCATTCTTCAATTTTAGATATCGAACGTAAAGTCACACAAAAAATGCGCGATGGAAGCTTACCTACCGATAATTTTGGTGTGCCTTTAGCCGGTAGCTTGATTCCTTGGATCGATAAAGCACTGGATAATGGCCAAAGTAAAGAAGAGTGGAAAGGCCAAGCTGAAACCAATAAGATTTTAGGAACCAGCCAAATTATCCCTGTTGATGGACTTTGTGTTCGAATTGGCGCTCTACGTTGCCACAGTCAATCATTCACGATTAAATTAAACAAAGATATCAGCGTGCCAGAAGTTGAAAAATTATTAGCTGCACATAATGATTGGGTAAAAGTGGTACCTAATGATCGTGAAATTTCAATGCGAGAATTAACACCAGCTGCCGTTACTGGTACGTTAACAACACCAGTTGGACGTTTACGTAAACTTAATATGGGTAAAGACTATTTATCAGCATTTACCGTTGGCGACCAACTATTATGGGGCGCGGCAGAACCATTAAGAAGAATGTTACGGATTTTAGCCTAATAAAAAAGCCCGAACCCTCGGGCTTTTTTTATCATCAAAAAACTATTGTTCACTATCTTCAACTAATGTCATTAACAACGAACCATTAAATAATGCTTGTTGAATAAGAGCAAAAGCGCCTATAGCTGAACAATCATTTAACACTGAACAATTAATGGTGAGGTTTTTTCTTAATCCCTCTAAACTTTGAGCATTCAATGCACTATTTACAGCATGTAACAATATTTCGGGTGATTTAATTAATTCCCCTGCGAGTACAATACGTTGTGGGTTAAATATATTTACCATAATTGCGACAGCTCGCCCCAAATTTTCACCCGCGTCTTTAACTAATTTAATAGCTAGCTCATCGCCTTGATTGGCACAACTGCAAATATTTGCAATATTACACTCAGTAAGCGTTAATTTAGTCGGATAACCTTGTTCGATCATCTGTTTAGCTCGGCGCTCTATAGCGTTATTTACGACGCGATTTTCTAAACAACCAAAATTACCACAATGACAACGTTCCCCTAGTGTATCGACCTGAATATGACCCACTTCACAAGCACTTTGGTTGTGATTGGTTAATAATTGTTGATTAACAATTACGCCTGATCCTACTCCTCGATGAACCCGTATCAATATTGAATCATCGACATCTTGTGTGGTGCCAAAGTAACTTTCAGCAAGCGCTAAACTTTGAATATCATTGCCTAAAAAGATAGTGACATTAAACTCACGATGTAATACATCACCTAAATGCCACTCTTTAACTTGAATATGCGGAGCGTATCGAACAATACCGCGTACAGAGTCGATCAAACCAGGAAGTACGACCGCTATGGCTATCAGGCGTTTCACTTTTTTACTATTTTTATGAATAAATTCTTTGAGTAAAGCAACAAGATAGTCTTGCACTTCTTGCTCAGTAAAATCGGTTAACGGATAAACCTCTAACGCTATACTATGCGCACCTAAATCATAAAGTTCAATGGTAACATGTGAACGACTTAATTGTACGCCAATAGTTTGATAATAACTAAACTTAGCTTGTATAGAAACAGCTGGACGCCCACCTGTTGATTGTTGTGCATCAACTTCTTTAATCAATTTATTTTTAAGTAGTTGGCGGGTAATTTTTGTGATACTTGCTGGAGCTAAGTGGCTAATTTCAGCAAGTTGTATTCGAGAAATTGGCGCTTGCTGAACAATCAAACGATAAATCATTGCATAATTAAGTTGCTTGATTAGCTCAGCATTGCCAACTAAGTTCAGATAATTAAATGTCATAAATTAACTCAGATAATTTCATTCGTTATCTGACATTCTAGCGGGTCATCACCCCATTAACAACCGTTTTAATTATTCTAAAGTCACGATTAAAAACAACAAGATTGGCTATTTTACCTGCATTAATTGTACCCAGTTGTTTATCGACACCTATGGCTTTTGCGGGATAAAGCGTTGCCATTCTTAATGCCTCATCCAATGCAATGCCTACATATTCAACTGCGTTTTTTACCGCCTCAATCATGGTTAGGGCTGATCCACCTAATGTGCCATTTTCATCAACGCAACGCCCATCTTTATAATAGATAGTTTTTCCAGCAAACACGCCCGAAGTTAAATTTGAACCAGCAAGTAACATCGCATCAGTTATTAAAATTAAATGATCTTGCTTTATTTTATGGCTATTACGAATATTAGCCCAGCTCACATGATGACCATCAGCAATAATGCCGACGTAAACCTCTGGTTCATCATAAATCGCACCAACTACACCCGGTTCTCGCCCAGAAATATAAGGCATAGCATTAAATAGATGCGTGCCTAAACGAATACCGTCATTAAATCCTCGACGACAATCATCATAATGCGCATTAGAATGACCTACTGATACATGAATACCTGCATTAACCAACTGTTGAATAAAATGACTTTCAACTTTTTCTGGTGCCAGGGTAATAATTTTAATCACATCAGCATTTTCGCAAAGAAAATCAATCATTTTTTGCGACGGTTGACGAATAATATTAGGATCATGAATACCTTTCTTTTCTGGATTGATATAAGGTCCTTCAAGATGTAATCCCAAAGCTTGGTTAGGATGCGTGGCTAAATATTCACGCATAACATTCACCGCTTTTATCATAAATTCATCTGTTGAAGTAATCAAAGTCGGTAAATAACTGGTACAACCATGAACAAGGTTTGTTGCTTGCATTGCTTCTAGTGTTTTCACACTCAAAGCATCAAGTGTTTCATTAAACTGCACCCCGCCACAGCCATTGACTTGAATATCAATAAGACCCGGTGCAACAATAGCACCTTGTAAATCGTCAATAGTGATGCCAGCTGGCAATTGTTCTTGTTTACAAACTTTGCTAATCTTATCGCCGTCAATAATAACGGCGTGATTTTCAAGAATTTCATAACCAGTATAAATACGACAATTTGTTAATGCGTACATTGAGTTATCCTTTATAAAACAGTTATTTTAAGATTATCTGCTTCCATCTGTTTAAAATATTTTAAGGTTTTGACTTTAAGATCATCAGTACTTGGCTCATCACAAACAATAATTGATGCTGGGTGCATTTGTAATGCAGTCACAGTCCATAAATGATTAATTGAACCTTCAACACCGGCTTGTAGTGCTAAACTCTTATTATGACCACAAACAAGTAAAATTACCTCTTGTGCATCCATTAATGTTGCAACACCAATAGTCAGTGCGTGTTTTGGTACTTGATTTTTATCATTATTAAAAAAGCGAGAATTAGCAATAATGGTATCTTCAGTTAAAGTTTTAATCCGTGTTCTTGAACAAAGTGAAGAGCCTGGTTCGTTAAATGCAATATGTCCATCTTGACCCACCCCACCAACAAAGATATTAATTTTACCATAAGCTTTAATTTTTTCTTCATATTGACGACATTCTGCATCGATATCAGGAGCATTACCATTTAAAATATTGATATTATTTTTATCGATATCAATATGATCAAAAAAGTTTTCATGCATAAAAGTATGGTAACTTTGAGGGTGATCTTCCGGTAACCCAACATATTCATCCATATTAAAGGTCACAACGTGTTTAAAACTGACATGACCTGCTTGATAATGTTTGATTAATTGTTGATACATAACTAAAGGTGAACTTCCCGTTGGTAAACCTAATAAAAACGGACGATCCGCTGTCGGTTTAAATTGATTAATTTTATTAACAATACGCTGTGCCACCCAAGCGCCAACTTGTTGCGCATTTTCTAAAGGAATAAGTCTCATGTGCTACTACCTCTTCTGATATAATAAAATAACTTCTTTTTTTTTAAAGTAAAATATGTTGACTATATTTTACTATATTAAAGTATTTAATCAAAAAAATTAGTGACAAAAATCACAAAAAGCAAATAATTAATTTGCGAAGTAAAATAATATAATATCAAATATAAAAAAATAACAACTAATATCTAACAACTGTTTTTAACTTAACTTTTTTAGATATTGTTTAACAATATATGAGGTTAACTTATGGGAATTTTAGCGTATTTACAACGCATTGGGCGTTCATTAATGGTGCCGGTGGCAGTATTACCTGCGGCGGCAATACTGCTTGGTATAGGCTACTGGATTGATCCAAATGGTTGGGGACAAAATAGCATTATTGCTGCCTTTTTAATAAAATCTGGTGGTGCAATTATTGAAAACATGCCAATCCTCTTTGCTATAGGTGTTGCTTATGGTATGTCTAAAGATAAAGATGGTGCAGCTGCATTATCTGGATTAGTCGGTTTTTTAGTTGTCACAACATTACTTTCACCAAGTTCTATTGCATTATTTAATGGTATTGATACCAGTGTTGATGGTTGGCAATCACAAATTTCCCCTGCGTTTAAAAAAATTAATAATCAGTTTGTTGGTATTTTAGTTGGCATTATTGCAGCTGAATTATATAACCGATTCAGTTCTGTTGAATTACATAAAGCGTTAGCTTTTTTTAGTGGTAAACGATTAGTTCCTATTATTGTTTCTATCGTGATGCTATTAGTTTCTGCTGTTTTATATTTTATATGGCCATCTATTTATGATGCATTAGTTGCTTTTGGTAAATACATTAAAGATTTAGGCTCTATTGGAGCGGGTATTTATGGCTTCTTTAACCGTTTGTTAATTCCGGTCGGCTTACACCACGCACTTAACTCGGTATTTTGGTTTGATGTGGCTGGCATCAATGATATACCAACCTTCCTTGGTGGACAAAAATCAATTGATGATGGATTAGCAACCATTGGTATTACCGGTCGCTATCAAGCAGGTTTCTTCCCAATTATGATGTTTGGTTTACCGGGGGCAGCATTAGCCATGTATCATACAGCTAAGAAAGGCAATAAAGATAAAACCGCATCGATCATGTTAGCCGCTTCATTTGCCGCATTTTTCACTGGGGTTACTGAACCTTTAGAATTTGCTTTTATGTTTGTAGCACCTTTACTTTATGTGATCCATGCTATTTTGACTGGAATTTCACTATTTATCGCTGCAACCATGCAATGGATAGCTGGCTTTGGCTTTAGTGCAGGTTTAATCGATATGCTGTTATCCAGCCGCAATCCTTTAGCTGTACATTGGTATATGTTGATATTACAAGGTTTAGTGTTCTTTGTTGTCTACTATGTTGTATTCCGTTTTGTGATTGTTAAATTCAATCTTAAAACACCGGGTCGTGAAGATGATGAAACAGTAACAACAAATAGCCAAAATTCACAATCAGGACTTGCTATTAGCGATGCATCTCAACTTGCACAGCAATATTTACTTGTTGTTGGTGGTAAAGAGAACTTAACCAATATCGACTCATGTATTACTCGTTTACGCCTAAGTGTTAATGATTCTGACTTAATTGATGAACAAGCAGCAAAAGCACTTGGTGCAATGGCAGTAATCAAATTAGGTAAAACAGGCGTGCAAATTGTGGTTGGACAGCAAGCTGAAAAAATTGCCGACCAAATGAAAAAATTGGTTTAATCGAGTTATGACTCAATTTCTATAAGTTATTTTAATAACAATAATCCAACCTATGGCTGAGGTTAGCAAAGTAATAGGTTGGATTAATAACTTATATCATTAGTATTTTGTTATAAAAACATCCATACACATTCAATATATCAAATAGAAGTAAAAAAGATCTAAACAGAGGGTAGAGTTAAAACTGATTTGTGTTTTTAGTTTTAATAATTAAAACCGTAAAACCACATCTTGACTAGCTAATAATTGTTTTAAAGATGGTGCATCAAGCACCTTATGCGGAATATTTAAGTTGATATTAGTCAGATTTCGTGAGTTTAACGCAGACTGACAAACATAAACATCATCAATATCATAAAGCTCTAACAGGTTAAAAGTAGCAATATAATCGCGCATTAAAATTTTATCAGGATACTGATTTGGCAATAAATGAAATACCCCATCATCAATAAATAGTACCGAAATAGCGTTTATAGCCGATGCAGCAAGTGCAATATCAAGTGCTTCCCGACCTTTAGCATCACCATGAGGTAAAGCGCTAATAATAATGGTAATTTTCTTCATTGTAATAACCTTAAGTTAAAATTGAATAGTCCGATCTGAAGTCGCCATGGATTCACTTAGCTCTCCAAGCCCAGTTAATTCAAAATATTGTGCAAGATTATTTTTAGTCACACCTCGCCTTTGTGCAGCAGCGACACAAACACCTAACTTTAATGCATATTTTTCTGCTAATTGTTGCCAAGCTGAAATTAAATTAAATTCATCATTTGCCGGATCGGTATAATCGTTAGCATTATACACGCCATCGCCATAGAAAAAGATATTTTCAATACGATAAGAAGTTTGGCTTAACAGTGATTGAGCAAATTGATAGGCACAATAAGCAGATTGGGTCCCATAAGCAGGACCCAAAACAACAAGAGTGTAACTTAATGAATTACTCAATTAGTTTGTTGCCTTTGGTTGGGCTGATTGAGTATTTTGGTTTTCGCTATTAGCATCACCATTATCGATACCAAGTAATTCAACTTCAAAAATTAATGTTGAACCAGGTTGAATTGAAGCTTTATCACCTTGTCCAGGGAAGCTTTGATCACCATAAGCTAAATCAGGCGGCACAACCAACTTAATTTTACCACCAACACCAATTAATTGAATTCCTTCTGTCCAACCTTTAATAACTCCGCTTAATGGGAATGTTGCTGTTTCGCCACGGTCATAAGAACTATCGAATTTACGTCCATCGGTTAATGTTCCAGTATAGTGAACAATAACGGTGTCATCGGCAGTTGGATGACGATCTGAACCTTCTTTAAGAATTTGATAAAGTAATCCAGACTTAGTTTGTTTAACGCCATCTTGTTTAGCAAAATCTGCACGGAATTTATCACCAGCGGCAGTATTATCGGCTTTTTCTTTTTCAAAACGCGCTTTACTTTCTTCTTGAATACGTTTACCGAATGCTTCTAAAACATTTTTTACTTCATCTTTTGAAAGTTGAGATGCATCACGGAAAGTTTCATTAAAGCCACTAATGATATAATCTTGGTCGGCTTTAATTTGATTTTGTTCTAAATTTGCTTTCATGTAAGTTGCAAATGATGAACCCAAAGCATAAGCTTCTTTTTGTGCATCATTTGAAATGGTAATTTTATCTGTTCCTGACTGTGTTTTTTCTTGAGATGTTTTTTTATCATCACAGCCAACCAAAGCCAATACAATTGCACTACTTACTAACGTCATTTTAATCAATGATTTCATACTACTCTCCAAGTTAGGAACTTTTTAGCTAAATTTCAGATTATTATATATGATTTGATATAGGATAATATAGTATTTACAGATCATTTATTTAATAAAACTATTATTAATATAGCAATAATAGCTATAGTTAAACAAAACGGGGGATTTAAATCATCCTTGAGTGATAGTGGCATCCTCAGTTATAATATACAAAATTTATAGAAAATAATGTAAAAGGATAGCTATTTTGACTACCGAACTTAATACCCTTGATATTGAAGAAATCATCAGTTTATTACCTCATCGTTATCCATTTTTAATGGTTGATCGGGTAATTAGTTATGAAAAAGGTAAAACATTAAAAGCGATTAAAAATGTCACAGTTAATGAACCTTTCTTCCAAGGTCACTTTCCAAATAAACCGATTTTTCCTGGCGTATTAATTTTAGAAGCTATGGCACAAGCTACGGGAATTTTAGCGTTTAAAAGTATTGAAGAGTTATCACCAGGACAACTTTATTATTTTGCATCAATTGATAAAGCGCGCTTTAAAAGACCGGTTGTACCAGGCGATCAAATCGTGCTTGATGTTGAATATATTAAAGAACGTCGTGGTATTGCACTATTCCATGGAGTTGCAACTGTTGATGGCAAGTTGGTTTGCGAAGCAGAAATGATGTGTGCTCGTAAATAACTTGGTTTTTAAAATATCCCTAAAACAGTATTAAGGAACTGCTATGGCAACGGAAATACACCCAAGTTCAGTAATTGAAAAAGGCGCAAAAATTGGCGATAACGTCAAAATTGGACCTTTTTGCTTTATTGGTGAAAATGTTGAAATTGGCAATGGGACTTTTTTAAAATCACATGTTGTCATCAATGGTCATACTAAAATTGGTAACGATAATCAAATTTATCAATTTGCTTCAATCGGTGAAGTTAATCAAGATTTAAAATATCGAGGTGAGCCAACTCGCACCGAAATTGGCGATCGTAATATGATTCGTGAAAGTGTGACTATCCATCGAGGAACGGTTCAAGGTGGTGAGTTAACGCGTATTGGCAGTGATAATTTATTTATGATAAATGCCCATATTGCACACGATTGCCATATTGGAAATCATTGCATTTTAGCCAACAATGCAACACTTGGTGGGCATGTTCAATTAGACGATTATGTCATTATTGGTGGTATGACAGCTGTACACCAATTTTGTGTAATAGGATCACACGTAATGGTAGGTGGCTGTTCAGGTGTTGCGCAAGATGTCCCCCCTTATGTGATTGCCCAAGGTAATCATGCCACTCCGCATGGTGTTAATTATGAAGGTTTAAAACGCCGTGGATTTAGTAAAGAAGCGCTACAAGCCATTCGTAATAGCTACAAAATTCTTTATCGAAACGGATTAAGTTTAGATGAAGCTAAAATAGAAATTGAAACACTCGCAAAACAGCATCCAGAAGTACAATTATTTGTCGACTTTTTTGCGCGCTCAACACGTGGCATGATTCGTTAATGGCAGATAAGCCCTTTACTGTCGCTTTAGTTGCCGGCGAAACCTCTGGCGATATTCTTGGCGCAGGTCTAATCTGCGCTTTAAGAAAACTTCATCCCAATATTCAATTTATCGGTATCGCTGGCCCCAAAATGCAAGCCGAAGGTTGTCAAGCTTGGTATGAAATGGATGAGTTATCGGTAATGGGAATTGTCGAAGTATTAGGAAGATTGCGCCGCATTTTATCCATCCGCCAAGATATCACTAAACGCTTAATCGCCCTTAAACCAGATGTTTTTATTGGTATTGATGCCCCTGACTTTAATCTCTCTTTAGAAGGTAGGCTAAAACAAGCCGGTATTAAAACCATACATTATGTGAGCCCATCAGTTTGGGCATGGAAGCAAAAACGCGTGTTTAAGATTAAACGTAATACAAATCTGATTTTGGTCTTTTTACCGTTCGAAAAAGCGTTTTATGATAAGTTTGATGTGCCGTGTCGTTTTATTGGTCATAAAATGGCGGATGATATCCCTTTAATACCCGATCAATTCGCAATGCGCCAACAATTAGGTATCCCACTTAATAGTCGTTGTTTAGCGCTACTGCCGGGAAGCCGTCATGCTGAAGTCACGCTATTATCGGCGCCTTTTTTACAAGCTGCTCAGTTGCTAGAGCAACGTTTTCCAGATTTACATATTGTTGTACCTTTAGCAAATGCAAAAAGGCGACAAGAGTTTGAACAAATCAAAGCACAAATCGCCCCTAATCTTAAGGTTCAATTATTCGATGGTCAGGCGCGTGAAGCAATGATTGCAAGTAATGCAGCTATTTTGGCATCAGGAACGGTTGCTTTAGAATGTATGTTGGCTAAATGCCCAATGGTGGTTGGGTATAAAATGAAAGCCTTTACGTTTTGGCTAGCTAAAAAATTAATCAAAACTCCTTATGTTTCATTACCTAACATTTTAGCCGGTAAAGCGATTGTACCTGAATTACTTCAGCATGACTGTACACCCGAAAATATCGCTAATCACGTTATTCCTCTCTTAGAGAGTGATAATACAGAATTGAAAGCAACCTTTTTATCGTTACATAAGCAAATTCGTTGTAATGCCGATGAACAAGCCGCTCAAGCAGTACTTGATGTTTTAGAGGACTCACCTTGTTGTTAGAATTTACCTACCCTGATGCCACATTAATTGCCGGTGTTGATGAAGTTGGACGAGGACCATTATGCGGGGATGTCGTTACCGCGGCGGTTATTTTAGATCCCAATAAACCGATTAAGGGATTAACAGACTCCAAAAAACTGTCAGAAAAAAAACGCGAACAACTATTTGACATTATTAAAGAAAATGCATTAGCTTGGTGTGTTGCAAGGGCATCTGTTGAAGAAATAGACAAGTTAAACATTTTACACGCTACCATGTTAGCTATGCAACGAGCTGTAGATGGATTATCGATTAAACCCAATTTTGTTTTGGTAGATGGTAACCGTTGTCCTAAATTCGGCATTCAAACACAAGCCGTGGTTAAAGGTGATTTACTTGTTGCTGAAATTAGTGCTGCGTCAATTCTTGCAAAAGTGACGCGTGATCGTGAAATGGTTGAATTAGACAAATTGTATCCACAATATGGACTGGCTCAGCATAAAGGTTATCCAACTAAAGCCCATTTAATTGCCATTGAAGCGCACGGTATTAATCACTTATACCGAAAAAGCTTTGCTCCGATAAAAAAATTACTGTTAGTTTAACACTACCAATGCTTATCAACAGTAACCAATAATGGCGAGTTAAACATAGCGACAGGCGAAATCACTTTTTCTTGATAAGGAATATTATTCCCATAGCGCTCTTTCAATTTTTGTTTAACTGCTGGTGCTGACAGATTAAAATCTTTAATTCTTTGTAATTGTCCAATTTTCAACGCTAATGCTCGGTCATAAATTTTCCAAACTAATTCTGAGCAATAAATATATGTATCGTCCCAACCAAACCAAATATCGTAAGGCTTATTTTCAAATGAATGAGCAACTTGTTTTAAATGAGAAATTTCTTGCTGTGATAAAGGGTGATCTTTTAGACGTTTAATTATATATTTTCTGTTTTTTCCTCGATTTATCCATTTCTCAAACGGTGTATAGACCACTTTATTTGCCGCTTCAAAGACATAAGGTTTTCCATTTTTAATAAAAATTATTCCCATATGACTATAAGGTGAGTTAGTAGCTTGTTGAACAGCAAGACTTTGACGGGATTGAGAGAATTGAAAGATAATATCCCCATCTTGAGGTTTGTAGTCAGCAACACAAATAAAACTGGTTAATAATAACACCAGTACAGAAACAAAATGCATCAATAAAAACCCAAACAGCTAAACTCATTAGCTGAAATTATATAAAAAAATAGCTACTTATAATTTTTATTCTTATAAGTAGCTATATGTTTTTATGTAAAAACTAATCTCTGTTAGTAAAAATCGACGATGCTTTAGCTTTATACATCACTTTACTTGCGCTAGCAAACCGAATGGTTTTAAATACGCCAAGCAAACTTGCCTGATGTGTACGATAAAGTAACCGATGAATCATTAACGCTAAAAAGCCTTTAACACTCATTTCACTTTTACTGCCCAATTTAACCACTCCTTGTGCAGTATCGTGCAACGAAATTATGGTACCTTTGTCAGAATATTTAAATGACTTCATTGGTTGATTATTAAACAAGTTAACAATGTTTTCATAACATATTTTTGCCATTTGATGTGCGGCTTGCGCGGTAGGAGGAGATGCATGGCCGTTATCTTGCATAGCATAGGCACAATCACCAATAACAAAAATACTATCATCTCGCGTAGTTTGTAATGTCGGTTTGACGACCAATTGATTAGAGCGGCTCGATTCTAAACCGGCAATCTCTTTTAAAAAGTCAGGGGCTTTAACACCAGCAGTCCAGATCATAATATCGGCTTTAATCTCGTCCCCTTCTTTAGGGTAAAAACCGTCACTTTCAGCTTTGGTAATCATGGTTTTAGTCAACACATGTATACCACGTTTTTGTAAAGTTTGAGTAATACTTTCCGCTGTTTTTTCTGGTAAGGCTGGTAGAATTCGATCTGTTGCTTCAATTACCGAAACATCTAACAAATCAGAACACATTTTATTGCGCCCACAAGCACCGAAGGTTTCAACCATATGAGGTAGCTCCGAGGCTAATTCAACACCTGTTGCGCCACCACCTACAATAGCAATACGGATTTTATCTTCATCTTTTGTTTCGCTCTCATCAATAATAGAGCAAAAACTGGTAAATTTAGAAATTAAGGTTTCACGTAACTTAATTGCCGCGTTTTGATCATCTAAAAAGATACAATGCTCTTTCACACCTGGCGTACCAAAATCATTAGAAGTGCTACCAATTGCTATCACTAAAAAATCATACGCAAGGGACGTTGTTTCATTATTATTGTCGATAATTTTAACTAATTTGTTATCACGATCTATATCGGTAAACGTACCTTGAGTAAATCCAAAACCATGATCTTGCCCTTGAGAAGAGTAATAAATATTATCAACTTGTTCATCAAGAACACCAGTTGCAACTTCATGTAATAGTGGTTTCCAAAGATGATAACTATTTTTATCGATCAACGTTATCTGTGCTTTATTACTTTTTCCCAGCTTATCGCCTAGGTCTGTCGCTAGCTCTAAACCACCAGCGCCACCACCAATAATAATTATTTTTTTCATAAATTTTAGGCCTTAGTATTTCAATTTTAAATATCATACTAAATAAGTCGGTTTTTATCTATTTCTTTTAACTAATCTCATTCATAAATAAAATCTATTAAAATAGTAGTTTAGAATGATTGAAATTTATATATCGTCCAAATAAAATAATAGTAAAATCAATAAAAGTGCCAATATTTACGTATTCTTTAAACAAAGAACGTGCTTTCGTTGTTTAAATAAAACACATTTCGTATAATATAAAGAATAGTTACAATTTACGTATGTAAAATCCATATTGCATACAATTATCCTAACTCTTTAGGCCTTATCTAATTACTGTCACTCTTAAAAAATTTATGAATAAAAGAACTTTTATTATTATTGCATTAATTGTTATTTTAATTTCAATGACAATTTTAATTCGATCACACAATAATCAACTCATATTACAAGGTGAAGTTGATGCGCCTAATGTCAGTATCTCGTCAAAAGCGAAAGGTCGGGTACAAGTCATCAATGTCAATCGAGGCGATGATGTTAAGCCAAATCAGATTGTTATTACCCTTGATAGTCCTGAGCTTTTAGCGCAAGTCAAAGCGGCCGAAGCGGCTCGCGATCAAGCTCAGGCGCAAGTCGAACTTTCAGAACATGGCACACGGGAAGAAAGTATTCGTTACTACGAAGCACTACTTAAACAAGCCACAGTAGATTACAACAATGCATCAAAAGAGTATGAACGTAATAAAGCCATTTCAAGCAAAGGATTTGTCTCTCAATCAATATTAGATAATGCTTTAAAAACTCGCGACGCTGCTTTTCAACAAGTTCAATCTGCGCAAGCTAATTTAGATCAAGCCAAAAATGGTGACCGAGTTGAACAACGTCAAATTTATGATGCGCAATTAAAGCAAGCAGAAGAACAACTTAAACAGTTACAAATCCAATACGATGACTTGAAAGTTAAAGCCCCAGTTGAAGGTGAAATTGGCTCTATCCCGGCTGAAGTTGGTGAGTTATTTAATGCAAATAGTCCATTATTAACCATAATTCGATTACCCGAAGCCTATTTTGTATTTAATCTTCGTGAAAATATTATGCCTAATATCCACAAAGGTGATCACGTTAAATTAGAAGTACCTGCACTTGGCAATAAAGAGGTTGAAGCGGAAATTCGTTATATCGCGCCTATGGGTGATTACGCAACTAAGCGCGCAACTCGTGCCACCGGCGACTTTGACTTAAAAACATTTGAAGTTAGACTTTATCCAACTACACCTATTGCAGGTTTACGCGCTGGCATGAGCACCTTATGGAAATTAGACAACTAATTTTAGACTTTTGGCAGCGTTTTAAACAAGCATTTAACGCTGAAATACCAGTCATATTTAGACGGTTTACCTTCCACTGGTTAATGTGGATTTTACCGCTGATTATTTTCATATTAATCAGTAGTATCTTCCATCGTGGGGTATTATTTGATTTGCCAGTTGGCTATATTGATAATGACAAAAGTAGTTTATCACGTGAAATAGTGCGCGATCTCAATGCTGGCGCACATGCTAATCTTATCAATTATGATAGCCAACTTTCTATTGCTGAACGTGATTTACAAAAAGCTAAAATTTATGCCATTTTGTATATTCCACCCAATTTTGAAGCGGACGTATTAGCCGGTCGTCAACCTACGCCTATGCTTTATTATAATGCGTTGTATTATAGTGCAGGGCTGTATTCAATTATGGATTATTCAGGTTTGATTGCCACATTAAATACTCAATATCGAACCACAATGGCAACCAGTGTTGGCTTACCTGTTCCAACGTTGGCAAAAGTTAACTTCAATTATGATGGGCTATTTAATGCGAGCGGTAACTCGATGTACTTCCAACAGTTCTCTGCTGTCGTGCATTTGTTACAACTATTTGTAGTCACAACCACAATTCATATTTTAGCGCAGCTACCTAAACGTACTCGCCCAAATTATCCGTTTGTGCTCGGTAAGTTAGCACCTTATACCATTTGGTATACCATGTTACTCATTTTCGAAATCGCCATGTTGGTGCTATTTTCGCATGCTCGCGTATCAGGTTCACCCTTTGCGATGATTGTGGTGGTGTTCTTTTATGTTATTGCTGCACAAAGTATTGGTATTTTGCTTTACACATTTACCAAAACCTCTTTAGATGCCTACACCTATATTGGTGTCTTGGTTGGTTTGGCACTCACTTATTCTGGTGTAGTTGTACCCGAATTATCGATGCCTTGGATTGCAAGATTTATCTCATCTCTTGAGCCGTTAACCTATGCTCTAAATAAATTGTTTGATCTATTTTTGCGGCATTCTAGTTATCTTTCAGTACTAAAAACCTGTAGTATTTTAATGATTTACCCAATAATTATTACAGTGTTAGTTCGAAAACGCTTAGTTAGACGGCTACATTCACAGTAAGAGGAAACATTTGGTGGTTAAAATATTTTGGTCTTCATTTGCAAAAATATTTTTATTTATGCTAATACGCCCGATGTGGTTGTTGCTCTTAGTATCTGTCTCGTTGATGAGCTTAGTGTATAGTAATGGTACGATTACGAGTTTACCTGTAGCAATTGTTGATCAAGATCATACCGCAACCAGCCGTAGCCTTATTCGTTCTTTAAATACCAGTTCCAAGATTGAAACAATTATATACGAAGGTTCATTAGAAGCTTATGACGATATCAATAATCGTAAACTGTTTGCTGTTTTCACCATTCCCCGAGATTTTGAAAAACGGATCTTAAGTGGTCAAGAAGTGACAATCCCAGCTTATGGTGATGCTTCAAGCCGTTTAGCTAATGGCTTAATACAGGTGGACATAAAGGGCATTTATCAGCAAATATTAACGGAATTTAACAGCCGAATTATGCGAAATAATGGTTTTTCAGACAAACAAATCAATGTCATTCTTTCACCAATAAATGGTCAAACTGAGCCTCTTTATAATGCTGGAATTAGCTTTGCTGCAATAACGTTCCCGGGTTTATTAGTGATGTTATTACAACACTCATTTTTGATTGCTTCAACGCGCACGAATATAACTTTAAACTCACTGCCTCAAGGAAAACCACCCAAAATCGCGGTAATAGGTAGTTTATGCGGTTTAATTCCAATTTGGTTATTCTTATCAATTGTGCTATTTGGTTTATGGCCTTGGGTTTTAGGATACAGGCAATTGGCAAACATACCAGAAATTTTAATTATGACATTTCCATTATTGCTTGCAGTTTTAGGTCTCAGCAAATTACTGACCGAGTGTTTACGTAGAGCAGAAATGATCTATTTAACACTGGCATTTTTAACAACGCCTGTATTTTACTTATCCGGTACAATTTGGCCGCTCGATGCCATGCCTCTTTGGGTGCAAACAGTTTCAAGAATGTTACCCTCAACTTGGGCAACCAATATGATCGCCGGCGTTAATCAAATGGGTTTAGGCCTAACAGATAATTGGTTTAATGTATTTATGATTTTAATGCTTGGCGTGATGTACGGCTCGCTTGGTTTTTTTATTGCCGCATTAAGACAAGGGCAAGTAAGACGATTCTTTAAAAAAATGAAAAGAACTTATATTGCTAAAATTAGATAAATAAAATTCACTTAGTTCATCATTAGCAGTTAATATCAATTACTGTTATGATGACTACAAATTTTTTAAATTTAAATAACATGTTAAATGTCAATGAAATGTTATCCGTGGATGATTAGTTTACGTCCAAAAACATTAGTACTTTCGCTTTCTGCAATTCTTATGGGTAATGCGCTAGCTTATTGGCAGCACGCATTCAATCTATTTATTATGCTGTTTTCAATCACCACAGCCGCTCTATTACAAATATTATCTAATTTAGCCAATGACTATGGTGATGCCATTAAAGGGAGTGATAAGCAAAATCTCAGCGCACATGCTCGAGGCATTCAATTAGGTTTAATTACCTTAAAGCAATTAAAGATAGCATTATGGATTAACATTTTGTTATGTATCTTATCGGGATTAATTTTAATTATTGTTGCCTGTAATAGTGTTTATCAATTATTAAGCTTTATCCTGTTAGGACTTTTGGCGATTATCGCAGCCATCACTTACACCATTGGCAAAAAACCTTACGGTTATATTGCACTAGGTGATTTATCCGTATTGCTCTTTTTTGGCTTAGTTGGGGTAATGGGCAGTTATTATTTACAAACTAAATTATTATCTGTATCGATTATCTTACCATCTATTGGAAGCGGCTTATTGGCCGTAGCGGTTCTTAATATTAATAACTTACGCGATATTGACAGTGATCGGCTCAATCATAAAACAACGCTTGTAGTTTTGATGGGAAACACGCTTGGACGATACTATCATATATTGTTATTGCTCTGTTCTCTAAGCTTTTTTAGCTTGTTTGCTTATTATCAACTACACACTATTTACAGTGGATTATTCTTAATAATCTTACCACCATATGGCAAACATATTTATGCGGTTTTACAATATCGCAATTCAAATGAAGCATTACCTTTGTTAATACAGATGGTCAAACTTGCTTTATTAACTAATTTACTTTATTGTTTGGGTATTATTTTGAGCTAGCTCACGTTTATTTAAATTTTATATCGTGTTAATCAATGTTAGCGTTATACTAAACACAATTTAAAATGCAAAAGGAGACTCGATGATGGAGTTTGATACTTCAATTCTTTGCGATTATTACCCAGAAGATGTTAACGTCGTTGAACCAATTTTCAGCAATTTTGGTGGTGTATCGTCATTTTCAGGTCAAGCTGTAACAGTAAAATGTTTTGAAGATAACGGCTTATTATACGAAGTCTTACAATCTAATGGTACTGGCAAAATATTGGTGATTGATGGTGGAGGATCGGTTCGACGAGCACTGATTGATGCAGAATTAATTGATATTGCTATTCAAAATCAATGGGAAGGCATAATTGTTTATGGTGCGGTTCGTCAAGTTGATTATCTTGCTGATGCTGAAATCGGTATTCAAGCTCTTGCATCAATTCCTGTCGGCTCAGAAGATCAAGGTGTGGGTGAAGTCGATATCCGCGTTAACTTTGGCGGTGTAACTTTCTTTTCAGGTGATTTTGTCTATGCCGATAACACCGGTATTATCCTATCTGAAATTGCATTAGAAATTGAAGAAAAATAAAAAGTATATTCCCCCACCGATTCATATCGGTGGCAGTTATTCTTAGCCTATAATCCAGCTAAATATTTACGACAATATAAAATGTATTAGCAAGTTCTTGTACGAATAAAACCGCCAGTTACTGTCATAATTAATCCAGCAATTTCCATCTCTAATAGTTTACTGGTTAGTTCTGGAATCGGTAAATCAACTAATGAGGCTATCACATCAACAGCTATAGGTTGGTGATGGATCACAGCAAAAATTTCGGGATACAAAATATTATTGTTAGTGTCATCATGTTGTTTTTTTACTTGCCGATCCATTGTTGATAAATAACCACTATAGTGTTCTAAAATATCGATAGGTTGAGTCACTAAATAGGCACCTTGTTTAATTAAATAATGGGTTCCACTACAGTTTTGATTATCAATATCCCCAGGTAAAGCAAACACATCACGATTTTGTTCAATAGCATAACGCGCAGTAATTAACGATCCACTTTTTTCAGAGGCTTCAACCACAAACGTACCTAAACTTAATCCACTAATAATTCGATTGCGTCTTGGAAAGTACTCAGATCTCGCGTTTTCAAAGGGCAAAAATTCAGATACTAACGCACCATTTTGTGCCAAAATATCTTGCGCAAGTTTAAGATTAGATACGGGCGCAATCTTAGCTAAGCCACTACCAAGAACAGCTATAGTATCACCCGCGACTTCAAGTGCACCCCGATGGCAAATTGCATCTAAACCAAGCGCTAAACCACTGGTTATCGTTAAACCATTAATCGCAAGTTCACCGGCAAAATATCGCCCCCATTGCGCACCATATTCACTAAATTCACGGCTACCGACCATCGCAATTTGGGGGGAAGATAACAGCTGAGCATTTCCCATTACAAATAAAAATATAGGGGGCGAACTGATTTGCTTTAGTAAAGCGGGATAGTGTAAATCACAATAAGCGATCAACGATCTAGGTGGGCAAGAATTATTTAACCAATTGAGCACCGGTTCAAAATGTAAATAAGAGATAGATAAGCAATGTGTTTGTTGAGTTTTGCTTAAGCCTAATTTTTCTAATAAAAAAGGCACATCCTTAATTTGATTAGGTAGACCAGATACAAAAAACTGACTCAATTTTTTAAAAATAGCCAGTTTTCCGTGACCAAGCATTGAAATTCGAAGCAAGAATTCATATTTACTCATTACATTCCTCTTGATTCACATCTAAAACAGATGCCTTACCTTGAATTGATAAGATATATTTTATCAATAGCCAACTAAGGCTATTCATTACCAAGATAAATGTTTACAATGTGAGCAAGTTGATAAAACCTAACAAATGAGGAGTAGATCAAACAATTTATGGCTATTTTACCGGTATTACGTTTTCCTGACGAACGACTTCGCAAAGTTGCAAAACCTGTAACTAATTT
Organism: Gilliamella sp. B2824; assembly: GCF_026536245.1. Classification (NCBI taxonomy): domain Bacteria; kingdom Pseudomonadati; phylum Pseudomonadota; class Gammaproteobacteria; order Orbales; family Orbaceae; genus Gilliamella; species Gilliamella sp. B2824. Next base: position 66,613 of record NZ_JAFNON010000006.1, on the reverse strand, counting down.
TACACCTGAGCTACAAACCATCATTGATAATATGATTGAGACAATGTACGCCGAAAATGGTATTGGACTTGCGGCAACTCAAGTCGATGTACATGAACAAATTATTGTTATTGATGTTTCGGAAGACAAAAGTCAAGTTTATGTCATTATTAATCCAGAGGTTATTAGTCAAGAAGGTGAAACAGGTATTGAAGAAGGTTGTTTATCAGTTCCTGATTGCCGTGGATTTGTACCAAGAGCAGAAAAAATTAAAATTAAAGCACTTGATCGCCATGGTAACCCTTACCAAATTGATGCCGATGAATTATTTGCTATTTGTATTCAACATGAAATGGATCACTTAAAAGGTAAATTATTTGTTGATTACCTTTCACCATTAAAACGTCAACGAATTGAACAAAAAATGAAAAAATTGACGCGAGAAGAGCAACGCAATAAATAAGTTTAGCCGCCCTTTTAAGGCGGCTCATTTTTTACTTTATTTAGCAACAATTACCATAGCTGGACGAATTAATCGACCATTTAACGTATAACCTTTTTGAATGGTATTTACGATTTGACCTGATTGATGTTCAGGTGACTCAACCATACTAATCGCTTGATGTAAATCTGGATTTAATTGTGAATCTTGGGTGTTAATCACTTCAATACCAAATTTTTTCACGGTATCTAAAAATGATTTTAAGGTCAGCTCTAAGCCTTCAACCATTGCTTGATGCTGTGGATTATCCTTATCAGTTGATTCTAAAGCACGTTCTAGATTATCAATGACAGGTAATAATTCGTTCGAAAACTTTTCAAGCGCAAATTTACGGGCTTTATCAACATCTTGCTCAACACGTTTGCGCACATTGTCGATCTCGGCACGAGCACGAATCATGGCTTCGCTTTCATTCTTTTTAGCGATTTGTAATTCTTGTTCAAGCTCGGCAATTCGTGCATCTTTCGCTTTTAATTGCTCATCAACATTAGGTTGAGCTTGTGTAGCTTGCTCGGTTGATGATTCGGTTGCGGTATCAATGTTAGATTCATTTTCTGACATATTCTTATCTTGCTCTGTCATACGGTACTCCAAATGTAGTCGAAAACTTAGTTAATAACGGTTATTATGGGGACAAATTTTATTATTACAAGCTTAACAATAAGTTGATAGATATTTTTTTGGCTGTTATAAAAAAATACAGCGATTTATATCTAACAATAACAAGGATATTCTATGCGTGCACCATTTAAATGCATTGGCTTAATTGGCATTCCAAGAAAACTTGAGGCAATCGAAACACATAGCGTACTCTATGATTGGCTGGTTAAATTGGGAATTGAGGTTTTAGTTGAAGACCGATTAGCGGAATATATTAAATTCCCGAACAACATTTATGCTTCACTAGATAAAATCGGTGAACAAGCAGATTTGGCTATCGTGGTAGGTGGCGATGGTAATATGTTGCGCTCAGCACGTTGCTTATCACACTATAAAATTAAGGTAATTGGCGTCAATCGTGGCAATCTGGGTTTTTTAACCGATATTTCACATGAAAAAGTGATCGAGCAGTTAAGCCCAGTGATTGCAGGTGAATATGATGATGATCCTCGCTTTTTAGTCGAAGTCTCTATTTATGATAATGGCAAATTAATCAACTCGGGTTTTGCCGTTAATGAAATTGTCGTTACACCTAATACGGTTGCGCATATGATTGATTATGATGTTTACATCAATGAACGTAATGCCTTTTCACAGCGGGCTGATGGCTTAATTATTGCCACACCAACTGGCTCAACAGCCTATTCTTTATCTGCGGGCGGACCTATTTTAGCCCCACATTTAGATGCTTTAATTATTACACCTATGTTTCCGCATTCATTAGCAGTTAGGCCATTAGTTATTAAAAGTGACAAACCTATTCATCTTAAATTTCCAACCACCGCACTCGATCTAAATATCGCCTGTGACAGTCAAATAATTTTACCGGTGAAACCAAGTCAGGATGTGATTATTCGCCGTTCAGAGTATGAATTTAACCTGATTCACTCTAAAGACTATGATTACTTTAATAATCTTTCAACTAAACTTGGCTGGTCACAAAAAATGTATTAGCCAATTTAAATGGCTCTTTTTTAGCTATCATCGTTATGAAAGACAACTCGCTTGTTAAGATAAAAACAAGCGAGAATAAGAGAAAGCAAAACAATATTGTTTTTAAATCAGCAGTTAATCAGATAAGTGAATAGATAAACAGTAATAGAAGAAAAAATAGCGGCGATAACATCATCGACCATAATCCCAAATCCACCTGGTACACGCTTATCAAACCAACGAATAGGCCACGGTTTTGCCATATCGAATATTCTAAATGCAACAAAAGCAATCATGACCCAGAGAATAGAAACTTGTGGAATAAAAAATAAAGTTATCCACATGCCGACAAATTCATCCCAAACGATATGTCCCGAATCATGAGTATGCGTATCATCAGATGTTTTTTGACATAAAAAACAACCAAATATAAAGGCAACAACCATCAATACCCAGTATAAAATGGGTTGCAAGCCATTAAATAATAACCAACACGGAATTGCCATTAATGAGCCCATGGTTCCTGGCATAATAGGCGATAAACCACTGCCTAGCCCAACCGCTAAAAAATGGATTGGATTGGTAAGTTTTAGGTATTTTTTAAAATCTTTATTGCGATCTTGTTTAGTCATTATGTCGTGATTCTTATTGATAAAATTTTGCCGACTAAAGTCGGCAAATTATAAAAAGCTAATGCCTTATAAGCATTAAGTCCAGATAGGTATATTATTCGTCTTTAGTTAAGGTTGCAACCATGACAGCTTTAATGGTGTGTAGTCGATTTTCGGCTTCATCAAAAACAATACTATGCTCGGATTCAAAGACTTCATCAGTCACTTCTAAGCCATTTTTCAAACCATATTGGGCAGCCATCTGTTTTCCTACAGTCGTATTCATATCATGAAAAGCTGGTAGGCAATGCATAAATTTAACTTTAGGGTTGCCGGTTAATTTGATCACATTTTGGTTGACTTGGTATGGAGTTAATAATTTTACTCGCTCATCCCATACTTCTTTCGGTTCACCCATTGATACCCAAACATCGGTATAGAGGAAATCAACATCTTTTACACCTTCGGCAACATCTTCTGTTAAGATAATTTTAGCACCAGTGGTTTTGGCTATCGCTTGGCATTTTTGCACCAGTTCAGCTTCAGGTTGGCAAGCTTTCGGCGCAACTAAGCGAATTTCCATTCCCATTAATGCCGCGCCTTCCATTAATGAGTTGCCCATATTATTACGAGCATCTCCCAAGTAAGCAAATTTAACACTATTTAAAGCTCGCTTTCCAATATGCTCTTGCATGGTCATAAAGTCAGCAAGGATTTGGGTCGGATGCGCTTCGGTAGTTAAACCATTCCAAACTGGCACACCAGCATATTTTGCTAAGGTTTCAACAATATCTTGCCCATAACCTCGATATTCAATACCGTCATACATTCGACCAAGCACTCGTGCAGTATCAGCAATCGACTCTTTATGACCAATTTGGCTACCGCTTGGCCCCAAATAAGTCACTTGCGCACCTTGATCGTAAGCACCAACTTCAAATGCACAGCGGGTACGAGTAGAGTCTTTTTCAAAAATTAAAGCGATATTTTTACCTGATAAATGTTTTTTTTCCGCTCCTTGGTGCTTCGCCTGTTTTAATTCAATAGCAAGATTAATTAATTGATTAATTTCTGCTGGTGTGAAATCGAGTAATCTTAAGAAATGGCGCTGATAAAACCCGTGCATGCAATACCCCTTTAGTTATCATGATTCAAATAATTTTATTTGAATAATTATTCACTTTCAAGCCAATTTTTCAAAAATCAATAACAAACCCCAAAACCCAACTAAAATCTCAAAAATTAGACATTATTATTTAGTTATTTTTAATAATAATACTTTTTTTATTTAAAATATTGTAATAAACTAGCCAAGTGCTGTATATAGAAAGATAAGCAAGATTGAATTTTTATTCAATTTAAATATATTTTTATTCAAAAGGTCTTTTTAATTATGCAAACTTATGCCCTCCTTATGTTACAAGATGGTTCAACATTTATTGGTAAATCAATCGGCGCTGACGGACAAACAGTTGGCGAAGTCGTTTTTAATACATCAATGACTGGCTATCAAGAAATCCTAACTGATCCCTCTTATTGCGAGCAAATCGTTACCTTAACTTATCCACACATTGGTAATGTCGGCACGAATGATGCCGATGCCGAATCTAATCAAGTTTATGCTAAAGGTTTAATCATTCGTGATTTGCCCCTAATAACTAGCAATTACCGTAGTAAGCTTGATCTTTCAAGCTATTTAAAAAAGCATAATGTCATTGCTATTGCAGATATCGACACCCGTCGTTTAACTCGAATCTTGCGTGAAAAAGGTGCACAACATGGCGTAATCATAACAGCAACAAATAAACAAACCTTATTGGATAATGCTCAAGCAGCCAAGCAACAAGCAATAAATTTTAAAGGATTATCAGGGTTAGATTTAGCGAAAGAGGTGACCTGCGCTAAAAGCTATACATGGACACAAAGTGTATGGACAAGCGAGAATGAAAATCCTATGCCGAAAGCAGAGAACACACTACCTTTGCATGTTATTGCTTATGATTTTGGCGTAAAACGAAATATTTTACGTATGTTAGTTGAGCGTGGATGTAAATTAACAGTGGTACCCGCTAAAACACCCGCGGCTGAAGTATTAGCACTAAACCCAGATGGCATATTCCTATCAAATGGTCCTGGTGATCCCGCCCCCTGTACTTATGCTATAGATGCAATTAAGGCATTTTTAACCACCGATATTCCTATCTTTGGTATCTGCTTAGGCCATCAACTGTTAGCACTGGCGTGTGGTGCTAAAACCGTCAAAATGAAATTTGGGCATCATGGCGGTAATCATCCTGTCAAAGATTTAGAAAATAATCGCGTCATGATCACTGCGCAAAATCATGGTTTTGCTGTCGATGAAGCCAGTTTGCCAAGCAATTTACGCGCCACACATAAATCTTTATTTGATGATTCATTACAAGGTATTCATCACAATCAAAAACCGGCTTTTAGCTTTCAAGGCCATCCTGAAGCAAGCCCAGGCCCCCATGATGCCGCCCCACTTTTTGATCACTTTATTGAATTAATAAAAATTTATAAGCAGGAGCAATAATATGGCTAAGCGAACAGATATCAAATCGATTTTAATCATTGGCGCTGGCCCAATTGTTATTGGTCAAGCATGTGAATTTGATTATTCAGGCGCCCAAGCCTGCAAAGCCCTGCGTGAAGAAGGTTACCGCGTTATTTTAGTCAATTCCAATCCGGCAACCATTATGACAGATCCAGAGATGGCTGATGCCACCTATATAGAACCTATTCACTGGTCAACTGTTGCCAAAATCATCGAACAAGAAAGACCTGACGCTATTTTACCAACTATGGGCGGGCAAACGGCACTAAATTGCGCTTTAGCGCTTGAAAAGCAAGGTATTTTAAAACAATTTAATGTTGAAATGATCGGTGCCACCGCTGATGCTATCGATAAAGCAGAAGATCGTAAGCGCTTTGACCAAGCGATGAAAAAAATTGGACTTGATACAGCACGTTCAGGTATTGCGCACTCATTAAAAGAGGCTTATGCCGTACTTGAACAAGTTGGCTTTCCTTGCATTATTCGTCCTTCATTTACGATGGGTGGAACTGGCGGTGGTATTGCCTATAACACCGAAGAGTTTGAAGAGATTTGCGTTCGAGGATTGGATCTTTCTCCCACCAATGAACTATTGATTGATGAATCTTTGATAGGTTGGAAAGAGTATGAAATGGAAGTTGTTCGAGACAAAAATGATAACTGTATTATTGTTTGTTCGATCGAAAATTTTGATCCAATGGGCATCCATACGGGTGATTCTATTACCGTTGCTCCGGCTCAAACCTTGACCGATAAAGAATACCAAATCATGCGTAATGCGTCGATTGCGGTACTGCGTGAAATCGGTGTCGAAACCGGCGGTTCCAATGTACAATTTTCGGTCGATCCTAAAACAGGGCGACTCATTGTTATCGAAATGAACCCACGAGTATCACGCTCATCTGCACTAGCATCAAAAGCAACTGGCTTTCCTATTGCCAAAATCGCCGCTAAGTTAGCGGTTGGTTATACGCTTGATGAACTTTCCAATGACATTACTGGCGGTAAAACACCTGCATCATTTGAGCCGTCTATCGATTATGTTGTGACAAAAATACCTCGCTTTAACTTCGAAAAATTTGCCGGATGTAATGACCGCTTAACTACCCAAATGAAATCAGTGGGCGAAGTGATGGCTATTGGTCGAACTTTTCAAGAATCATTACAAAAGGCACTACGAGGACTTGAAGTCGGTGCGTGTGGTTTTGATCCGAAAATTGAAAATTATGATGATGAAAAAAATCTCAGCAAAATACGGTATGAACTGCAAGAAGCGGGGGCTGAACGTATTTGGTATATCGCAGATGCTTTTCGAGCAGGCTTTAGTTTAGATGAAATCTTCACACTAACAAATATCGATCGCTGGTTTTTAGTGCAGATTGAAGAACTTATTCGCCTTGAAAACCAACTAAAATCACAATCATTAGCTAGCCTTAATTCAGAATCATTATGGCAACTTAAGCGTAAAGGTTTTTCAGATTTACGTATTGCTAACCTGTTGAATGTTAAAGAACAAGACGTTCGTGATCGACGAAACCAATACGATATTCATCCGGTTTATAAACGCGTTGATACTTGTGCCGCTGAGTTTGCAACCGACACCGCCTATCTTTACTCAACTTATGAGCAAGAGTGCGAAGCTAAGCCGCAATTTAGTCGTCCTAAAATCATGATATTAGGTGGTGGACCGAATCGAATTGGGCAAGGAATTGAGTTTGATTACTGTTGCGTGCATGCAGCGCTGGCGCTACGTGAAGATGGCTATGAAACCATTATGGTGAATTGCAATCCCGAAACGGTATCAACCGATTATGATACTTCAGATCGACTCTATTTTGAGCCTGTCACGCTTGAAGATGTATTAGAAATTGCTTATGTAGAAAAACCAAATGGGGTTATTGTGCAGTATGGCGGACAGACACCTTTAAAATTGGCTCGTGCGCTTGAAGCGGCTGGCATACCGATTATTGGTACCTCACCTGATTCGATCGATAAAGCGGAAGACCGAAAACGCTTTCAAGCTATTGTTGAAAAATTAAAATTAAAACAGCCCGTTAATGCTACTGTTACCGATATTGAAGATGCGGTGATTAAGGCCGAACAGATTGGTTATCCCTTAGTGGTTCGGCCATCTTATGTTTTAGGTGGACGAGCAATGGAAATTGTCTATAACGAACAAGACCTACGGCGTTATTTTAAAACTGCGGTCAGTGAATCGAATAATGCACCGGTATTACTTGATCACTTCCTAGATGATGCCATTGAAGTTGATATTGATGTGATTGCCGACGGTGAACAAATTGTCATTGGTGGCATTATGGAACATATTGAACAAGCCGGCATTCACTCGGGGGATTCTGCTTGTTCATTACCAACGTATACTCTCAGTCCAGAAATTTTAGATAAATTACGCAAGCAAGCCAAACAATTAGCACAGGAACTTCATGTTAAAGGTTTGATGAACGGTCAATTTGCGATTAAAAATAATGATGTGTATCTGATCGAAATCAATCCTCGAGCCGCACGTACAGTACCATTTGTATCGAAAGCGACTGGTTTGCCCTTAGCAAAAATTGCAGCTAGAGTAATGACAGGACAATCACTTGCTGAACAACATATTACGAAAGAAATCATCCCGTCTTATTACTCAGTTAAAGAGGTGGTATTACCGTTTAATAAATTTAGCGGCGTTGACCCCATTTTAGGACCTGAAATGCGATCCACTGGTGAAGTAATGGGAATTGGTAAAACCTTTGCCGAAGCCTTTGCTAAAGCACAGTTGGGTAGTTTATCGAATATGAAAAAATCGGGGAAAGCGCTCTTATCAGTTCGTGATCAAGATAAAACTCGCCTACTCCAAGTGGCTAAGCGACTTGTTGCGCATGGCTTTACAATTGATGCCACCATCGGCACAGCTAAAATATTGCAACAAGCCGGTATTGCTTGTCAAATCGTTAAAAAAGAGAACGAAGGTCGACCCAATATTCATGACCACATTAAAAATGGTGAATATAGTTATATTCTTAATACCACTTCGGGACGCGCAGCCATTGAAGCATCAAAAATCCTGCGTCGAAGTGCAATACAATATAAAGTACACTACGATACAACGATGAATGCAGCCTATGCCACCACCGCTGCACTCGATTGCGATCCGGCAAAAACCGTTATACCATTACAAGCACTGTACCAATAAGTTTTGGGCAAAATCAGCCTGTAAAATGATAGGGGGAGTAATATGCGATTACTGCGTTATGGTTTGAAAGGAAATGAGAAACCAGCCATCTTAGATGATAAAGATCAACTGCGCGATCTCAGTGCGGTAATTGCCGATATTGATGCACAAACATTAGCCGATAATGTGCTAACAAAAATTAGCCAAATGGATATTGATACGCTACCAATAGTTAATCGTCCTGAGCGTATTGCCCCTTGTGTTGGTAAAGTCGGTAAATTTATCTGTATTGGTTTGAACTATATCGATCATGCAAAAGAAACTGGCGCGCCAATTCCTAACGAACCAGTTATTTTCAATAAATGGACCAGTGCCATTAGTGGTGCTAATGATAATATTGTATTACCCCGAGGCTCAACCCATACCGATTGGGAAGTAGAGCTAGGTATTGTCATAGGCAAAGAAGGCAAATATATTCAAGAGCAAGAGGCATTAACTTATATTGCTGGTTATTGCGTGGTGAATGATGTTTCTGAACGTGATTATCAAAAAAATCGTGGTGGAACTTGGGACAAAGGTAAAGGTTGCGATAGTTTTGGTCCCATTGGCCCTTGGCTAGTCACCGCTGATGAAATTAGTGACCCACAAAATCTTGAATTATGGTTAGAAGTCGATGGCAAACGCTATCAACACAGTCATACCAGTAATATGATTTTTAATGTTAAACAGATCATAAGTTATGTCAGCCAATTTATGAGTTTACAAGCGGGTGATATTATCGCAACCGGTACACCCGCTGGCGTTGGTCTTGGTATTAAACCTAAACCAATCTTTTTGAAAGCGGGACAAAAGGTTCGTTTAGGCATTGCCCAATTAGGTATTCAAGAGCATTTAATTGTCAGTGAATAATTGTGTTTATTGCAATAACGAGCTTAATACCAAATAAAAAACATTAAAGCTTTGATGTTTTTAATGCCTCCCTAACTTGCATTAAAACTTCACCCAATAAGTTTTGACCTCGCCATTTAGTCATATTAAAGCGCATCTCATCATCCATACTTAAACCTATTCCCCAAATTTTATCGTACGGACTTGCCTCTGCTAAGACTTTACCTTTGGTCGATAATAAATAGGTTTTGAGCTCAGCATTTTGCGAAAACTTAGCTAAATTCCCTTTAAAAACTATCTCTTTTTTATGAATATTCCAAATATTATCATCAAAATTAGTTACCTTTTTACCCAAATTTTTCTGCATTTTGGCAGAAGACGTCGCTAAAATAGCATTAGCACAATCCAAATCTTGAAATAACATTGCCTTGGCATACATCATCCATTGTTCGGTACTGGTAAACTCAATATCATCAATAACAAAACGACAAGGATACCATTGTGACAAGTAATGATCTGGGCTAAAAAAGAAAATCATTTTCTTTTTTCCTACTGGTTTCATGTATTAACATCACTTTTTAAAAATAAGTTTATCGTCAAATTAACCAATAAAACCACACCATAATAATGCGTTTTATTGGCTAATTATTGATGATCGATAATTACGTTAACAATTAACTTTTTGTACTATTTATTAGCCGCAGCCATGGCTAAGATATCAGCCTCTGTCAATTTATGGGTAGGATTAGCAAACGCATAACAAGTTGGTTTTTTGTCAATAAATACTTCAGTAGTAAATTGTAGATCGTTAATATCTTCAAAAATCCACGTCGCAAGATAATAGTGTTGTGTATCTTTCATATGATAATAAAGGTGAGTACCACATACTTGACAAAATGCTCTTTCTGCCCATTGAGATGAATTATAAACACTAATGTTTTCTTGCCCTTCAACCACAAATTGCCCATCATACATTAATGTCATAAATGGCCCCGCCCCCCATTTAAGGCAAGTATGACAATGACAAGCACTAAATTGGGTATTTTTAAAAGGTACCGTTAATTTAACCTTTCCACATAAACATGATCCATGATATTGATTAGACATAAATATTCCTTATTTTAAATGGCTAAAAATGTTTAAAATTTAGGTTAATATAGTAAAGTTTTGTCGATATAACAAGCAAGAGCCCAACGAACATCGTTGAGCTCATTAAACAATGGGCATATAGTTTTAATAATAAAACCTAATCCTGCTTAGTGATCGGTTTTCTTAAAAAGATACCATAAGAAATAGCACCTAAAATAAGTAAGCATGCCCCTAAGATAAATACATAGCCAAAACTACCTGTAATATCGAGAATAATACCCGTTACAATGGGTGCCATTGCCGCACCTAAAAAGCCACCAAAATTTTGAATTGCGCCAAGAGAGCCAACTTGATGACTAGGAGCAACGTCAGCAGCTAATGTCCAAATAACACCAGAAGGTAATTGAGAAGCAAAATAACCTACTGATAATAAGATAATACTTAATGTGGTATTATCAATAAAAGCAATAGGAGCAACAGAAGCTGCAGCAATGATCGCTCCACCAACAATAGGAATTTTTCTAGCATTAATTGGTTTAAAGCCATGTCGAATAGCATAATCAGAAATGATCCCCCCCAATAAAACACCAATAATGCCACAGAAAAACGGAATTGAAGCGATCCATCCCATTTGTTTTATAGTAAAACCTTGTTCTTTTTCTAAATAGCTCGGTAACCAAGTTAAGTAAACCCAAATGGTAAACATGATGCCAAAATTACCCAGAATCATAAACCAAGTCATTTTTTGTTTTAACAAATCCCCCCAAGACGATTGAACTTGTTTAGTTTCAGGCTGTTCTGGATTATTTTCACCTTTAATAATGCTCATTTCTTGCGGTGTTGGATTACGATAAATTTTTAACCAAACTAGCATAACCAGTAAACCGAATACGCCAATAATGACAAACATACCACGCCAACTCATAGTTAACATTAAAATGGTTAATAAGGGCGGAGCTATCGCATTCGCTATTTGCGAACCAGTATTAATAATAGAAACCGGTACCCCTCGCTCCTCTTTTGAAAACCATGTTTGTGTTGTTTTCAATCCCGAGGTAAAAAATGGCGATTCAACCACACCTAATACCACTCGCATTGCATAAAACATAGAATAGCTATTGAGAAAACCACAAATAATAGTTACGATAGACCATAAACCAGACGCCCAAGCAAACATTTTTTTAGGGCCAAATTTATCAACTAACCATCCTGCAGGTAAATTGGCTATAGCATAAGGCCAAAGGAATGCTGATAATAGAAAACCCATCTGAGTTTGAGACAAACCAAACTCTTGTGCTATGGTTGTGTTGGCAATACTTAAATTCGATCTATCTAAATAATTAACGATAGCCCCAATTACAAGTAAAATAATGAATCCCCATCTTAATTTTGGTTTTGTTGTTTGTTGTATTGTCATATCTGCACCTTTTTTTAGACAAAACGATCCCACAGACATATAAAAATATGCCTTTACTTAACAAATATCGGTATTATTTATTCTTGGCGTTATTTACTGCCGCAATAAAGTTTTGAGCAGCTTTAGTTACTTTGCTATAGTCATTATCTTGTGCCGCCGCTTTTGTAATATAACTTGCAACACCAACACATACTGCACCAGCAGAAAACCATTCATGAACATTTTCTGGGGTAACACCTCCCGTTGGTGATATTGGTGCATGCGATAGCGGTGCCAATACTGATTTTACATAACTAGGATTAACAAACTCGGCAGGGAATAACTTGACTATATCGGCACCTGCTTCTAAGGTATTTTGGATTTCCGTAGGGGTATAAGCACCACTCATTGTGACAACTTGATAACGATTAGCCACTTTAATCATCTCAGGATTCAAATTGGGACTGACCAGTAATTCAGCACCAGCTAAAATTGCAGCTCTGGCAGTTTCACCATCTAATACAGTTCCTGTACCAACTAAAATTCCTTTATTTCTATATTTATCCGACAAATATTTAACTACTTGTAATGCATTAGGAACAGCCATTGGAATTTCAATAACGTTAATACCACCTTCAATGGCCGCTTCAGCAACTTTAATTGATTCACTTTCCGTTGCTAATCTGACAATTAAGACTATGCCAGAATCTACAATTTTATTAAGATTGTCTAATTTACGATACATTTATTATCTCCAATAATCTTGGTTAACCATTTACTTGATATAATTTATTTCCAGTAAATCCTAATTTTCTTGAAATTTGTACTGCAGTTTCTTTCACCAACTTAGCAATCATTTGCTCTTTATCTTTCGTCATACCGCTATACAAACTCGCTACACTAAATGAAGCCACTGGTTGATTTTCATAATTATAAATAGCAGAGCTTATACAATACATTTCTAAGTTATCTTCCCTGTCATCAATTGCATATCCTCGCTCTCGGGTTTTATATGCGTCATGCAACACCTCTTGTTGGTTGGTATGTGATAATGGTGTTTTACTTGGGTAAGGCTCTGGTCCTAAAATCTCAATAATTTTTTGATCCGAAAAAGCATTTAACAGTGCTTTTCCCAAACCTGTAGTATGTAAATTACGTCGAGAGCCTAGTCTTGCTGTTGGCTTAATTGTTGAATGATTTTCAGCCTTATCAATATAGACAATTTTACCTTTATCTTGAACACCAAGAAATACCGTGCTACCTGTCTGGCGATTAAGTTCTTGTATAAATGGTCTTGCAGCATCAGCTATACCCATATTGATAATCACAGAGCTACCAATTTCAAACGCCAATAAACTTAATCCATACGTTTTTTGCTTTACATCTTTTATCTCAATAATGCCTTTATAAACTAGCGTTTGTACTAATTCAAAAGCACTACTTTTAGGCAATTGCATCATTTCGCAAATATTATTCAGCGTTAAAAATTTCTCACTACTGACAAATAATAAAAGTAAATCGATGGTTCGAGCAGCCGATTTATTTAGTTTTAATGGTATATCTTGTCGTTTCATAATTTCGCAAATGTGAACTGTGAAGTAAGTTAAATAATTAAACTTTAATTCTGTATTAACTATAGCATGTCATATTATTATTGCATTTCCATTTTATCTTATATTATTCAATTTATTAGTTAGTTCACAATAATGGTTCGCACTTATGAACGATGTTTCGCAGATACGAAAAGGAAATAAAATATGAACAAAAAATCTAACCCTAAAGCCATCTTCTTAATTGGTTCAGCTGGAGCAGGAAAATCAACTGTCGGTAAGTTTTTAGCAACAAAACTGCATTACTGTTATTTAGATAAAGATATTATTGCTAATCGATTTACCGGAGAACTGTTAATATCTCGGGGGTATCAACCAACCGCAAGAGATGAATGTGAATATTATAAAAAGCAAGTGATGGATATTGAATACAAAACGCTGTTGGATATTGCCAGTGAGAATTTAAAACTAAATAATTCAGTGATACTTGATGCACCTTTTTTAAGTTATTTTTCAGATAAAGATTACATTAGTAAAATAATACAACAGTTTAATTTTTCTAATGTTGATACTTATGTGTTAGAAGTTTTTGTACCAGCTGAAATATTAAAACAACGAATTTTAGATCGTAATAATCCTCGCGATATATGGAAGTTAGATAACTGGGACCAATTTATTGAAGGTATAAATCAAAAAAAATGTTTATGGCAAAACGTTACCTATATAAGGTTTGATAATAGTGCAACACAAATACCCGAATTTACTCTTTTAAAAAATTTTGAATAAAACTGACTTAGTCTTTTAATTTAAAAAGTATTCATTTTGTAAAAAAGTTTAAAGAAACCTATTCGTTTTAGTAAAAAAAGTGTCTATTTATAGATAATATGTTCAAAAATGGGGCAGTTGTGCCAAAAAGGTATTGCTTTATTATTTTAATACTATAATATAGCGACCTCTTTGACGCGGGGTGGAGCAGCTTGGTAGCTCGTCGGGCTCATAACCCGAAGGTCGTTGGTTCAAATCCAGCCCCCGCAACCAATTTTCTGTCTAATCTATCTTTTCTAAGCCGATTTTGGCACTGCTAATAACGTTGATACCGCTTCACTGATTCTTCTAGCGATATAACTATTGTTCATAGTATATAAATGAATACCATCAACATTTTGTGAAACTAAATCCACAATCTGATCGATAGCATAAGCAATACCAGCATCACGGAATGCATCAGGATGATGTTCATATTTCTCCATCATCTGTTTAAACTTCTTCGGTAGATTCACACCACACATTGAAACCATACGTTCAATTTGATTTTTGTTCGTTACCGGCATAATGCCTGCTTCAATCGGTACGTTAATCCCCATATCACGCGCTTTATCTAAAAACGCATAGAAATAGTCATTATCAAAAAAGAGCTGTGAGATTAACTGATCGGTACCTGCATTCACCTTCTCTTTTAAATGAATCAGATCTTGTTTAAGGGTAGCAGCTTCAAGATGTCCCTCTGGATAGCATGCGCCAATAATATTAAAATCCCCATTTTCTTTAATGAACGATACTAATTCGCTGGCAAAACGAAAATCATTTTTGGGTTGTACATTCGGGCTAATATCACCACGCAACGCTAAAACATTATCAATACCTGCACATTTTAGCTCATGTAAAATTTTACTCATCTCAGCTTTATCAAAATTAATACCCGGTAAATGGGCAACACTCTCAATACCATAAGTGTGTTTAACTGAATGTGCAATATCAATGGTGGTTTGACCATTTAAACTGCCGCCTGCTCCATAAGTAACACTGATAAAATCAGGCTTAAAATAGCCAAGTTCACGTAATGTGCTATAGATAGTCTCTAATGGCGATGTTTTTTTGGGTGGAAAAACTTCAAAAGAGAACACCGTTTTTTTATTAAAAAGTAAATTTGTTTTCATCTGTTTCATCCATTCGTGTGACAACGATTGTCCTTACTGACATTTCCGCCACCAAAAAAGGTGGCGGAATCTGAGGTATAACCAAGAGACCTTACTTGGCAAACAGAGTATTAATTAAGTGTTTTTCGAACTTCTAAGGTTGCTTGAACTAAATGCTCTAAGCTTTCAACCACTTCTTTTTCACCTCGAGTTTTTAAGCCACAATCTGGATTGATCCAAAGTTTTTGCTTGTCAATTTTTGCAAGTAATTTTTCAATGGTTGTTTTAATTTCAGCAACAGGCGGAACACGTGGTGAATGGATATCATAGACACCCGGCCCAACTTCTGTTTTAAAGTTATTAGCTTTAAGTACATCAATCAATTGTAGATTTGAGCGTGAAGCTTCAAACGAAATCACATCGGCATCCATTGCATCAATATCTTTAATAATATCTGCAAATTCGCTATAACACATATGGGTATGAATTTGTGTATCGGCTTGCACTTTGCTGTGTACTAATCTAAATGATGGAATTGCCCAATCAAGGTATTCACTGTTCCAATCCGCTTTACGTAATGGTAATTTTTCTTTAAGTGCGGCCTCATCAATTTGAATGATTTTAATACCAGCAGCTTCAAGATCTAATACTTCATCACCTATGGCTAACGCAATTTGGAATACTGATTCTTTTTGTGAAATATCTTCACGTGGGAATGACCAGTTAAGAATTGTCACAGGTCCTGTCAACATACCTTTAACAGGTTTATCAGTAAGACTTTGCGCATATTTTGAATATTCAACCGTAATCGGTTTAGAACGTGAAATATCACCCCAAACAATTGGTGGCTTAACACAACGAGTACCATAAGATTGAACCCATGCTTTTTCGGTAAAGACAAAGCCATTTAAGCTTTCACCAAAATACTCCACCATATCATTACGTTCAAATTCACCGTGAACTAATACATCAATACCAATTTTTTCTTGAAGCTTGATACATTCTGCAATTTTTTGCTTATTAAACTCAGTATATTCATTCAAACAAATTTCACCTTTTTTGAATTTTGCACGATTTACGCGCACATCGGGTGTTTGTGGGAAAGAACCAATAGTCGTAGTTGGCAATAGTGGTAAATTAAAGGCTTTCTTTTGTGCTGCCTCACGTACTGAAAATTCCGGTAAACGGGTAAAATCAGACGCTTTTAACGCAGCCACTTTTTCACGTACAGAATGATTTGCCCCTTCACGTTCACGGGTAAATAATGTTTGATTTGCTTTATAAGCTGCACTATTTTCAGGATTAGCTTCTTTAAATAATTGACCTAACTCTGCAAGTTCTTGTAGTTTTTCTTGAGCAAAAGCAAAGTAAGCACGTTGTTGAATGGTTAGTTTGGTTTCATTCTGCAACGTATAAGGTACATGTAATAATGAGCATGAAGTATTAATAACGATGTTAGCCGCTTTTTGTTTAATCTTACCAAGTAAAGCTAACGTTTTTTGATAATTATTTTTCCAGATGTTTTTACCATTAACAACACCTGCAAATAACACTTTATTCGCTGGAAAACCATTAGCTTCAAGTAATGCTAGTGATTGTTTTCCTTCAACAAAATCAAGACCAATACCATCGAACGGCAGAGCAACTAACTCTTTATAACAATCACGTACATCACCAAAATAGGTTTGTAGAACCACTTTAGTCGCACCTTTGACAGATAAGATTGCTTGATAAAGCTCGGTAAATAAAGCGATATCATCGTGATTAAGATCAGTGACTAAAATTGGCTCATCAATTTGAATCCACTCTGCACCTAATGCCGTAAATTTTTGAATAATATCTTGATAAGCTTTAATAATATCAGCTTTAAAGTCAGTGATTTTTTTATTACCTAAATATTGGGCCAATTTAAAAAAGGTTAATGGACCAACTAAAACGGGTTTAGTTTGAATACCGAGCGCTTTTGCTTCTTGATACTCATCAAATGGTTTGTTGCCAGCTAATTTAATTTGCACTGAATCTTCAATTTCAGGCACTAAATAATGATAATTGGTATTGAACCATTTTTTCATTGCTAAAGCTCGCACATCGCCTTTGTCACCTTGATAGCCACGCGCCATCGCAAAATAGCGATCAAGCTCAGGCAAACCTAAATCTTGATAACGTTTTGGAATCACATTAAGTAAACAAGCGGTATCTAAAACCGCATCATAAAATGAAAAGTCATTAGATGAGATATAAGCAATGTTTTGTGCACGTTGTTGTTTTAAGTGCTCTGCACGAAGCGCTTTTGCTTCGTTTAATAATTCAGCTTGGGTTTTATTACCTTTAAAATAAGCTTCAGTTGCAAACTTAAGTTCACGAAGTTTACCAACACGAGGATAACCAATAACAGCAGTATTCATTTTTTGTTTCCTTTTCATCTTAATCACATTTCTTTAGTGGTTAAAAAGATAACAAAAAAAATTGTTATTGAATAATTCTACTTTTTTATTGGTTAATATAGTTTTTAACTATAACAAATTTAATTTTAGCAAAAAAAATCCCGCTATTTAGCACAATAGCGGGATTGGTTTTTAATTAATTTATCTAATTACTTACGCCATTCACCACGAATTGGTCTTGAAAAATGAGCAAGTACGGCAATCATACAAATTTCAATTGATACGCCCCAATAGATGTGACCTAAAATTTCACTCCAAAGTTCATAACCATTTAAATTCCATAACCAACCCACCGTTCCTTCTGGATCATAAGCAGGATGACGAAAACCGAGTAATGGAATTAAAAATCCATGCATGGCAACGGTAATAATAATGCCGTAAAACGCACCATACCATAAACGAATATTATTCCAAAAATAAGCGATAAAAACATACACAAAGGCAAACGCAAAACTAAATAACCAATGATAAAGTGTCACCGCTCCAGATACTATTGCAGTTTGATAGACATAATCGAGAGAGTGAGAGTTAATACCTAGCCAGCCAAGCCATGCATCAATATGTGCTGCTGGTGGTGAAATTTCGCCAGGAACGCGAGGCGGCATATTGACTTCAGAGCCCCATTTTACTAATGCACTAATAAACCCACCAATAAGTGTGGTCCAAATAATAATTTGCCGATTTGTTTTATTTCCAAACATTTAGATTAATTCCTAATATTATTGTTAATATGTTTTTAAATTATATTACACATTAATCCACGAAAAAATAAAATTTAGTTAGTTGGCAAACATTCTTCAACAAAAGAGAGAAATCTTATAAATCTGCATAAAATTAACCCACTAAAATTTAATGCAACTATTTGATAATTAATAAAATATAAATCAATCTTACAATAAGAGTGATAAGCATTTAAAAAATATATTAAAGGGATTATATTAGTTATTAATAAAAATTATTCGAATATAAAAATATGCATTGTGAGCTAAATCGAGTATTTATATACTATAGGTAACTGGCTTAATGGAATGAAAGGTTATTTTTATTTGATAATGATTATCATTATCAATATAATAAAAACATACACTTTACTGTAGAGATCTTAGTTATGTTAAAAACGTCGACAATAAGCCTTGAAGAAATCAATAATACAGTCCAAATTCCGGATCCTCAGTCTGGTTTTTTTCGAAAACTCTGGGCTTTTTCAGGACCCGGCGCATTAGTTGCTGTCGGTTATATGGATCCGGGTAACTGGATCACCTCTATACAAGGAGGCGCTCTTTATAGTTATCTGTTACTGTCAGTTATATTAATATCGAGTTTAATTGCTATGCTTTTGCAAGCGATGTGCGTCAAAATAGGCATAGTCACTGGTATGGATCTTGCTCAAGCAACAAAATCGATGGTAGGCAAAAAATTTTCTTTTTGTTTATGGATATCAACTGAATTGGCGATTATCGCTACAGAAATAGCAGAAGTGATTGGTAGCGCTGTCGCATTAAACCTTTTATTTGATATCCCGCTATTGATCGGTGTGTTATTAACAGTCTTCGATGTTGTCATTTTATTAATATTAATACGGTTTGGATTTAGAAAAATAGAAGCTATCGTATTTTGCTTAATTGCCACTATATTTATTATTTTTTCTTACGAAGTTTTACGGGCCTCGCCTCAATTTAGTGACATAATTAATGGGTTTATTCCTAAAATAGATATTTTTACTCAATCCATTAAAGGCCATGACTCAGCATTAGTAATTGCACTAGGTATTGTTGGCGCAACGGTCATGCCACATAATTTATATCTACATTCATCTATTGTCCAAACCCGAAAATATAATAGAACAAAAACATCTAGCCTAAAAAATGCTATCAAATATGCAACTATTGACTCTAACATACAATTATCTTTTTCATTTATTATCAATTGTCTGTTATTAATTCTTGGCGCTTCGCTTTTTTATGGTAATGATCCTGACAATCTTGGTCGCTTTACTCAGCTTTATGACGCTTTAAAAAATCCGCAAATGGTTGGACCTGTCGCCAGTTCAATAATGGCAACATTATTTGCTGTTGCTTTACTTGCATCAGGTCAAAACGCCACAATAACAGGCACACTTACCGGACAAATAGTAATGGAGGGTTTTATTAATCTATCTATTCCTCTTTGGGCTCGTAGAATGATAAGCCGAGGTTTAGCGGTCGCCCCTGTTATTTTATGCATCTATATATGGGGTGAAAAAGAGAGCATTGTTGAAAATTTATTAATCTATACTCAAGTATTTCTCAGTATCGCCTTACCGATATCAATGGTTCCTTTATTGTTAGTCACTTCCAACAAAAAAATCATGGGCGAATTTGTTAATTGCAAATTAACTATCATATTAGGATGGTTAGCAGCTATTGCACTGGTTCTACTCAACCTACAGTTAATTTATGAAGTTATGAGTTCACTATTTTAAATAGATCACTTTAAAGCCATAAATAGACAACTATTCATGGCTTTTTATCTATTTTATCCCACTAATTAATAATCATTTACTTTTTACCAAATTGCATTATTAATAACATAAACAGCCCAAAAGCAATTAAAATAAAGCTTAGCACACATTATTGTTTAACGAATTAATTACACGTCTTTATTTCACCAAAAAACTGTATTTATTTACAGTGTTTTTACTGTTATACTGCCTACATTATAACTAGTCTTATGTATTCATTATTATGATAACGCAATTAACTATTAATAATTTTGCTATTGTTGATCAGCTACTGGTCGACTTTACCTTAGGTATGACAGCAATAACGGGTGAAACAGGTGCCGGTAAATCTATTGCTATTGATGCTTTAGGGTTGTGTTTAGGTAATCGTTCTGATGCTTCATCTATTCGCTATGGTGCAGAACGTGTTGATATTTCTGCTTGTTTTGTACTTGATGATACACCAGCCGCCTTTAATTGGCTTACTGAAAATCAACTTGATGAAGGTAATGAATGTATATTACGAAGAGTAATTAACCAAGATGGCCGTTCTAAAGCATTTATAAACGGACGAACTGTTCCTATTTCACAATTAAAAGATTTAGGGCAAATGTTAATTCAAATTCATGGACAGCATGAACATCAACGTTTGCTACGTAGTGACTATCAACAGCTTCTATTAAATCATTATATGAACGAGCCAATATTACTTGCACAAATGCAACAAGCTCACAAACAATGGAAAGTCGCTCGACAAGCTTATCAACAATATGAAACATCACGGCAAGAACGTGATGCTCATATGCAACTGTTACAATATCAACTTAAAGAGTTAAATGAGTTTTCGCCAATTGAAGGTGAATACCAACAAATAGACGAAGAATACAAACGATTATCTAATAGCGAGCAACTGATAAATCTAAGTCAACAATCAGTTATGCTATTAGACGAAGCCGATGATTACAATGTGAGCAATCTACTCAGTAGTGTCAAAAATAGCGTTCAGCAGTTAACTGAACTCGATCCGACGCTAAATAATATTTATACCATGTTAGAAGAGGCTTCCATTCAGATTAAAGAAGCAAGCTATGAACTGCGTCATTACAGTGAAAATCTAGATCTTGATCCAGCTCGGGTTATGCAACTCGAACAACGCCTATCAAAACAAATAGCGTTGGCTCGCAAACATCATGTGGCGCCTGAAGCACTACCAGAATTACACCAACAGTTATTGGCCGAATTCAAACAAATTAACCAACAAGATGAACAAAGTGAACAACTAAAAGCGGATATTAAAAAGTATCATCAAATCGCCATTGAACTTGCAGAAAAGTTACATCAAAAACGATTAACTGTAAGTAAAACCCTAGCTAAAAAAGTAACAGCATTGATGCATGAGTTATCTATGCCAAATGGACAATTAAGCATTGAAATTGCTTATGACGAAAATCGTTTAACTGAAGATGGTGCGGACTTAGTCACTTTTTTAGTGACGACAAATGCAGGGCAACAAGCACAACCTTTAGCTAAAGTAGCATCAGGCGGGGAGTTATCACGTATCGCACTTGCTATTCAGGTTTTAACTGCACAAAAAATGGAAACACCTGCGCTAATATTTGATGAAATTGACGTTGGGATTAGTGGACCGACTGCGGCTAAAGTGGGTCAATTATTAAGGCAACTTGGCGAGTCAACACAAGTGATAACTGTTACACATTTACCACAAGTCGCCGGACAGGCTAATCAACACTATTTTGTTACTAAGCAAACAAAGGGAAAACAGACTTCAACCGACATGCAAAAATTAGATAATAATGGCCGTGTAAATGAACTCGCTCGATTATTAGGCGGTGATAAAATCACTGATGCAACGTTAGCCAATGCGAAAGAGTTACTTATTATCTAACTGAATTGTGGTAATATAGCGATTTAGACTGAATTATGGGGAAAGCTTGAGCATGAATCTATCTGGTAAACATATTTTATTAGGGATTACAGGCGGTATTGCAGCTTATAAATGCCCTGATCTTGTTCGCCATTTAAAAAAAGCGGGAGCTGAAGTTCGAGTCATTCTTACTGAATCAGCAAGTCATTTTGTCACACCAATGACACTACAAGCTGTGAGTGCTAATCCTGTTTCCAGCGATCTATTTGACCCGTCGGCTGAGCTTTCAATGAGCCATATCGAACTGGCAAAATGGGCAGATATTGTATTAATTGCACCGGCAACAGCCAATATTATTGCCAAAATCGCCAATGGCATTGCTGATGATTTATTATCAACAGTGTGTTTAGCCACGCCGGCTCAAATTGCTATAGCACCAGCTATGAACCAACAAATGTATAAAGCTATAGCCACACAGCATAATTTATCGGTATTGAATGATAGAAACACCTTAA
Source organism: Gilliamella sp. B2824 (assembly GCF_026536245.1). Taxonomy (NCBI): domain Bacteria; kingdom Pseudomonadati; phylum Pseudomonadota; class Gammaproteobacteria; order Orbales; family Orbaceae; genus Gilliamella; species Gilliamella sp. B2824. The sequence goes on along the minus strand of NZ_JAFNON010000006.1, from coordinate 44,016 downwards.
TTCTTGGTCCTGATGAAGGGTTCCAAGCTTGTGGTGATATCGGTCCAGGTCGAATGCTTGAACCACACGTGATTGTCGAAAATCTCAATAGCTATTTTACCCACTCATCATTATTAGATGGGATATCAATTACTATTACTGCTGGGCCAACGGTTGAAGAAATCGATCCTGTCCGTTATATCAGTAACTACAGTTCAGGAAAAATGGGCTTTGCTATTGCTAAAGCTGCGGCAGAAATGGGCGCAAATGTTACACTTATTAGCGGCCCAGTTAATTTAGATACGCCAAAGCATGTCACACGAATCGATGTTAAAAGTGCAAATGAAATGTATAATCAAGCATTAACTGCAGCGCAAAAATCGTCTATTTTTATTGCTTGTGCAGCAGTTGCCGATTTTCGTGCGGCAACAATTGCCACTCAAAAAATAAAAAAAACGGACGATAATGAACTTGTGATTAAATTAGCCAAAAATCCAGATATTGTTGCGAGTGTTGCCGCATTAAAAAATTCAAGGCCTTTTGTTGTTGGTTTTGCCGCAGAAACCAATAATGTTGAAAAATATGCCTTAAAAAAATTAATCACCAAAAATTTAGATTTAATCTGTGCTAATGATGTTTCAGATAAAAAAATTGGTTTTAATTCCGATCAAAATGCATTAACCCTTTATTGGCAAAATGGCGAACAAAGGTTACCATTAAGTAGTAAACAACAATTAGCAAAACAATTACTTGAAGCTGTGATAACACGATACAAAGCGAGTGATAATGAAAAGAAAAATTGATATTAAAATATTAGATAAACGTTTAGGTAATGAGTTTCCACTCCCCACTTATGCAACTGAAGGATCAGCTGGTATTGATTTACGAGCCATGTTTGATAAAACAACCGAAATTAAACCGGGTGAAACCATCTTAACGCCTACCGGTTTATCCATGCATATTGCCGATCCAAATCTAGCGGCATTGGTCTTACCTCGTTCAGGTTTAGGATCTAAAAATGGGATTGTACTCGGTAATTTAGTCGGTTTAATTGATTCTGATTATCAAGGACAGCTTTTTGTTCCGGTATGGAACCGCAGCCAAACCCCTTTTATAATTGAAGCCGGTGATCGAATTGCACAATTGATTATCGTACCTGTGGTACAAGCCGAATTTAATATTGTTGATGAATTTACACTCTCAGCACGAGGGGAAGGTGGATTTGGGCATTCGGGTAAAAAATGATTGTGACCAGCAAAAATAAGAATCGTAAAGAAGACATCTTGCAAGCATTGGCAACTATGCTTGAGTCCAATGAAGGGACGCAACGCATTACCACGGCGAAATTAGCCGCCACTGTCGGTGTTTCAGAAGCAGCACTTTACCGACATTTTCCAAGCAAAACCAAAATGTTTGAAAGCTTGATTGTTTATATTGAAGATATATTACTTTCACGCATCAATACCATTATGCAAGATGAGCCTAAAACATTCACCCGCTTACAGCTTATTTTAGCGCTGATATTAGGTTTTTCAGAAAAAAACCCTGGATTAACTAGGATTATGACTGGGCATGCGTTAATGTTTGAACAAGAACAATTACAAGAGCGAATCAGTCAATTATTTGAACGAATAGAAACTCAAATAAAACAAGTTTTGCGAGAACGAAAAATTCGCGAAGGGGTTGCATTTACTACTGATGAACGTATTTTATCTAGTCAATTATTAGCATTTTGTGAAGGGATGATGTCACGTTATTCTCGTTCAGGCTTTAAATATCTTCCTACCACCAATTTTGATACACGTTGGGCGTTACTAGCAAAACAGTTAGTTTAAATGCTATGTATGTATGACTTTTTAAACTAACTTTTTATCGCTCTCAAATAGGATTATGTGATGAATTTTGAAAATATTTTAACTCAAACTACCGCATTTATTGATAAATATGATGGCATTGTGCTTAGCTATATAGCGCATTTTTGTTTTGCCATTATTATTTTTATAATTGGTCGAGCAATTTCTAAGTTTATCAGTCGTCAATTAAAACGCATTTTAAGCAGCCGCCATGTTGATCCAACAGTGGTGAAATTTGTCAGCGCATTATCTTATTATGCCGTTATGGTCGTGACACTGGTTGCAGTTTTAGGACAGTTAGGCGTACAAACAGCCTCAATTGTCGCAGTTATCGGTGCTGCAGGTTTAGCTGTTGGTTTGGCACTGCAAGGTTCACTGTCTAACTTTGCCGCTGGCGTCATATTAATAATATTTCGTCCGTTTAAAGTGGGTGAAACCGTTGTTATCAACAGTCAAAGAGGCGTCATTGACTCTATACAGATTTTTTCAACAACGATTGTTACACCAACTAACGAACTTGTTGTTATTCCTAATAGTCAGGTAGTTAGTGCCAATATAATCAACTTTACCCGTTTACCAGAAAGACGTTTAGATTTGGTTATTAATGTGGGTTATGATTCAAATATTCAAAATGTTTACCAAGTGCTAAGACAAGCAGTAAACCAAACCAACAATATTTTGACAAATAAAGAATCAATTATTCGTTTAGATCTGTTAGATGCATCATCAATGAACTTTAATGTTTTGGTTTGGACATCAAACGAAAATTACCCGTCAGTGAAAGCAGAATTACTGGAAAATATTAAAAATCTACTAACTGAAAATGGTATTAATATTCCATATCCAACTATGGATGTGAATGTTAATTCTAACCACTAAATTTTGGTTTTGACCTACCGTCGACTATTGTCGACGGAAATCTTTTCACGCAATCAAATTTCTTGATCCATATTCAAAGCTGGTTTATCACAATCAGGGCAGCCGACCACTTTTGCTGGTACTCCAGCAACAGTTGTATGGGCTGGCACTGGCTCTAATACGACTGAACCGGCACCAATTTTTGCCCCTTTACCAATTTCGATATTACCTAAAATCGTTGAATGAGCACCAATCATGACGCCTTCTCGAATTTTTGGATGACGATCCCCATTCTCTTTACCTGTACCACCCAGTGTTACCGATTGTAAAATCGATACATCATTGTCTATGACGACAGTTTCACCAATGACAATACCTGTCGCATGATCGAACATCACACCACAGCCAATTTTTGCAGCAGGATGAATATCAACGCCAAACACAATAGCAATCTGACTTTGTAAAAATGTGGCGAGTGATTGACGATTTTGTTGCCAAAGCCAATGTCCAATACGATAAGCTTGCAACGATAAAAAGCCTTTATAATAAAGTAAAGGAGTTGAATAATAATTAGTGGCGGGATCACGCACATAAACCGCAATAATATCAGTAATAGCGGATTGAATAAGATGCGGATCAGCCTTATAAGCCTGCCGTGCAATTTCACGAATTTCAATTGCTGGCATGACTTGGGTAGCAAGTTTATTGGCTAAAATATAGCTTAATGCATTACCTAAATTTTCGTGATTAAGCAAAGTGGCATGGAAATAACTGGCTAGCATTGGTTCACTTTCTACTAATTTTGATGCTTCTTGCCTGATTGTTTGCCATAGCATATCAGGCGTAACTACTGTTTTGGTAATATTCACAACAACAACCTATAGACATTAATCATAGTGATTATCTATTGTTTCGCAAACTCATCATAGAAGCAAGCTTTGTATTTATTGATCATAAACTAAATAGCAAAATGGAAACTTCCGTTTCCATTTTATAAAGTGGATAACAATAACTATTGTGATTGAAGTCTATTTTTTCGATCATTGGTTAAGGTAAATATAGCAACAATTAAAATAAATAGCACAATACTAGCAAGCACATAAAACGTTGTTGAATAGCCAGTATTATCAAATAATTTACCCACCACCCATGACAGTGCAATCACACCAATATTAGATGAAATATTAAAGCCAACTAAATAGAGGGTTGATGATAATCTAGCATCAAAATTAGCTACAACATATTTAAATACCGCCAAAATAAACAGCGGCGTTTCAATGGCATGAAATAATTTTATTAATGAAATCAGATAAACATTATGTAGTGATGCAGATAAAGCAATTCGGCAAATCATCACGAGTGCAGCAATTAATAGTGACTTTTTAGCACCCACTTTATTAATAAAATAGGGTGCTAAGATCATACAGGCCGCCTCTAAAAAAACTTGAAAAGAGTTCAAATAACCGTAAACGCGGTAACCATCTTCATTTTTTTCAAAAAAACTTGTGTAAAAATTTGGAAACAGTTGTTGATCATAAATGGTATAAAAACTATTTGTCCCAATAATAAAAAATACAAATAGCCAAAATTTTTTCATACCAAATAATGAGAAAATTTCACTTAATGTTGGAATGGTTGAGGTTTTTTCAATAACCCTATCCTTGTTTGCATCCACTGGATAACGTTTTGGCGTAAAGGTCAAATTAATAATAAAAAAGATAACAGCAACAGCAGATGCCATCCAAAAATTAATATGAGGATCGATACCAAATAAAATGCCAGCAACAAACGTCGCGGCAGCATAACCAAACGATCCCCAAAAGCGAGCTGGACCAAACTCAAAACCAAATAAGCGGCTAATGCGCTCAATAAACGAATCAATTAAAGCACATCCAGAAATAAATCCGGCACTCAACACTGGTGCACCAATACAGACTCCGATAATAAAATCACTTTTTAATAACGGCTCATAAACATAAATTAAAAACGGACCAATTAATATCATCACGATACTTTGAAAGGTAATAACAGCTTTGCCGATTTGTAATTTATCTTGAATGATGCCGTAAAATATCATAAAAAACATGGCAGCAGCCGAGTTTGCTGCATAAACCGTTCCAAGTTGCTCACCCGATAAGCCAATTTTACTTTTTAACCATATTGCATAAAAAGACCACCAAAGAGACCAAGCTGCATAAAAGGTAATAAGATAACCAGATGAAAACCAATAATTTCTATTTGCTATTATATTCATATTTATTACTCTTATATTGTGAAGTTTAACGTTAACATGTTAATGTTAACATTATTGTCACAATTGACAGAAAATAGATACAACCGGTTATCATAAATGATAACTCCCTCACACTTTTTATCATTTTTATTTGTGGTATCATCATTTGAAATAATTATTAGAAAAAGATTTTTTTAATGCTAAACAAAAGGATTTAATTATGGCTTCACTTAAGGATGTTGCAAAGTTGGCGTCGGTTTCGTTGATGACGGTATCACGCGCAATTAATAATCCTGAAAAATTAAATAAACAGACTTATAATCGGGTTCAAAAAGCAATTGAGCAACTTGACTATGTGCCGGACTTGTCAGCACGTAAAATTCGTGGCGATAACTCTGGCCCTCGTGCAATAGGTGTTTTAGCATTAGAAACAGCAATGACCCCTTTTTCTGTAGAATTATTACAAGCGATCGAAAAAACAGCACAACAACACGGTTGGAATACTTTTATTGTTAATCTATTTGATGATAAACAAGCTAATCATGCCATTAATACTCTGCTATCTTATCGACCTAATGGCATTATTTATACCACTATGGGACTAAGAAAAATTGAACTTCCGACAAAGTTACTCGGGAAAAACGTGGTATTAGCCAATTGCATCTGTGATAGTGAAGATCTAGCGTGTTATATTCCGGATGATTACACAGGTCAATACTACGCCATGCAACAAGTGATTAAAAAAGGCTATAAAAAACCATTATGTATTTATTTGTCAAATACCAGCTTAGCTGGTAAAACTCGCCGTAAAGGTGCCGAGCAAGCATGGTTAGACGCAGGTCGTAATTTAAATGACATTATCAGTTACCACACCACAACGGTAGAAAATAACCTTACCCAAGAATATATGATGACAGTTGATATATTAAAACAGCACTGTAACAAAAAACCAGACTTTGATGTGTTAATTTGTGGCAATGATCGTATTGCTTTTGTTGCTTATCAATTTTTGTTAAGTCAAGGTTTTCATATTCCAACAGATATCGCAGTTGTAGGTTATGATAATATGGTCGGCACAGGGGAACTTTTTTATCCACCGCTAACCACCGTACAATTACCTCATTATCAGATAGGCGAACAAGCCGCATTACACATCATAAACAACCAAACTAACAAAAACGTAACCTATGTACCTGCGCTATTTTTGCAACGAGATTCATTATAAACAAAAACTGTTATCCCACTACACTAAAGTAGTGGGATGATTAGCAATTATTCATAAATTGATTTTAACTGCCAACTATCTAATTTTATAATTTTTGCTTGGCCATTTTCAGCAAATAAGTTAACGATTCGTTTAGCCGGTAATTTTGGATAAATACGACTCGATAGACTATATAAATCACCATTAACAAAAACCTCAACAGATGAAGCATCAACATAAATATGCAAATTTAACTTTTTAGTTTTAGGTAACCGAACACTGCGATATCCCTTTAATGCTAATCCTGAAAGACTACGATCAAGTACAATACGATTCGATTGCAGATCCACATACAATAGTGTGGCTTGCTTACCATCTGGCGTTGCCGCTAGCTGTAAACCGAAACGTTCAGCATTACTTTGGGTTAAATCAATATCGACATTAATCTCGCAACTAATTGATTCAATATCGGTATTTTTCAATTCATTATTGAGTGTTATTTCACTCAGGTTTTTAGGCTTTTCTCGTAATGCTTCAAGCTCTTTAATTGGACGGTTACGGACATTATTATTGCGATCTAAAACTAATTCGCGCGGAAGCGTAAAGGCGCCCATCCATTTATCTTGTTTACTTGGCATCATTGATTCCCACATATCCATCCAAGCAAAAATAATGCGCCGACCATCTTTTGCAACAAACGATTGTGGTGCATAAAAATCATGACCAAAATCCATTTCTTGAAATGGTTTAACTATCGAAAACGTTTTCCCAGGTTGCCAATCACCGACAATATAGCCTGATTGGAATCGGTTACGGTATTGATAACCTTTTGCTTTCATACCTTGCGGTGAAAACATCAAGATCCATTTATCACCAAGCGGGAAAAAATCAGGGCATTCAAGCATATAGACATTAGGATCGATATGACTAACCACCACGTGATCAAATTGCCACTTTTTAAAATCGTGAGAGCGATACAATAATATTTGTCCAACATCATTGTTATCCCTTTGCCCAACCACCATCCACCATTGACCTGCTTGTTGCCAAACTTTGGGATCACGAAAATGCATAATGCCATCTTCTGGGGTTAAAATAGTGCCATGTTTTTCAAAATGAATACCATCTTTACTTGTAGCAAGGCATTGAGTTTGACAAATATGTTCATCATTCCCTTGACCTTGTAACCAAATATGACCGGTATAAACTAAACAAAGCTCACCATTTTTATCTATTGCCGATCCAGAAAAACAACCGCTTTTGTCAAACGCATCACCCGGTGCTAGCGCAATAGGTAATCTTTTCCATGTGACTAAATCATCACTCACCACATGCCCCCAATGCATCGGTCCCCAGTTTTCATCAAAAGGATGATGCTGATAAAAAGCATGGTACTGCCCTTTAAAATAGATAAGACCATTAGGATCGTTCATCCATCCAGACTGTGGTGCCAGATGAAAACGTGGATAGTACTGTTTATTCATTACCTTTTCTAACTGTTTAACAGCTTGATTTGCTTGATCGATTGCAATAGACATAAACTCCCCTTTATACATTCCGCATTAAATATAATTTTCATCAATATGATGACTTTAATATAGCCACCTTTCTTATCAAGCTATATTACCCTAACTTAATTGTTAACGTTAACTTTTGATCAATTAACAGGCAAAATATGTGATAATAATCACACATTTTTAACGTTAACAATGAATTTTTTTGTAAATGCTTTAGTCTATTGTTAATGACTAATTATAAAACTTCGTTTAAGCTGACTTAACTGTTTAAATAAACCAGCCATAAAGTCACAACACTTAAACCTATTAACTTTAAATTGAGTAACAAAATGAATAAAACTAAAGTCTGGTCGCTTGGCGATGCTGTTATCGATCTTTTACCATTTGGTGATATGAATTACAAAGCCTGTGCAGGAGGAGCACCTGCAAATGTCGCTATTGGTGTAGCGAAATTGGGACTTCCTTCCGCATTTATAGGTCGTGTTGGTAATGATCCTTTTGGTCACTTTATGGAAAAAACATTTAATCAATACCACGTTGATTGCCAAAGTTTAGAAAAAGATGATAATCATAGAACCAGTACGGTGGTGGTTGATCTGGGTAATAATGGCGAAAGGAGTTTTACTTTTTTAGTGTCGCCGTCTGCCGATCAGTTTCTATCTCAGCAGGCGATTCCTGATTTTAACCAAGATATTTTGCATTTTTGCTCGCTAGCTTTAGTTGGGCAGACTTGCCGTCAAACATTAAAAACAGCGATTGAAAGGTTGAATGGTAAAAAGGGTTTAATCAGCTTTGATGTCAATTTACGCGAACAAATGTGGCACAATAAAAACGAAATGCGCACAATTATTACACAATTTTGTCATGATGCCGACATACTAAAACTTTCTGATGAAGAGCTATTTTGGCTAACCGAATCTAACGATTGGAGTGCCGCTTTAAATAAGTTACAACAACATTATGATGCAACACTCAAATTAGTTACAAAAGGTAAAGATGGCAGTGTAGTTTTATGGCATGGTAAAACATTTTCGTTCGATTCCTATCATGTTAACAGCATTGATACAACCGGTGCCGGCGATGCTTTTGTTGCAGGATTATTAAGTAGTATTGCAACGTCCGGTATGCCAGACGATAAACTTATGTTAGAAAGCATGATGACTATTGCCAGTGCTTGCGGCGCGTTAGCGACAACTCAAAAAGGGGCGTTAACTGCACTTCCTGATAGCGCTTTTTTACAATCATTTATTAGTGATAACCCTGCATTAACAGCAAAACAAATGGCGTAGCAACATGAGCGAAAAAGAGAAAATGCTAGCAGGTTTGCTCTATAACCCAGAGATCGATTTACTGGCTAACGAAAGGCTTTATGCGCAAGATCTTTGTTTTCAAATAAACCAATTATCGCCATTGGTCAAACAGCAACGACAACAGTTATTCCAAATCCTATTAGGCAAAACTGGGCAACAGTTTACGATCATGCCTGGTTTTCAATGTGATTATGGCTACAATATTGAAATTGGCGAAAATTTTTTTGCTAATTTCAATTGCATTATGTTAGATGCGGCTAAAATTACTTTTGGCGATAATGTACTGGTTGCACCCAATTGTGGATTTTATACCTCAGGACACCCATTAGATAGTCAAATTCGCAATAGCGGACTTGAATTTGCAAAACCAATTACAATCGGCAATAACGTTTGGATCGGCGGCAATGTGATTGTATTACCTAATGTGACCATTGGCGATAACACCGTTATTGCAGCTGGTAGCATAGTTGATCGTGATATACCAAGTAATGTCATTGCGATGGGCACACCTTGCCGCGTCTATAAAACACAGCTATAACACTTAAGTTATAGCTTACTACACTGTTGTCGAGCCCACTTATCAATTACTAACACATCCTCGATAGTCTTGGGTTCGGGTAAATTGAGTTTATCTAAGGCTGCCGCAACTTGATTTGCAATATCCATAAAACCGATTTTGCGTTGTAAAAAAGCCTCGACAGCGATTTCATTGGCGGCATTTAAAGCCGTCGTTGCCGCTTGCCCTTGATTAAAAGCATCTATCGCCAATTTTAGGCAAGGATAGCGATTAAAATCGGGGGCAGTAAACGTCAATGCCGAAACTTTTGTAAAATCTAAGGGTGGTACAGTTGACAAAATACGCTGTGGATATGACATAGCATAGGCAATAGGTGTACACATATCCGGTACACCTAGTTCAGCGATGACACTACCATCTTGGTAACGTACCATAGAGTGAATAATCGATTGAGGATGAATAATAATTTCCATTTCATCGAAACTGGCATTAAATAGCCATCTGGCTTCAATATACTCTAAGCCTTTATTCATCATCGTTGCTGAATCAACTGAAATCTTTTTTCCCATTGACCAATTAGGATGCGCAACCGCCTGCTCGGGTGTAACTGAAATGAGCGAGTTTAAAGGTAAATCTCGAAATGGACCACCCGAGCCGGTTAGTACTATTTTAGTTATGCCATAATCGGCTAAATGAGCAAAGCCTAATTGTTCTTGAACGGCACAGGGTAAACTTTGAAAAATAGCATTATGCTCACTATCGACCGGTAGTAACTGTGCGCCATATTGCTTCACCGCCTGCATAAATAAATGACCACAAGTCACTAATGACTCTTTATTTGCCAGTAATATACGCTTACCTTTTTTAATAGCAGCAAGGGTCGGTTTTAATCCAGCCGCGCCGACAATAGCCGCCATAACGTAATCGACTTCCGGTAATTGAGCTAAGTCACAGATAGCTTGTTCACCACTCGATACCTCAATATCTAAATTCAGATTTAGCAAATTAGCCTTAAGCGCTATGGCAGCTTGCTCATCAGCCATAGCCACGTATTTAGGTTTAAATTCTTGGCACTGTTCGGTCATTTTGCTGACATTTTTACCGCCGACTAAGGCATAAGCTTTAAATTGTGACCAATTTTGCCGAATAACGGCCAACGTACTACAGCCAATTGATCCTGTTGAACCTAAAATTGTAATATTTTTCATCATCAATAAATTAAACCGATATTATTATCGTTAAAAAAAGTAAGGTACTGAGCGCTTGGCGCTTTATCCGTAATCACTTGATAGAACTGATTAAGTTCAGCAATAAAAGCCGGCTTAACCTGATTAAACTTGGTATGATCAGCAATTAAAATATTCTGACAAGACTTATTTAAGGCTTGATGCTTCATACTCAGTTCATCAAAATCATAACAAGTAACACCTTGTATAAGATCTATACCTGCAGCCGAAATAAAAGCTTTATTAGGGCATATAAAATCTAATTGATTATGTGGACTAATACTGGTAAAGATGGCATTGTTAAGCTGATAATGCCCACCGCATAAAATAATTTTGCATTTCGGTTTATGTTGTAACGCTAAAAAGGCATTAAGCGAATAACAAATTGCAGTGAAGGATATATCCTCATGAATTGCATCGATAATAAAGGGGATGGTAGTACCACAATCAAAAAAAAGAGTATCGTTTTCGTTAACTAGTTGACTAACAAGCTTACCTATGTAACGTTTTTCTTCTACCTGTTTATCTTGCTGATCGCTAACAAAGTATTGGGTAATTTGATTTTGGGACTGATTAACAATATAACCGCCTAATACCGTTAAAGGTGAAGGTTGATTGTTAATATCACGCCGAATCGTCATTTCAGATACAGCTAACATTTGAGCCGCTTCTTTTAAATGAATTTTATCGGTCGATTTTAGGTACTCAATAAGTGCGTTAACTCTTTTTTGAGGTTGTGTTTCCATTGCCATTCCATTAAATAGCAATAAGCTACTTTGCAGTAGCTTATGAAAGGATCAATTAATAGTTGCTTGATGAGGTAGAATTGCCTGAAACAATTGCAATGCCTGCACTAGCGCCTAACCGTGTAGCACCAGCTTGAACCATTTTCTCAGCAGTTTGCCGATCGCGAATACCACCTGATGCTTTAACACCCATTTTATCACCAACGGTGTCTCGCATCAATTTGACATCTTCAGCCGTTGCGCCTGATGTACTAAATCCTGTAGAAGTTTTAACAAAAGCAACGCCAATTTCCTTGCAAATTGTACAAACTTTTACGATTTCATCTTTAGTTAATAAACAAGTTTCTAAAATTACTTTCAATGGCACTGAATTACATGCTTTAAAGACCGCATCGATATCTTTTTTAACGGCATCCCAATCATTGCTTTTTAGCCAACCAACATTGATAACCATATCAATTTCTTGCGCACCTGCTTTAACCGCCATTTCAGTTTCAAATGCTTTTGCAGAAGTTAACATCGCACCAAGAGGAAAACCAACAACCGAGCAAACTTTGACGTCGCTACCTTTTAATAAGCTAGCGGCTAAAGGTACATAACCAGAATTCACACACACGGAATAAAAATGGTACTGCTTTGCTTCATCACAGAGTTTACGTATTTGATCTTCTGTGGCATTCATTGCAAGTAGAGTATGATCAATATACTTTGCATAATCCATAAGCTTTCCTTTAATTATTGTTAATGATGTCTAGTAAATATTGTTAGTCATTTATAAATGTTAGTAAATGTTATAAAAATAACAAATATAGCCCTATAATGTTATTTTCATCACATTATATACTTAAATTATGATAATTAGAAACAAAACTAATCACACAATATAGACAATTTAAACCAATAATTACTAAATAAAAACTCAGTTATAATTAACCGTTTTTAAGCTTGGTAATATCAATATCAACCAGTCGTGTTTACAGTCGCTCATCCATTTGATCGAAGATCAATGATAAATCATGCCTAAAACTCTTTTCTATTTAGGATTAGTACTTTTACCATGATTAGCACTCAAATTAACTTTTTTCCGAATTTACGGTTAATTAGGCATAATGCTGAACTATCTATAGTGGATTGGAATCATTAACCTGCTTTTGCGATGCTGACGGTGAATAGGAATTATCACTGCATCCAACAAATAAAATAATAAAACAGTAACTATCCATTTTTATGAAACATTAATTGAAAAAACCGATCTTAAGAAGCAAATTATTTACATAAAAAAAAGCCTAGTTGTTATAACTAGGCTTATAAACTCACAAATTAAAATTCCATTAACTCTTTTTCTTTATCGGCGAGTACCGAATCTAACTTTTTAATCGCCGCATCGGTAGCTTTTTGAATCAAATCTTGTGATTTACGTTCATCATCTTCTGAAATTTCTTTATCTTTTAACAGTGCTTTAATCTGATCATTGGCATCACGACGAATATTACGAATAGACACGCGACCTTGTTCAGCTTCGTTACGCACGATTTTTGTTAAATCACGACGGCGTTCTTCAGTTAATGGTGGCAAAGGCACTCGAATTACTGTACCTGCTGATGCGGGATTAAGTCCTAAGTCTGAAGTTAAAATTGCTTTTTCAATTATTGGTGTTAATGATTTATCAAATACTGTAATAGCAAGGGTTCTTGCATCTTCTGCAACCACGTTCGCTAATTGACGTAGTGGTGTTGGACTGCCGTAATATTCAACCATAATACCATCTAATAAGCTTGGTGATGCACGGCCTGTTCTCACTTTAGAAATATGAGTTTGAAACGCATCAATACTTTTTTCCATGCGCGATTGCGCTTCTTTTTGAATCTCATTTAGCATAATAAAAACCTTATTTAAAATAACAAAGACTAACAGCTAACTGTTGCCTGATTATTAATTAATGTTCCTTCTGGTTCACCTAAAATGACACGGCGTAATGCACCAGGTTTATTCATATTAAACACACAAATAGGTAAATTGTGATCACGCGCTAATGTAAATGCGGCAAGATCCATAACTTTTAGTTCATCATCTAACACTTTTTCATAATTTAATGTTTTATAAAGCATTGCATTTGGATCTTTAACAGGATCAGCAGAATATACACCATCAACTTTAGTCGCTTTTAGAACCACATCTGCTTCAATTTCGATACCACGTAAACAAGCAGCAGAATCGGTTGTAAAAAACGGATTACCTGTACCTGCTGAAAGGATAACCACCTTACCATGACGAAGTAAGCTAATTGCTTCAGTCCAACGATAATCATCACACACACCATTTAAAGGTATAGCAGACATTAAACGCGCATTAACTTCTATTCGATGCAGAGCATCACGCATTGCAAGACCATTCATTACCGTTGCTAGCATCCCCATGTGATCGCCAACTACTCGATTCATACCTGCTTTAGCAAGACCTGCACCACGAAATAGGTTACCGCCCCCAATAACAACAGCCACTTGAACATTCATTTCGATTAGTTCTTTTATTTCTTGTGCCATACGGTCAAGAACGGTGGGATCAATACCAAAACCTTCATCGCCTTGTAGTGCTTCACCACTGAGTTTTAGAAGAATACGTTTATAGAAAGGGGTTACCATATGAAGTCTCACTATTTCGTTATTTAATTACCTGACAAACTAGGTTAGCTAGCGGGTAATAATTTTAAAATATTTTGTAGATAAACAAAACCGCCTTTACGGCGGTTTTTATAAAACAATTAAGATTGTTTCGACATCGCAGCAACTTCGGCTGCAAAATCAACTTCGACTTTTTCGATACCTTCACCCACTTCAAAGCGGATAAATGTCGCAACTGTCGCTTTTTTCTCAGCAAGTAGATCACCTACAGTTTTACTTGGATCCATTACAAATGGTTGACCAGTAAGCGATACTTCACCCGTGAATTTACGCATACGGCCTTCAACCATTTTTTCAGCGATTTCACGTGGTTTACCTGATTGCATTGCAATATCGATTTGAATATTGCGTTCATGTTCAACCACATCAGCCGGAACATCACTTGGATTAACATATTCAGGTTTACTTGCAGCGATGTGCATAGCGATATGTTTAACTAATTCTTCATCACAGCCACTGTTAGCTGCAACTAAAACACCGATACGAGCACCATGTTGGTAACTACCAACCACATCACCAGCGATTGCTTGAACACGACGAATACCAATGTTTTCACCGATTTTAGCAACTAACGCTGTTCGCTCTTCTTCAAATTTAGCTTGTAAAGCAGCAAGATCAGTAATGTGATCATTTAATGCAGCTGTTGCTACTTTTTCGCTGAATGCGATAAAACCAGCATCTTTTGCAACAAAGTCTGTTTCACAGTTGATTTCTAAAATAATACCTGATTTTTTATCAGCAGAAATTTTAGAAATAATTACACCTTCAGCAGCAACACGGCCAGCTTTTTTAGCCGCTTTTGCTTGACCCGATTTACGCATATTGTCGATAGCAAGATCAATATCACCATTCGCTTCAACTAATGCTTTTTTACATTCCATCATGCCTGCGCCTGTTCTTTCACGCAGTTCTTTTACCATAGAAGCGGTAACTTCAGCCATTTTTTAATCCTCTATTTAACCATTGTGATGATTTTCATTAGAATGGGTCGATACTGATTATCGACCCTGAAAATATTTGAGTTTATTACTCAGCTGCTGGCGCTTCTTCAACAAAGCTTTCTTCAGATACTGGAGATTGGTTTTGTTCACGACCAGAACGTACTGCATCAGCAACCGCATTTGCATATAATTGAATAGCACGAATTGCGTCATCATTACCTGGAACAATATAATCAATACCATCTGGATCTGAGTTTGTATCAACAACAGCAATGACTGGAATACCTAAATTGTTAGCTTCTTTGATTGCGATATGTTCATGGTCTGCACCAATAACAAAAATCACATCGGGTAAGCCACCCATATTTTTAATTCCACCCAAGCTATTTTCTAATTTAGCCATTTCGCGAGCACGCATTAGTGCTTCTTTTTTGGTTAATTTGTCAAATGTACCATCACTAGCTTGTGTTTCTAAATCTTTTAAACGTTTGATTGATTGACGTACTGTTTTCCAGTTAGTCAACATACCACCTAACCAACGGTGATTTACGTAGTATTGCCCACAGCTTTCTGCTGCTTGTTTAATCGCTTCGCTAGCTGCACGCTTTGTACCAACAAATAAAATTTTACCTTTACGAGCGGCAATCTTGTTTAATTCAGCTAACGCTTCGTTGAATAAAGGAACTGTTTTTTCAAGATTGATGATGTGAACTTTATTACGAGCACCAAAAATAAATGGTTTCATTTTTGGGTTCCAATAACGAGTTTGGTGTCCAAAATGTACACCCGCTTGTAACATATCGCGCATTGATACTGTAGTCATGATTTCCTCATTTTGACGTTGGGGTTATGCCTCCACATATCCGCTTTATCCGACCTTATGACTTAAAGTAAAAGGCACCCCGGCAAAGAGTAATGATATGTGTGTGTTATAACGTTAATTAAATTTTAAAATTTTTGCTTTACCTCACAAGGATTTTTTGAAAAATGAATGTGAAGAGTTGCGCGCGTTTTATACCATATTTAGATAAGGTTTGCTAGCGTTATTTCTATAAAAATAGCAACAATAGTGTTATGCATTAAAAAGAAAGTAACCTCAAAAAATAAAAATTTGAATAAATTTCGTGAACTTACTAAGTATTTTTTTAATCCACAAATATAAACGCTAGCTTTATTAATACTGTGTGTTTACACGTTAAAAATTAGCTTTACTGTCATCTTGTTAGCTTATGTCGTTAGTCTTCATTCACTTTTTAATTATGCTTCTATTCTAATCGTATTAAGAATATACAATATCAACCGATAAAAAGATGTTATAACGAGTTAAAAGAGATATTACTAAGAGTAAGTTATATTAAAAAGCTTTTGTATCCTCATGCGTTAAAGATAAATTACCGTTATTTGCCGATTTTAGTGATTAAAAATTACGTGTAACAAATGACTTTTATCCCGACTTTAGCCACGCATAAAATAGTTAATATTTAGGCTAAACCGGCCAAAATTACTTTAGAAAAACGAGAGCTTATAGTAGATGAGCTAGATGTAACATCAATAGTTGCTGATCTTAAAAGTTTTAATGCGTTACATCTGGTAGATTTTTATACCGTTTGACATCGTAACGCTCTTCTTTTCAAAACGTTGTTGGAAAGATAATTTTATAAGACCAAACAGTTATCTTTTTAAAAGGGATGAGTAATAAACAGGCAATGCTCGTAAATCAAGCAAGATAGAATAAATATTGTCGCGTGACTAACAAAGTAATAAGCGCTGTAAGAACGTTACCTTTGTGCTGTGAATAAGTTGACAAATTGTTTTATGTTATAAAAAACCATTCAATAAGTTTTGACTTATTAAATGGTTTAATAAAATTTAGTTAAATACTTAGTTAAATATTTGATTGAATTTTAAACAAATCCAATCCCATACCGATCCAAAGAATCCTGTTTCTTCAACATCTTGTAATGCAACTAATGGCTGTTCATTAATAATTTTGCCATCTAATAAAAACTGCATTTTACCTACACTGGTCCCTTTAGTAATAGGTGCGTAAATATAATCATCAATAATATATTGTACTTGTACATCAGCCGAACGCCCTTTTGGCACAGTAACATAAGCACCTTCAATTGCACCCAACTGAATTTTATTTTGATCGCCATACCAAATAGATTCTGTTGTTAATGGCGTACCTGCTTTGACTGGATTAGCTGTTTCGAAGAAACGAAATCCCCAAACTAATAACTTTTTACTCTCTTCTTCACGTCCTTTAAACGTGCGTCCACCTAATACAGCAGAAATTAAACGCGTATTACCATCAACAGCTGAGGCAACTAAATTATAACCAGCAGCATTGGTATGCCCAGTTTTAATACCATCAACATTTAAAGTGGTATCCCAAAGTAAACCATTTCGGTTTAATTGTGGTTTAGATAATGTGTAAGTAAACTCTTTTTCTTTATAAATAGCGTACTCGGAAGGTAAATCATGGATTAATGCTTTTCCTAAAAATGCCATATCTTTTGCTGTTGTATATTGCCCAGGCGCATCTAAGCCATGTACGGTTTCAAAATGCGTATGCTCTAAACCTATTTTTTTTGCATATTCATTCATTAAATTAACAAAAGCACCTTGGCTACCTGCAATATGTTCAGCCATTGCGATACAGGCATCATTACCAGATTGGATGATTATTCCTTTATTTAAATCAGAAACCGAAACCGTTTTACCCACTTCTAAAAACATCAATGATGAGCCTTTTAAAATAGGATTTCCTGTTGCCCAAGCATCTTTACTTACAACGACCATATCATCATTTTTAATACGCCCTGATTGTAATGCTTGACCAACTACATAGCTGGTCATCATTTTCGTTAAACTTGCTGGATCGCGTTGTTGTTCAGCATTATATTGCGCTAAAATTTCACCAGATTTAGCATCAATTAAAATATAAGATTCAGCATCTAATTGAGGAATAGCAGGAATAGGAAAAGCCATTTCAGCTGATGCCGAAGAACAAATTGCAAGCGCTAACAAAGCAAAAGATAATTTAAATTTCTTTTTCATTTAATTCAATTCCGTTAAATATTTTTAGATAACATGTATCGATGAGTGTGAATAGACATCATAATGCCAAAACTTGCCATTAATACGACTAAGGAAGAGCCACCATAACTTATTAGCGGTAATGGTACACCAACTACCGGTAAGATTCCACTAACCATACCAATATTAATAAAGACATAAACAAAAAACACTAAAATTAAACCACCTGAGAGTATACGACCAAATGTGGTTTGAGCTTGCGCCGCAATAACTAATCCACGGATAATTAAGCATAAAAATAACACTAATAGTATTATCGTGCCGATAAAACCAAACTCTTCAGCAATAACGGAAAAAATAAAGTCAGTATGTCTTTCCGGTAAAAATTCTAACTGAGATTGCGTGCCTTCAAGCCAGCCTTTACCCCAGATCCCGCCAGAGCCGATAGCGGTTTTAGATTGAATAATATGATAACCTGCACCACTAGGATCGAGTTCAGGATTAAATAACATTAATACTCGAAGTCGCTGATAATCATGCATAAGAAAAAACCACATTATCGGTAAAAATATCGCAATTAAAATAATAGCAATAAAAATAAATCGCCAATTGATGCCAGCTAAAAATATGATAAAAATACCTGACATAACAATTAAAATTGCAGTACCTAAATCTGGCTGCATAGCAACAAGTAAAGCAGGAACAGCAATAATAATTAAAGTTTGAAAGGTATTTTTTAATGGTGGTGGACAACCATCACGATGAATAAATTTAGCGACCATTAATGGGACAGCTATCTTAGCAATTTCAGAGGGTTGAAAGCGTAAAATACCTAAATCCAACCATCGCTGCGCACCTTTACTTACATAACCAAAAATATCGACCAATAACAACATCAATATACAGAACAAATATAAATATGGCGCCCATTTTTCAAAGGTTCTAGGCGAAAATTGCGCAATTGCAATCATGACAACATAACCAAGTAAAATTTGAATTACCCGTTTTTGCATCATATCAAAATCTTGACCAGTAGCACTCCAAAGAATATAAAGGCTATAGCCAAGTAATAGTGTAATAAATAAAAAAAATAGTGGATCGATATGGATTTTTTGCCAAAAAGTTTTTTTAATATTATTCATAATTAATCTTCATGCCCTGCATGTGATGGAGTTTCATCTAATTCCGTTGAATTATCGCCTAATAGATAGTAATCCAATATTTTTCGCGCGACGGCTCCGCCATTTGAACTACCACCACCACCATTTTCAAGCACAATGGCTAACGCAATAGTTGGTTTATCAAAAGGAGCATAAGCAACAAATAACGCATGATCACGTAAGTGTTCAGGAATTTTATGGGCATTATAAACTTCATCTTCTTTTAAACCATAAACTTGTGCAGTGCCCGATTTACCGGCTGCTTGGTATTTTGCATCAGCATAAACTTTTCGAGCTGTTCCTCGTGCACCAAACATTACCCGATGCATGCCTTCTTTAGCTAATGCCCAGTAATTGGGATTAACATCAACTAAACTATTAGTTTCAATATAATTTTGTTGATTAACTGCAGGTGGATTCGAATTGGTATTTAAAATATCGC
Source organism: Gilliamella sp. B2824 (assembly GCF_026536245.1). Lineage (NCBI taxonomy): Bacteria > Pseudomonadati > Pseudomonadota > Gammaproteobacteria > Orbales > Orbaceae > Gilliamella > Gilliamella sp. B2824. The sequence goes on along the minus strand of NZ_JAFNON010000006.1, from coordinate 24,307 downwards.
TCTTTTTATATAATAAAAAATGTGGCGTATAAGTTTTACCATTATTAATCAAAATAGTAAGTGCTTTAGCTAACTGTATAGGTGTTGCTGTCCAATAACCTTGGCCAATCCCTACCGGAATGGTGTCACCTTGTAACCAAGCTTTTTTATAACGTTGCATTTTCCATTCACGACTAGGCATAACGGCTTTATTTTCTTCATTTGGTGAAATATCAATACCGGTTCGTTCACCATAACCGAATTTAGTCATCCATTGATGTAAACGATCGATACCCATATCATAAGCAACTTGATAAAAATAGGTATCAACTGATTCTTCAATTGCTCTTAACACATCAACGCGCCCATGTCCCCATTTTAACCAGTCTCGATATCGTCTATCGGTACCAGGTAGTTGCCACCAACCCGGATCATTAATAGTCGATTTGGGTGTGACAACACCTTCACTTAAAGCGGCAATGGCAATATAGGGTTTTACTGTTGAAGCAGGCGGATAAGAGCCAAGTAATGCTCGGTTATAAAGAGGTTTATTAGGATCATTGAGTAATTCGCTATATTTAGCATTCGATATTCCACCAACAAACGGATTAGAATCGTAACTCGGACTTGAAACCAATGCTAAAATTTCACCATTATTAGGATCAATAGCAACCACTGCTGCTTTTCGGCCAGCAAGTAACTGTTCGATATAAAGTTGTAATTTAAGATTGATAGACAGGTAAATATCTTCACCAGCTTGTGGTGGATGCTGATTAAGTTGACGAACAATGCGCCCTCGGCTATTAACTTCAACTTTTTCATATCCTGGCGTACCATGTAATACATCTTCGTAGTATTTTTCGATACCCATTTTACCTATATTAAAGGTTGCCACATAATCACTGGTTTTATTTTCATCATCTAAACGTTGTTTATCAGCAGTATTAATTTTTGAAATATAACCAATAATATGCGTTAATGATGCGCCAAATGGATAATAGCGATGCTGTATACCCACAATTGAAACATAAGGGAAACGATGTTGATCAACAACAAAACGCGCAATTTGCTTTTGAGTTAAATTGTCCTTAAGTGGCACCGGTCGATGAGCTTTATAATTACGGCGTTCTTTTTGAAAATTTTCAATATCTTCGTCAGTCAAATTAACAATATTTTTTAATTCATTAAATTGCTCATTAAGATTTTTGATTTTATCAGGAATAATATTGAGTTGATAAGTTATATTGTTAATGGCTAAGGGTGTGCCATTGCGATCATAAATCATTCCACGGCTAGGTGGAATGGGAATAATTTCGATACGATTATTATTCGATTTTGTACTGTAATAACTAAAATTAGAAATCTGCAAATCAGCTAAATTACCGAGTAAAACCGATATTAATAATAAGATAATAACAAAAGCAAATAACACTCGCCGCAAAAACAGGTTTGTTTCTGCCGAGTGATCTCGAATATTGCTTCTCTTTTTTTTACTTGAGATAGGGATAATATGACTCCTCTAAATACTTCTTTCGCCAGATTGATGCTTATGTTGTTCTTCCCAATTTTCATAAGCATTGACGATTCTTGCAACCACAGGATGACGAACAACATCTTCACTATTAAAAAAATTGAAGCTAATTTCGTCAACTTGGCTTAATACTTCAATTGCATGACGTAATCCAGATTTTTGATGGCGAGGTAAATCAATTTGCGTGATATCACCAGTAATGACTGCTTTAGAATTAAAACCAATACGGGTTAAAAACATTTTCATTTGTTCAATAGTCGTATTTTGGCTTTCATCCAAAATAATAAATGCGTCATTAAGAGTACGTCCACGCATATAAGCTAGAGGCGCAACTTCAATAACACTTTTTTCAATGAGTTTTTCAACCTTTTCAAAACCTAACATTTCAAATAAAGCATCATAAAGAGGACGTAAGTAAGGATCCACTTTTTGACTTAAATCGCCGGGTAAAAACCCCAGTTTTTCACCGGCTTCAACCGCAGGGCGAGTTAATACAATTCGACGAATTTGTTGCTTTTCCAAAGCATCAACCGCTGCGGCTACCGCTAAATAGGTTTTACCTGTTCCTGCCGGACCAATACCAAACGAGATATCATAATCTAACACATGCGCAATATATTGCGCTTGATTTGCTGTTCTGGGTTTGATTACACCACGCTTAGTTTTTATCATAACAAGCTTACCTGCTTGATAATCAACATAAGCAGGTAAGTGTTCACTTGCTTTTTCAAGTGCCCCAGATTCTTTGATAGCTAAATGAATCTGTTCTGGTTCAATATCAACTATTTTATTTTTTAATTTAGTTTGCTTATAAAGTACTTTTAAAATATCGTTGGCCGCAGTAACACAAATAGGATCACCGGTAATTGAAAATAGATTACCACGATGGTTAATTTCAATACCCAATCGACGCTCTAATTGTTTTATATTGTCATTATAAGGACCACAAAGACTATTTAACCGCTGATTATCAGCCGGCTCAAGTAAAGTTTCACAAGTCAAAATATTCAATGATAAGTCCTCTAATAATTAAAATTAACTGCCAATGCGTTATTGATATAATATTTAATATTTTAACGCATTAAAAAGTGCACAGCATAGTGATAACACTTCACGATATTTTCTTATAGTTATGGATGATAAATACCTACCCCTAAATCATTTTCTTTACGCGTTCGTGAAATTACTGACATTGGCGATTGATTGACTCGTAAATCCATTTCATCTTCAGTACGAACCACTCTTCCTCGTAAAGAATTAGGATAAATATCAGTTATTTCTACATCAACAAATTTTCCAATCATATCTGGTAGACCTTCAAAATTAACAATACGATTATTTTCAGTACGTCCTGTTAATTCCATTAAGTTTTTCTTCGAAGGTCCTTCAACCAAAATACGTTGCACAGTATTTAACATGCGGCGACTAAATTGCATCGCTTGTTGATTAATGCGCTCTTGCAATATATATAAACGCTGTTTTTTCTCGTCTTCTGTGACGTTATCTTCCATTTCGGCTGCTGGCGTACCTGGTCGTGCTGAATAGACAAAGCTATAACTTAAATCAAAATTCACATCAGCAATGAGTTTCATGGTTTGTTCAAAATCTTCTTGGGTTTCACCAGGGAATCCAACAATAAAGTCTGAACTAATTTGAATGTCAGGACGAACTTTGCGTAATTTACGAATAATTGATTTATATTCAATAGCGGTATGTGTGCGTTTCATCAGATTTAACACACGATCTGAACCACTTTGTACCGGCAAATGTAAAAAGTTAACTAATTCTGGCGTATCACGATAAACATCGATAATATCATCAGTAAATTCAATTGGATGACTGGTTGTAAAACGAATACGATCAATACCATCAATAGCCGCAACTAAGCGTAGTAGTTCAGCAAAAGAACAGATATCACCATCAAATGTTGGACCGCGGTAAGCATTTACATTTTGACCGAGTAAATTGACTTCACGAACGCCTTGTTCAGCAAGTTGAGCTATTTCATAAATAACATCATCACATGGCCTACTGACTTCTTCACCTCGAGTATAAGGTACCACACAGTAAGTACAATATTTATTACATCCTTCCATAATCGATACAAAAGCTGTTGGCCCTTCACTGCGCGGCTCTGGCAAACGGTCAAATTTTTCAATTTCAGGAAAGCTGACATCAACAACATGATTGCCTTTACCACTACGAACTTGCTCAATCATTTCAGGCAGACGATGGAAAGTTTGTGGTCCGAAAATAATATCAACAAATGGTGCGCGTTTACGAATATGTGCACCTTCTTGTGAAGCAACACAACCACCTACCCCAATAATAATATTTGGATTATGTTGTTTTAAGTTTTTCCAACGACCTAATTGATGGAATACTTTTTCTTGGGCTTTTTCACGAATAGAGCAAGTATTGAGTAATAAAATATCTGCTTCTTCTGCATTTTCTGTTAAAGTTAAACCGTGGGTGGATTCAAGGAGATCTGCCATTTTAGTTGAATCATATTCATTCATTTGGCAGCCCCAAGTTTTGATATGTAGTTTTTTGCTCATCAATAACTCAGCTATATTTAATTGTTAAAATGAAAACGGGTTTAAATCCGCGATTTTAGCGTGCCATATTGTAATCCTTTGTAATAGTAGGGTCTATAATAAAAATGAAAAATAACAAAACAAAGTAACGTATTGGATTTTTTTATTGAATATAGCAATATGTTAGAAAAAATTTAACAGTAAAAAATAGGCTATTTTGCTAACTAAAAACATTACCAATCAATTTACTATTTAGCGTTTAGTCAAAATTTATCGTAAAGATAATTTTGCTATAACTGATTTATTAATAACGTAATTTTTAATTTTTCTAGTCGTGTAAAATAAGTAGGTAAACTGAAAAATGCATGATAACGCCAATTTGATTACTTCCTATTTTCATCAAAAATATAAATTTCATTATTTAAAAGTTTTAACAGACAGCACCAACAGAACCAAATTGATTAAACCTGAGTTAAATATAATCCTAACCTGAATAAAAAATATCAAGGCCGCGGCTATAACATAATCAATTGATAACTTATCACATAAAAAAGCTAATTAAAGATGAGAATCATTCTTTTTAATATCAATATATTTTATGCTATTATTCACGATCAATTTATTTAGAAAATAATGTGTTTAGATATGTCAAAAACATTTAGTCCAACAAAACGCCTACTCATTAAAGGTATTATTGCGACATGTTTATTATCTGTCACAAAAGTAGGTTTTGCAGCAAACTTAGCTCAGGTCATAGCTGTTAGAGTTTGGCCTTCATCGACCTATACTCGAATAACATTAGAATCGAATGTAAATTTAAAATTCAAACACACTTTATTGACCAATCCAGACAGGCTTGCCATTGATATTGAGAATATTAATTTAGATGCTACTTTAAAAAAGATTTCATCTAAAGTATTACCTCGAGATCCCTATATCAAATCAATAAGTGTTGCCCAACTTGATTCAAAAAAAGTTCGAATCATGATCAATTTGAAGCAAGGTATTCAACCCAATACCTTTAGCTTATCGCCTGTAGCTGAATTTAAACATCGTTTAGTCATCGATCTTTATCCATCTAAACCTTCATCAGCAACAGATGATGATCCTTTGCTTGCATTATTAGAAGAGTATAAAAAAGGCGATCTTAATAAAAAACAATCTCAGATCAAAACAACAGCCAATAAAAGCAAAAACGCACCTATTATTGTTGTTCTCGATCCTGGACATGGAGGTGAAGATCCTGGTGCTATTGGTAATAATAAAACACGAGAAAAAGATGTCGTATTACAAATTGCCCGTCGAGCTTACAGTTCTTTGAAAAAAGAACCTAATATAAAAGTCTACATGACTCGTAATGAGGATGTCTTTATACCATTAAAAGTAAGAGTAGCCAAAGCTCGATCATTACACGCTGATATTTTTATTTCTATTCATGCCGATGCCTTTGCCAGCCCATCAGTAAAAGGATCGTCAGTATTTGCCTTATCCACACGCGGCGCAAGTAGCTCAGCAGCTAGCTATTTAGCACAAACACAAAATGAAGCCGACCAAATAGGTGGCGTTAGCCGTAGTGGTGATAAATATTTAGATAATACCATTTTGGATTTAGTACAAAAAACCACACTGAGCAATGGTATATTACTCGGCAATGCAATTTTAAATCGAATGAAAAGTGTCAATAAATTACATAAACCGTCACTTGAGAAAGCGGGATTTGCTGTATTAAAAGCACCGGATATTCCTTCGGTTTTAGTCGAAACTGCTTTTATTAGTAATGCTACAGAAGAACAAAAATTAAAAACAGCTTCGTTCCAAAATCAAGTATCTAAAGCGATCGTAGATGGGATTAAAGATTACGTCAAAAGACGTAAAAACTAGTAGTAGTAATTAAATATAACACTATTGAATTATCACTAAATGTCTTTCCGCATCTAATTGAGGAATAGTCAATTTAATATTTTGTTTAAGCATAAAACCATCCGGAATGGTGTCGATCTCACTGCCTTTAAGCGCATAAAAAGCACCATGTTCATTAGGTAAATGTTTACACCAATTAAGCATATCTTGCAGGGAAGCAAAAGCACGACTAATCACACCGTCAAACTTTTTATCGCAATATTGTTCAATTCGACTTTGTACTGGATGTATATTAGTTAACTTTAATTCAAATTGAACTTGTTTTAAAAAACGAATTCGTTTACCTAAACTGTCAACGAGATCAAATTGTTTTTCAGGGTTGATAATTGCTAATGGAATGCCAGGTAAACCTGGCCCTGTTCCAACATCAATAAACGTTTTACCTTCTAAATAAGGCGATACAACAAGACTATCCATAATATGCTTAACTAACATTTCGTTAGGATCTCGCACGGCAGTTAAATTGTAAGCTTTATTCCACTTATGTAACATTTCAACATAATTAATTAACAGATCTATTTGCTGATCAGAGATCAAAAGATCGGTTTGATCAATTAGATTAGTGAGTTTCTTTTTTAACATAATTTTTCTTTTTTAAGTAAACCAATAACATTGAAATAGCAGCAGGCGTAATACCCGAAATACGTGAAGCTTGCCCAATAGAAACAGGTTTATGTTGTTTTAATTTAGCCACCACTTCATTAGATAACCCTGATATTTCTGCATAATCAATATGCGCAGGAATCAATGTTTGTTCATTACGTTTTTGACGCTCTATTTCTTCAATTTGTAGTTTGATATAACCATCATACTTGACTTGAATTTCAACTTGTTCAGCCGCTTGCGGATCGCTTAACCCTGGCGCAAACAGTGATAGTTTTTTTAACGTTTGATAATTCATTTCAGGGCGTTTTAGTAGCTCTTCGCCATTGGCTTCTTTGGTTAAATTAGCACTTAAGACCGCATTTACTTCATCAATGGTTTCGATGTGAGGGTGAACCCAAATATCACGCAGACGTGCCCTTTCTTGTTCCACTGCTTCAAATTTTTCATTAAATTTTTGCCAACGGTAATCATCAACCATCCCTAATTTACGTCCGATTTCAGTTAAGCGAATATCGGCATTATCTTCACGTAACATCAAGCGATATTCGGCACGAGATGTAAACATGCGGTAAGGTTCGTTTGTGCCTAATGTACAAAGATCATCAACCAAAACGCCCAAATAAGCTTGATCACGTGTTGGATACCATTGATCTTGATCATATACAAATCTTGCTGCATTTAACCCAGCTAGCATTCCTTGGGCCGCGGCTTCTTCATAACCTGTTGTGCCGTTGATTTGACCGGCTAAAAATAGCCCTTTGATCACTTTACTTTCTAACGTTGGTTTAAGATCTCTTGGATCAAAATAATCATATTCGATCGCATAACCCGGTCTTACAATATTCGCATTTTCAAGCCCTTTCATACTACGTACAAATGCAAGCTGGGTATCAAAAGGTAGACTTGTTGAGATCCCATTTGGATAGATTTCATTACTATCTAATCCTTCTGGTTCCAAATAGATCTGATGGGAATTACGATCAGCAAAACGCATGATCTTATCCTCAATGGAAGGGCAGTATCTTGGCCCGACACCTTCAATAACCCCTGTGTACATAGGACTGCGATCTAAACTGTTACGAATGATCTCGTGTGTGGTTTCGTTAGTACTTGTTATATAACATGGGATCTGCCTTGGATGTTCACTAGCCTGACCTAAAAATGAGAATACTGGAACGGGATCATCGCCATATTGTGTTCCAAGTTTTGAAAAATCGATGGTTCTTGCATCAATACGAGGTGGTGTACCTGTTTTTAAACGACCCATTCTAAATGGATATTGATGCAATGATTTTGATAAACCAATTGATGCTGGATCGCCGGTTCTTCCCCCGCTGTAATTGTCTAAACCTATGTGGATCTTTCCATCTAAAAAGGTGCCTGTTGTTAATACTACGGCTTTCGCTCTGAAAGATACGCCCATTTGAGTTTTTACACCTGTGATCTGATCGTTTTCGATGATCACATCTTCAACTGATTGTTGAAATAGCATTAAATTAGGTTGGTTTTCAAGTGTTGTTCGGATCACTTTTCGATAAAGCGATCGATCTGCCTGAGCGCGAGTAGCTCGCACAGCAGGTCCTTTACTACTATTTAAGATCCTAAACTGGATCCCTGCTAGATCAATAGCGTGTGCCATGAGTCCGCCCATTGCATCGATCTCTTTTACTAGATGCCCTTTACCAATACCACCAATTGCAGGGTTACAAGACATTTGACCTAATGTATTGATATTATGGGTTAATAGTAGTGTTTTTCTGCCCATTCTAGCTGATGCCATTGCTGCTTCTGTTCCTGCATGGCCGCCACCAACAATAATGACATCAAAAAGATCTGGATAAAACATAAAAGCCTCGTTGTTTTTATTTATATACTGATGATCGTCGTTTTGGATCAGGTGATTTGGGTTTATTTAGCGTTAGGAATTGTACTCATCTTTTTGATTACGTCAAATGATCTATTTTGATCGCTATTTAAATTAAATAAGATCTTTTATTTGATCTTTTTATTTTTATTGTTATTAGTTTAGATGACTTCTGTTGATAACTTAGTTTTGCCATTATTATTTAGGATCTTAGTTGTGATCTAATGCTGTTAATTGATCGGATCTTTTTGGATTTAGACTTGTTTATAACTATTGTATTTATCCACAATTGTTTTTGTCTTTAAGGTTATTAATCCGATTATAACAGCTTATTAGCCGTATTTATCACAAAGTTATCCACAAAAAATAAGTTTGTTTGCTTAAATTTTGATATATTAGTGATGATGTTTTAAACACTGTTATTTGATCTGTGTTGCTCAATTTAACTTATTAAGTAAGATGGTTATTGTGCTTGATTTGTTTTATACAAAAGTGATTGATTTTTGTGGTAGCAAATTTATACTTATCATGAAATTATTTTTATTGTGAGGTTATTTTATTACTCTTTCACAGTTACCTTTACCTTTTTCTTTATCTAATAGTGAAACTTTTGATAGTTTTTATGTGGGCGATAATCAATTATTGTTCGATTCGTTACAAGCTTTATTTGATAAGCCAGGTTTCAATGTTTTTTATATGTGGTCGGCAAGTGCTTCTGGTCGGACTCATTTGTTGCATGCTTCAAATCAAAATAAGTTAGCCAGTTATATTCCTTTAAAGCAGTATTACCATCTTGTTCCCGAAATTTTACAAGGCTTGGATAATTATGATTTAGTGTGTTTAGATGATATTGATGCTATAGCAGGTCACAGAGATTGGGAAGAGGCTATTTTCGATTTATTTAATCGTTTAACTGAGAAAAATGTAAGTAAGTTATTAATTACAGCTAATGCACCGCCTAAACAGATTTGTTTTACTTTACCTGATTTGGTTTCTCGATTATCTTGGGGACAAGTTTATCAATTAAAAGAATTGAGTGATGATGATAAGCTTAAAGCTTTACAATTAAGAGCTAAATTAAGTGGTTTTGAATTATCAACCGAAGTTGGATTGTTTTTATTAAAACGTGTTAATCGTGATATGCGTACACTGTTTTCTTTATTAGAAAAGTTTGAAGTTGCAACGCTTGCTCAACAACGTAAGTTAACTATTCCTTTTATTAAATATATTTTGGATTTGTAGTATGAGTAAAAAGCCTGAAGCTATCGTTTTTTTTGATTTAGACGGAACACTATTTAATAGTCAAATTGAAGTTTTACCCAGTTCTTATCAAGCTATAAATAAGCTTAAACAAAATAATATTATTCCCATGTTGGCGACGGGACGAACGCCTTGTGAAGTCGTTGACTTGATGCATAAAACACAAATCGATTCAATTGTTGGAATGAATGGTCAAGTGGTACTTTATCAAGGTGAAACGGTCTTTACAAATAATATTGATAAAGATGTGATAGCTAGAATTTATCAATTTTCCAAACAACAAATGGATATACCTCTCTCTTTTTATAATTATGAAATTATGCGTGTTTCGCAAGATAGTCAACCTGCTAAGGTATTTTATCATTATTTAAAACAACCCGTTCCTCCCGTTGATGATCAGATCTATTTAAATCAACCTATTCAAATGTTATTGCTGTTATGTGAATCAGGCGAAGAACATTATCGTGATCTATTTCCTGAATTGACCTTTATTCGTAATACCCCCTATTGTGTTGATGTTTTTAATCACGGTGGTTCTAAAGGAAATGGCATAACTCAGTTATTACAGCGAAAAGGGTTCACCGATGTACCAACTTATGCATTTGGTGATGGAATGAATGATTTCGAGATGTTCTTAACAGTTGATCATCCAATCGCCATGGCTAATGCCGTTGATGGGTTAAAAGCACATGCTGAATTTATCACTGATGATAATAATAATGATGGAATCGCTAAAGCTTTACAGAAATTTGGTTTGATTTAATTTTATTAAAAATAAAAATAATTTAATTTATCTATAATGATATTTAGATCAATATCTTTTTACTAAAGCAGCTATTATAATCATAACTAGCGGGTTATTTTACTCGTGCTCTCATTTTTGGTGTTGTGTCTTGTTTAATCTATCTGATTTTATGAATTACTTGAGTGTGAATTGATTTGTCTAGTTTTATGCAGTAAGTAAACAAGAGACTTAATGATGCTATCTCACCTATAGGGTTAAGAAAAGTATGACTTGTTTGGTTAATGATTAAAGTAACAAAAATTTAGTCAATAGCATTGAATTTAGCCAATACACACCTAAAACTATAATCAGTAAAGATGCTTTTTTCGCTAAGCTTGACGAGGTTAAACGCCTAATGGGAAAGATGATGAAGAGTCAGAGCTTGGTTTAAGGTGTTTTGTTGTATCTATTTATGATCGTTTAAGTAACATTCTTGCCGCGTTAAGTTTATTAACGTCTATTTTTAGGTGTAATACGGCTGAAGATGGGGTTAAATTAATTATCAAAATTAACCAATATGCCGCAAAAATTTCTGAGTTGATTGGTTATAATAAACAGGCAAAATCATCTTATTAATTCTTTTATTGGTATAAAACGCCTAAGCATACTGCTTGGCTTGCTCCTGTCACTTCAGGAATGTTGGATGGAATATGATTGATTCGACAATAAGCAAGCCATGCAAATGCAATTGCTTCCATATCATCACCGTTTATTCCTTTGTCATTTGTGGTTAATACTGCCCAGTTAGGTAATAATGTCGATAATCTTTGCATAATCAGTGGGTTTTTAGCACCACCACCACATACCAATAATTCGCAAGGTAAATTGTTACTGATGGGTAATTTTTCAATTTCATGTTTAATAGATACTGCAGTTAATGCCACTAAGGTTGCTTGAACATCTTGTGCCTTTAAATTCATGCCTGTCAGTTTTTTATGTAACCACGGTAAGTTAAATAATTCGCGCCCAGTGCTTTTAGGTGCAGGTAATTTGAAATATGCTTCATCAAGTAACTTATTTAATAAGTTTTGTTGAATGTGACCTGTTTTTGCCCACATCGCATCTTTATCATAGCTTTGATTAAGATTTTCATTTATCCAGCCATCAAGTAACACATTACCCGGCCCCGTGTCGTATCCAATGACTGTTTGATTAGGAATTAAGACAGAAATATTACTAATGCCGCCAATATTTAATATGACTCGATTGATGTGTGGATCTTGTAGTACTGCTTTATGAAAAGCAGGTACTAGTGGAGCACCTTGTCCACCATAAGCCATGTCTTTACGGCGAAAATCGGCAATGGTGATAATGCCAGTTTTAGCGGCAATAATATTGGCATCACCAATTTGCATGGTAAAAGGATTATTACCTGTTGGTTGATGGTAAATTGTTTGCCCATGACAGCCAATCGCTTTAATTTGATTTTTATTGATATGATTGTTTTGTAAAAATTGATTGATACTATTAGCAAATAATAGTCCAAGTTGATGATCAAGCTGACCTAAATCTTGTAATGTTGTCTGTTTTGTGTCGCATAGTGTTAGTAATTGTTGTTTAATTGAATTTGGCATCGGATAACAATCACTGATAATGGATGTGACTTTTCCTGCTTTGATATCAACTAGCGCGATATCAATTCCATCCATACTTGTTCCCGACATTACGCCTATATATAAATTTTGCATAACACTATCCTTGCCTAATAATTTGTCCTGTTTTGATATCTCTAATTTCAGAGGGCTGTGAGCGTTGCCCTGTTTCACCTTGTAAAATAGGCAATGTGTTACCAAATTGTTTAGTTACTTCAATTACGGTTCGACAAGGTTCATGACCAGAACGATTGGCACTGGTTGAGACTAATGGTTTTCCAAATAGATCGCAAAGTTGGCAAACTAAGGGATGATTTGTTACTCTTACCGCAATTGAATTATATTGCCCCGTTAAAAAATAAGGCGTGGTTTTATTTTTGGGCATAAGCCAAGTAATAGGACCTGGCCAACTGGCAATTGCTTTTTGTTGTTGCTCTATTGTTAACGCTGCTTCATCTATATAAGGGATAAGCTGTTTAAAATGGCTAGCAATTAAAATCAACCCTTTATCAATTGATCGTTGCTTTAGTTGTAATAGTGTCATTACTGCCGATTGACAATCGGGATCACAACCTAATCCAAAAACAGCTTCGGTTGGATAGGCAATGACATCCCCTTTTTTTAATCGAGCACTTGCTTGTGATAAAGTTAATAAATTGGTCATTAATATCAGCTATTCATTAAAACACAGTTGAATTTATATTAAACTGCAAGATTTAGATTTGCAAATGTGCCAATTTTGTTTTGATATGTGGTTATTTAAGAATAATGAATTCTTTTAATGATATTAAAAGATTATTCCCAATTTATTTGTGGATAATACTTAGCAGTCAATTCAACTACTTGTTGCATAGTGATGATTTCAAGCCTTACATCGATGAATTGACTAATGCCACGAGCAATAATATCGTTGTCAAGTACATAACAATGCGTGGTTTTTTGTAAAATATCATTCAGTAAGGGATTATTTTGACAAGCAATCATAACGCCATTTTGCCAAAAAAGTACGGCATCTTGCGTAGATATGAGTGTTGTATCAATATTTGCTGAGTGATGAGTTGAAATTGTATGTAACATTTTTCCACTTTTTACTAAAATATCTATTTTACTTTGAATTTTTAAGAAAAAAGCAAGTTAACCTTGCTTGGTACATCTTTAATGGTTATTAGTATATAATAAGGATCATTTATTGAGCAAAGAATTCGTTATGAAACCGATTATTTTAGCTAACGAGCAAGAAACAATTTTATTGGGTAAACAGCTTGCTGAGCAATGTTTAAATTATTTATCTAATCACAATAGTGCGATAGTTATCTACTTAATTGGCGATCTTGGTGCGGGTAAAACAACGTTTAGTCGAGGATTTTTACAACAACTTGGTCATAAAGGTAATGTTAAAAGTCCTACTTATACTTTAGTTGAACCTTATCATTTTAACGATTTTTCAGTTTATCATTTTGATTTATATCGATTAGCTGATCCTGAAGAATTAGAGTTTATGGGCATACGCGAATATTTTTCTTCTCGATCAATTTGTTTAATTGAGTGGCCAAAGCAAGCACAAGGCATATTACCCATTGCCGATATTGAAATCCATTTGTCTTATTTAGCGCTTGAACGCAGTGTTTGTTTACAAGCAAATACCAAAACAGGTCAGTCAATTATTAATTTATTACATTAACAATTAGCGAAAATACTGATGAAAAAATTAATGGCTTTTTTTATGCTTTTGCTACTTTGTAGCTCAGCTAATGCCGCTAAAGTGATTATAGCTGTTGATGCTGGGCATGGCGGTAAAGATTCTGGTGCAATAGGTAAACATAATCTTTATGAAAAAACAGTGACTTTTTCTATTGCTAAAAAGCTTACCAATTTATTAAATAATGATCCTAATTTTAAAGGGGTTTTAACACGCAGTAGTGATAATTTTATTTCGGTATCGCAGCGTTCAGATATCGCGCGTAAAAACAAAGCTAATTTACTTGTGTCAATTCATGCTGATGCAGCGCCAAATCGAAGTGCTTCTGGCGCATCCGTTTGGGTATTGTCAACTAAACGTGCGGATACTGAACTGGGGCGTTGGCTAGAACAAGATGAAAAACAGTCTCAGCTATTAGGCGGAGCTGGTGATGCGCTTAGTGATGACCATAATCGTCATTTAAGCCAGGCGGTATTAGATCTACAATTTTCCTATTCTCAGCGTGTAGGATATGAATTAGCAACACAAGTTATTAAAGAGATGAGTGGATCAATCAAACTGCATAAACGTAAACCTGAACATGCTAGTTTAGGTGTATTACGGTCTCCGGATATTCCTTCTATTTTGGTTGAGGTTGGCTTTATATCTAATGAAACAGAGGAAAGTTTACTTGCTAGTAATACTCACCAAGATAAGATTGCAAGAGCAATTTATCAGGGTATAAAAAACTATGTAAAACAAAATCCTAAATTTGGAGAACGGCACTAATGGCAATACATATTCTATCACCACAATTGGCCAATCAAATTGCCGCTGGTGAGGTGGTAGAAAGGCCGGCATCTGTTATTAAAGAATTAGTCGAAAATAGTCTTGATGCAGGTAGTACGCAAATTGATATTGATCTCGAACAAGGTGGTTGTAAGTTAATCCGTGTTCGTGATAATGGTTTTGGTATTGCTAAAGAGGAATTAGCATTAGCTTTAGCCCGTCATGCCACCAGTAAAATTAGTACGCTAGATGATTTAGATTCAATTATTAGCCTTGGATTTCGTGGTGAGGCGCTGGCGAGTATCAGTTCAGTATCACGATTGACGTTAACTTCCCGCACCGCCCAGCAATCCGAAGCTTGGCAAGTCTATGCTGAAGGTCGCGATATGAAACCGGTTATTAAACCTGCGGCTCATCCCGTAGGATCAACGGTTGAAGTCTTGGATTTATTTTATAATACACCCGCGCGTCGTCGTTTTTTGAAAACCGATAAAACCGAATTTATGCATATTGAAGAGTTTGTTCGTAGAATTGCTTTAGCGCGTCCTGATGTCTCTTTTAATTTGCAACATAATGGTAAACTGGTTAAACAATACCGATCATCCTCGCTTGAAAAAAGGGTCGAATTAGTTTGTGGTCGAGAGTTTATGCAAAAAGCAGTTAAACTCGATTGGCAGCATGATGATTTACTTATTCAAGGATGGGTCGCTAGTAACGATGTTAGTGATCTGCAATATTTTTATGTTAATGGTCGTGTTATTAAAGATAAATTACTTAATCATGCTTTGCGTCAGGCTTATATTAGTCAAACTCATGAGCAGCAAAGTTATGTTGTCTTTTTACAACTTGATCCAAAACAGGTTGATGTTAATGTACATCCTGCTAAACATGAAGTTCGTTTTCATGAAGCACGTTTAGTTCATGATTTTGTTTATCAAGCTATTATGATGGCATTGGAATCCCATTTGTCTATTACGACTCAAGCGCCAGTCATTACCCCTAATCGCCAAGCTGCGGGGGGGAATATTTTTAATCAATTGGTTCAACCTAAAAATTATCAAGCTAACAGTCAACCAACAAAAAAATCGGGTAATTTTGCTAGAGAAAATACACTATATGGTCAGCTTGTTGATGTTTCTAAATCGGGTGAAACTAAACCGGAGCCAGCAAGATTATCTTACCAAGAAGATCAAATGACTGAGGGGCAAAAAGCGGTGATTGATGCGTTGTTTCCACAGCGAAGTACATCTTTACACTCCTTACAACAGCAGCTTGATAGTTCATCATTAGTACAATTTGGTCGCGTGTTAACGGTTATTCAACCAGATATAGCATTGCTTGAAAAGTTTGAAGATAATCAGCAAAAATTTATGTTGATGAAATTGCCTGTTGCTCAACAAAAATTTTCGGCAATTAAATTATTATCTCAAGATTCTGAAAAATTATTGATTCCATTGACCATTTTAATCAATCATAAAGAACAACAAGCATTAACCAATTATCAACCTCAACTTAATTTTTTAGGGTTTGATTTTTATATCGACAAAGCAAAACTACATTTACAAAGCGTACCTAAAATGCTTAGAACGATGAATTGGCAGCAAATATTACCTGCTTTATTGGCATTGATTTCATCGTCAAAGGAAGATGCATTAGATCCGACCAAAATTGCAGATTGGCTAGCGAGTCAATGTGATAATACTCAAGCAGTAAGTTGGAGTGTGACCAAAGTGATCCAATTACTTGCACAGCTAGAGCAAATTGATAGCAATTTATTGCAACTAGAAACATTTTTACATCCTATTGATCTTCAATCTTTTATAAAATCCATGTAACTATGAATAAAGCAAAAGTTATTTCATTAATGGGGCCAACGGCTTCAGGTAAAACCGCATTTGCAATGGCCCTTTATGAACGTTATCCAATTGATATTATAAGTGTCGATTCAGCGCTGATTTATCGCGATATGGATATTGGTACGGCCAAACCAACGAAACAAGAGCAGTTAAACTACCCACATAAATTAATTGATATATGTGATCCAGCAGAAAGTTACTCTGCCGCCAATTTTAGGCATGATGCTCTAATTGAAATTGAAAAAACGCTAAAAAAAGGGCGAATTCCATTGTTAGTTGGTGGAACAATGTTGTACTTTAAAGCGTTGCTTGAAGGGTTATCACCTTTACCTGTAGCTAACAGTGAAATTCGGCAACAAATAGAAGAAAAGGCCAATAAATTTGGTTGGCAAGTGATTCATGAAGAATTAAAAAAAGTTGATCCTGTTTCTGCTCAAAGAATTCATCCAAACGATCCACAGCGTCTTAATCGTGCTTTAGAAGTTTATTTAATTTCGGGTAAGAGTTTAACCGAACTTACCCAAGAAAGTGGTGAAGCATTACCTTACGATGTGATGCAGTTTGCCATTATGCCTTCAGATCGCGCGCAGTTACATCAGCGTATTGAACAACGTTTTTTACAGATGCTCGATCAAGGATTTGAAAATGAAGTGAAAGCGCTAAAATTACGACCTGACTTGCATTTAAATTTACCTTCGATGCGTTGTGTTGGCTATCGGCAAATGTGGGAGTATTTAGAGGGTCAAAGTAGTTATGATGAAATGGTGTTTAAAGGTATTTGTGCAACACGTCAATTAGCAAAAAGGCAAATTACTTGGCTACGTGGTTGGAAACAACCTGTTACATGGTTAAATCCTGATAATATGGATAAGGTTTTCGATCAGCTTTTTTAGGTTTGAAAATATTTTTTACTTTTTATTACTTTACTTTTTACCTCGAAATTGTTTTTTACAAAATGTAAAAAAGTTTTAGGTTAACATAATATTTTAGTATTTTTTTTTGTTTGATTAGTGTAAATTTATTAAAATTTTAGTTATTTGTGCATAAATTATTGTTGACCAGTTCAAGAGCTGAGTTTTTTATGTTATTTTGGTAAATAGACATAAGTACTTTATGTTTTAGTTAAATTAAATATTTTTAAAAAGTACGATTATATTATCTTCATATTATTATTTTCATCTTAAAGGATAAACTCATGTCAAAAGGGCAGTCATTACAAGATCCTTATTTAAATTTGCTTCGTCGCGAGCATATTCCTGTATCCATTTATTTAGTTAACGGTATTAAATTACAAGGGCAAATTGAGTCATTTGATCAGTTTGTTATTTTATTAAAAAATACTGTAAGCCAAATGGTATATAAACATGCCATCTCAACAGTTGTACCATCAAGATCTATCTCTGGATTGGTGACTCAACCTGAAGAGGAAAGCGAAAGCTGATTAATTCAGTGGAGAATCTGATTGTTTGAGCGATATAAAGGCGGGGAATCTGCCTTATTAGTCCATGTATTCTTCCCTCAAGAAAGCGATATCGAGGATCTAAAAGAGTTTGAAGTACTTGTTTCTTCTGCTCAAATTGAGATTCTCGATATTGTGACAACCTCAAGAAAAGCACCACAAGCTAAATATTTTATTGGTGAAGGGAAAGCCCTTGAAATTGCCGAAAAAGTTAAAGCGCTTGACGCATCAGTTATCTTAGTTAATCACACCTTAACTCCTACCCAAGAACGAAACCTAGAAAAATTATGTGAATGCCGTGTCGTTGATCGAACTGGGCTTATTTTAGATATTTTTGCACAACGTGCTAGAACTCATGAAGGTAAGTTACAAGTAGAATTAGCGCAGTTGCAGTATTTATCAACGCGTTTAGTTCGAGGCTGGACACACTTAGAACGACAAAAAGGTGGAATTGGTTTAAGAGGGCCGGGCGAAACTCAGTTAGAAACCGATAGACGTTTAATTCGTCATCGTATTCAATTGATATTATCTAGGCTTGCTAAAGTTGAAAAACAGCGCAATCAAAATCGACAATCAAGAAATAAAGCCGATCTACCTACTGTCTCGTTGGTTGGTTATACTAATGCTGGTAAATCAACACTATTTAATTCATTAACGCATGCCGATGTTTATGCTGCCGATCAATTGTTTGCAACGCTTGATCCGACTTTAAGACGCATTAATGTTGAAGATGTTGGCGAAGTCGTATTAGCCGATACAGTCGGATTTATTCGTCATTTACCTCATGACCTTATTGCTGCTTTTAAAGCAACATTACTCGAAACCCAAGAGGCCGCACTTTTATTACATGTGATTGATGCATCCGATCCAAACCTATTAGATAATATACATGCTGTAGAAGAGGTTCTATTAGAAATAGATGCCCACGATATTCCAACATTGATGGTAATGAATAAAATAGATTTAATGGAAGGTAAACAGCCTTGTATTGATCGTGACGAAAATGGTATGCCTATTCGTGTTTGGATTTCTGCTCAAAATGGTTTAGGATTAGATCTACTATTTACTGCATTAAAAGAAAGACTTGCTAGACAGATCCAAATTTGTCAATTAAGCTTACCTGTTCATTTAGTCAGGCTAAGAAGCCGTTTTTATCAGCTAAATGCAGTAGAACATGAAATTATAAATGAAGATGGTAGCTTTCAACTTGATGTGAGAATGCCGTCAATTGAATGGAATCGCCTCTGTAAACAAGAGCCAGATCTGTTATACTTAATTAATACGCAAAATAACAACTAATTGTTAAATGGAGCATATAAAATATGGCGTGGAATCAGCCCGGAAATAACGGACAAGATAACGATCCATGGGGAAATAATAATAAAAAACCTTCTAATTCATCCGGTGGTTTTTTAGATAAAATTAAAGACCTATTAAAAAAAGGTAATTCAAGCAATAATAATGGGGGTTCATCAAAAATTAAATTATCGATGAATAGCTCAAAAATTGTTATTGCAGTCATTGTTGTGCTTATTCTGATTTGGGGAATAAGTGGTTTTTATACTATCAACCAAAGTCAACGAGGTGTGATTACCCGTTTTGGACAGGTTCAACCAGAAATTATTCAACCAGGTTTGAATTGGAAACCTACCTTAATTGACAAAGTTTATGTCGTTGATACCCAAGGAACACGAAATTTTAATGTGCAAGGGTTCATTGTTACAACAGGTGAAAATTTAGTTTTTGTTGAAATGAATGTTCAGTATCGTATCAGCAATCCATTAAAATATTTATTTAATGTAACCAATGTTGAGGATAGTCTTCGTCAAGCTGCTGATAGTGCTTTAAGAACAGCGGTTGGAAGTTCTAATATCGATGCGATTATTTCCGATGGACGAGCTGCGCTTGAAAGCAGTACTAAAGATGAATTAGTTAATGTAATTACGCATTACGATATGGGGATTAACATTGTTGATTTGAACTTCCAAGTTGCTCGACCACCAGATGAAGTGCAAGATGCTTACGATGATGCTATTCGTGCTCAAGGTGATAGCGAACGTGAAATTAAACAAGCTGAAGCAGATAAAGTTCAGTTAGTGCAACAAGCAGAAGGTAAATCTGCAAGAATTTTAGCTGATGCTGATGCGTATAAAGTTCGTGTAGAACTTGAAGCGGCTGGTGATGTTGCACGTTTTGAAAAAATATTACCTCAATATAAGGCTGCCCCTCAAATCACTAAAGAGCGTTTATATATTGAAACAATGGAAAAAATATTAAGTAAAACTAATAAAGTTGTTGTGAATGATAAAAGTGGTAATTTAATGGTGTTACCGTTGGAGCAGTTATTAAAAAATAACAGCGAAAAAATGGCTACACCAACTACGTTGCCAAATCAAAACAGTGATTACAATTTTAATATGCCAAGCTCTTCTGATGCGATAAAAAGTGCACCTCAACCAACTAAAGAGTCACAAAATGGTGCTACAACCCGTAATAATAGTTCTACCAGCAATACGACGCGGACTATGGGACGATAAGGAGAAAAATGAATATGCGTAAATTATTGATTCCTATAGTTTTGATTTTAATCGGTGTGTTTTTTTCAAGTGTTTATGTTATTGAGGAAGGCACCCGTGGTGTTGTTTTAAGATTTAATAAAATAATTGGATTATCTCAACCTGGTTTACATTTTAAAATTCCAGGTATTGATAGTGTTAAAGTTATTGATGCTAAAATACAAACCACCAATAGTTCTAATAACAGTAAAGAACAACGTTTTTTCAATGTTCAAAAGAAAGAGTTGATAGTTGACTATTTTGTTCAATGGAAAATTGTTGACTTCAATCGCTATTATGAAACAGTTGCCGGTGGCAATAATGTTGAAGATTTACTACTTGCTCGTCTAAATGGTCGTTTAAGAGCGGAAATTGGTAAACTGAGTAATAAGGACATTATTAATGACTCGAATGCGGATACTAAATCGCGTAATTCTTTAATGATTCGAGTAAAAGATGCTTTAAATGGTACACATCAAGATTCTGTTGATAATGCACCAATAGACAAACTAGTTGCAGATACAGAAAAAGATCCCGAAAGTAGTAAAACGAGTCTACGCGCTTTTGGTGTTGAAGTCGTTGATGTACGTATTAAACAGATTAATTTCCCTGCTGAAGTTTCAGGTTCTATCTATGCCAGAATGCGAGCAGAACGAGAAGTCATTGCCCGCGATAAACGTTTTGAAGGTGTAAGAAAAGCGGAAGAAACAAGAGCGGCAGCGACACTTGAGGCAACAAAAATATTATCTGAAGCTGAACGACAATCACGAATTATTCGTGGTGAAGGTGATGCTAATGCAGCTAAACTTTATGCTGATGCCTTTGGTAAAGATATGGAATTTTTTAGCTTCATTCGAAGTTTAAAAGCTTATGAACAAAGTTTTATTGGTAATGACGTTATGGTTATTAGCCCAGATAGTGAATTTTTCCAATACATGAAACTAAAATCGAATAAATAACAGAATGAGTAATAGTCTATGAGTAATAATGTTGTTGTGCTAGGTACGCAATGGGGTGATGAAGGCAAAGGTAAAGTTGTTGATTTACTCACAGAAAAAGCAAAATATGTTGTTCGTTATCAAGGTGGGCATAATGCTGGCCATACGTTAGTGATCAATGGCGAAAAAACAGTATTACATCTTATCCCATCAGGTATTCTTCGTCATGATGTTATAAGTATCATTGCGAATGGTGTAGTACTTTGCCCTGATGCGCTAATGAAAGAGATGAAAGCGTTAGAAGATAAAGGTATTCCGGTTAAAGACAGATTACTGATATCTGAATCTTGCCCTTTAATTCTACCTTACCATATTGCATTAGACCAAGCCCGTGAAAAAGCACGTGGTAGTAAAGCGATAGGCACCACAGGTCGAGGTATTGGCCCTGCATATGAAGATAAAGTCGCTCGTCGTGGACTTCGAGTTGGTGATTTACGTGATCGCCAAGCTTTTGCTGAAAAACTAAAAGAAGTAATGGAATATCATAACTTCCAATTAGTCAATTACTACAAAGCTCAAGCGGTTGATTATCAAAAAGTCCTTGATGACACATTAGCGATTGCAGATATTTTAGTGGCTATGATTGCAGATATTCCGACGCTATTAGAAGACGCTCGGAAGAAAGGCGAAAGAATCATGTTTGAAGGTGCACAAGGTACATTACTTGATATTGATCATGGTACTTATCCTTTTGTTACCTCTTCAAATACTACTGCTGGCGGTGTAGCGACAGGATCAGGTTTTGGTCCACGTTATGTTGGCTATGTGCTAGGTATTGTTAAGGCTTACTCTACTCGTGTCGGTGCAGGACCATTTCCAACAGAACTCTTTGATGATGTGGGTGAATATCTTTGCAAACAAGGTAATGAATTTGGTGCAACAACGGGTCGCCGTCGTCGTACTGGATGGCTAGATGCGGTTGCTGTTCGTAAAGCCGTACAACTAAATTCAGTTTCTGGTTTTTGTTTAACTAAACTTGATGTGTTAGACGGCCTTAAAGAAGTTAAAATCTGTGTTGGTTATCAATTACCTAATGGTGATGTGATTAACAATGCACCGGCTGCTGCTGAAGATTGGAGTTTAGTCAAACCTGTATATGAGTCTATGCCAGGATGGAGCGAATCAACGTTTGGTATTAAAAGTTATGATGCGTTACCACAAGCAGCAAAAAATTATATTAAACGGATAGAAGAGTTAACTGAAACCCCAATTGATATTATTTCAACAGGTCCAG
Organism: Gilliamella sp. B2824; assembly: GCF_026536245.1. NCBI lineage: Bacteria > Pseudomonadati > Pseudomonadota > Gammaproteobacteria > Orbales > Orbaceae > Gilliamella > Gilliamella sp. B2824. Next base: position 1,665 of record NZ_JAFNON010000006.1, on the reverse strand, counting down.
ATCGTAGTGAAACCATGATTCTACGTGATCCTTATCAAGCATAATAATTAGAAAATCGGGATATTGTTCCCGATTTTTTATTTTTAGGATATTAATATTAAAAATAGTTAACTGAGTATGAGGACATTATGGCTACAATTGGAACGCCGTTATCACCCACTTCAACTAAAGTTATGCTTTGTGGTGCAGGTGAATTAGCGAAAGAAGTCGTGATAGAGCTACAACGGTTTGGTTGTGAAGTTATTGCTGTTGATCGCTACGCTAATGCACCAGCAATGCAAGTTGCACATCGTTATCATGTAATCAATATGTTAGATGGCCAAGCTTTAAGAAAAGTTATCGAAGCTGAAAAACCTGATTATATCGTTCCAGAAATAGAAGCAATTGCAACTGACACTTTAGTCGAATTAGAGCAGCAAGGCTTTACAGTTATTCCTACAGCAAAAGCAACACAACTAACGATGAATCGAGAAGGTATTCGTCGGCTAGCCGCTGAAGAGCTAAAACTACCAACTTCACCTTACCGATTTGCTATAAATGAACATGAATTTAAAAAAGCGGTTGAAGAGATAGGTTTTCCTTGTTTTGTTAAACCCGTTATGAGTTCTTCAGGAAAAGGACAATCACTGATACGTAATCATCAGGACATTGAATTAGCATGGACATATGCACAAGCAGGCGGGCGAGCTGGTGGGGGTAAGGTTATTATCGAAGGTTTGGTGGATTTTGATTATGAAATTACTTTATTAACTGTTCGACATATCCATGGTGTTTCATTTTGTCAACCAATTGGTCATCGACAAGAAAAAGGTGATTATCGAGAATCTTGGCAACCTCAAGCGATGTCTGATAATGCACTAAAGTTAGCAAAGGAAATTGCAACTAAAGTAACTGATGCATTAGGCGGACGCGGTTTATTTGGTGTCGAATTATTTATTAAAGGTGATCAGGTTTGGTTTAGTGAAGTTTCACCACGTCCACATGATACCGGTATGGTGACGTTAATATCACAAAATCTTTCTGAATTTGCGCTGCATGCTCGAGCAATACTTGGTTTACCTATTCCTGTTATTGAACAATATGGCCCGAGTGCATCTGCTGTTTTATTAGTAGAAGGAGATTCTAAACAAGTTACCTTTGCTAATTTAGATAAAGCATTAAGTCAGCCACAAACAGATTTACGTTTATTCGGTAAGCCAGAAGTAAAAGCAACGCGCAGAATGGGTGTTGCGCTTGCTAGAGCACTAACGGTTGAGGAAGCGATTAGTAAAGCGAAGAATGCAGTAAAACAAATCACGATAAGCTTATAAAGTTACGTTTAGCTTAAAAAGCAATCACTCGATAAGAAAAATTTGAAATTTATAAAATTGGGGGTTGACGTAGGCAAATGAAGTGAGTAACATACGCAACCCTTGAGACAGCAAACTGAAACAACAAAATGTTTAGTTAAGTTTAACGCTGTCAGCTCTTTAAAAAGAAGAAACAGACAATCTGTGTGGGCACTTGCGAGACGAAAAATTAAAAGTCTACGGACTGAAAAAATTAAGTCTTGATAAGTGACACTGAAGATTCATTTGAATTATGTCAGAGACAGTTATTGAGCATCAAACTTTAAATTGAAGAGTTTGATCATGGCTCAGATTGAACGCTGGCGGCAGGCTTAAC